>CAYYDD010000051.1:0-12177 GCA_964470515.1 uncultured Eubacteriales bacterium | reverse complement strand
TTATGGCAGGGGCAGAAGGACTTGAACCCTCGGCACGCGGTTTTGGAGACCGCTGCTCTACCAACTGAGCTATGCCCCTATATGTGGTGGGCCTTCAGGGACTTGAACCCGGGACCGTCCCGTTATGAGCGGGATGCTCTAACCAACTGAGCTAAAGGCCCGAACGTGGCCGCCAAAGACGATGGCCTGTGTTTAAAGCACGCATTTTATTGTACCATAAATCCTGCGCTTGTCAAGTGTTTTTGCGAACATTTGCAAAAAACACAACGATTGACACTTGGTGCGATCAGTGATACAATAGCCGTATGAATACGAAACGATGGCTTACACAACATACCTACGACATGACCGGCGTACACGTAGCAATCACGGGGTCGACCGGCGGGCTGGGGCAGGAGCTTTGCCGCCGCTTGGCAGCGCTGAACGCGTCACTGATCCTGCTGGATCGCAATGCGGAACGATCCGCCGCGCTGAAACGGGAGCTGGTGGCGCAGTTCCCCGACATCGACTTATGCCGCATCCCACTGGATCTTGCAGATATGTCCTCGGTGCGCACAGCCTGCGAGGAGCTGAAAACACGACCGGTGGATATCCTCATCCACAACGCCGGCGCGTACAGTATCCCGCGTTACCGCTGCGATACGGGACTGGACAACGTGTTTCAGATCAACTGTGCTGCCCCCTATTACCTCACCCGTGAGCTGTTGCCGCTGCTACGCCGCCGCAACGGGCGTGTGGTAATGGTGAGTAGCATCGCGCACAACTACTCAAAGACGGACCCGGCCGATCCCGATTTCGCCACCCGCCGCCATGCACGGCTGGTATACGGCAACGCCAAACGGCGGCTGATGTTCGCGCTTCAGGAGTTATTCCGTGACGAGACCGCGGCGACGCTGTCCGTCGCGCACCCGGGCATCACCTTTACCAATATCACCGCGCACTACCCCAAGCTGATCTTCGCCGTTATCAAGCATCCGATGAAATGGATCTTTATGAAGCCCAAAATCGCTTGCTTGAGCCTGCTGTGCGGCGTGTTTGAGCCAACCGACTATCACACGTGGATCGGCCCGCGGCTGTGGAACATCTGGGGCTTACCCTCTCAACGACGGCTGCGCACCTGCGACCCCGATGAAAGCACCGTCATTGCCGCACAAATGAACGCGTTATATGAACAGTTAAAGCAAGAGCCTGACGCATAGCGTCAGGCTCTTGCTTTATTCCACGATGATATATGTCGGCAGCTCGCAACGCAGGCAGGTGCCCACATCGGTATCCGGCGACAGGACACAATACAAAGAATTTTAAACTCTCACAGTGTCAACGATTAACGGAGACTGCCACGAACTGCTTTCCAATGACCGAAAAGGTGCACCGCGCCGTCATCATCGGCGGTATCTGCTCAATCTCCTATCCGGCGCTATATTTCACCCGCAACATCCTCAGCGCGGTCTCGCTGCAAATAATCGAATGGAATGTGCTCACCACCGAAGCCGTCGGTCGTCTGTCCTCGGCGTACTTCATTACCTACGCCATGGGACAGCTCATCAACGCCGCAATCGGTGATAAGATCAAGGCCAAGTTTATGATAAGCGTCGGTCTGGCGATGACGGACGTGTGCAACCTGCTGTTTTCACTGTTTGCGAGCGAACCGCCCGCACCGTATATCGCCTACGGTATGACCGGCTCTTCCTCGCAATGATCTAAGGACCGATGACCAAGCTGGTAAGGGTATAAAGAAACGACCGCCAATAGCGTGATATCCTTAACGGAGGATATCACGCTATTTTTATTGAAAAGAATAATAAATTATGGTATACTGTCTTTGCAGGAAAATTTTGGAGGTATACTATGGCGGCAACTAATTCTTTATTGAATAAGGCAAATAAAGCGAAAAAGGATGAATTTTATACGCAACTCACCGATATTGAAAAGGAATTGCGGCACTATAAACCTTTCTTTAAGGGTAAGGTGGTGCTTTGTAATTGCGACGATCCGTACGAAAGCAATTTTTTCAAGCACTTTGCTATGTGCTTTAACAGTTACGGTCTTAAAAAGTTAATTGCCACCTGCTATGCCACCTCGCCCGTAATGTATACACAATTATCCTTGTTTGGCGATGAAGTCCCCGTAGGCGAAGCCGTCAGCGGAAAGAAGCCGTATAAAATTGAGATCACCGAAGTAAAAGACTTGAACGGTGACGGAGCCGTTGACCTTGCCGACGTGGAATATCTGCTCAAAAGCGGCAAAAATACCCTGACATTGTTGGAGGGGGACGGCGATTTTCGTTCGGAGGAATGTATAGAACTACTAAAAGAAGCCGATATTGTTGTGACCAATCCGCCCTTTTCTCTGTTCCGTGAATATGTGGCACAGTTAATGGAATATGAAAAGAAGTTTTTGATTATCGGCAACCAAAATGCTATTACTTATAAAGAAATTTTTCCTCTGCTGAAGAATAATAAAATGTGGTTGGGCTACGGTTTCAATCGGAACTGCGCCCACTTTATCAACCGCTATTATGAGGATACCGCAACGGATGCTGATCACCGTGAGGGGATGATTCGGGTATCGGGCGTAATGTGGTATACCAACTTGGACGTGAGCAAACGCCACGAAAACATGGTTTTGTATAAAACATATAGCCCCGAGGAATATCCGAAATATGATAACTATGATGCCATCAACGTGGATAAGGCAGCGGAAATCCCTTGTGATTATAATGGCGCAATGGGTGTGCCGATTACCTTTATGCAAAAATATAATCCCGATCAGTTTGAAATCATTGGATGTACTGAAAGTGAAGGTAAAGGATTTTCAAACGGTTTGTGGGATGAAGATAGTAAGGTGGCGCAACCCCTTGTTAGCGGCGAGCGTAAATACAAAAGAATCTTTATAAAAAGAAAGTGATTGATAATGGAAATCAGATTAACAGAAATAACCGTTCGTGAAATTGCCAACGGTCAAATGCTTTGCAAAGAGCATAACCGCCGTAAATCCAGCAAATAGTTGGAGAGAGCCAGCATCGCATTTGTATGCGCAAATACCGTTGGTCAGTAGCCCAAACCCACTATGGATATTACAAAGAGACCGTCAACGATTGACGGTCTCTTTTACTAAACTCCGTTAAGAATACCACGCTATGGCGGTCGTTTCTTTAGTCGTTCAACAAGCCTTCCTCGCGCATCCAGTTTACCGCGCGGCGAATGGTATCCTTAACGCTGTATTTCGGCTCGTAACCGAGCAACTTACGTGCCTTGGAAATATCCGGTAGCATATGTGCATAGAAATGCCACCAGTTGCCCATATCCGGGTTGACCTCGGTTTTATAGATCTCCCACGGCACCCGCTCGATCGGGATCTCCACCTCATAGATATCGCTAAACAGCCGGATGAGCTGCGTACCCGTCACGGCATCAGCCGAACCGGCGTTAAAGATCTGCCCCGCCGCCGCAGTGCGGTTATTGATGGCCAGTGCAAACAGCGACGCGAGATCCTCGGCATCGCACGGGCCGATCAGTGCTTCCGGACCGTCGGGCAGAATGACCGTTTCACCGCGCTGCATAGCCTTATGGCGTTCCACGCTGCGCCCGCACATCTGATCCAGAGGCACCTTGCCGGGGCCGCAGATATTGGGCACCATAATCGCGGTGAACACCGCCTTTTCGGTGCCGGACTGCGCGATCATCTCGCGAATTTCGGGATAGCGAACATCGTATCCGCCGAACAGACACTTGTCCTGATAGACCTCGGGTGTGGGTACCACGTGCGGATAGCCGTACATCCACACCGAACCGCAGGCGACGATATGATCGACGTTATCCTTGAATACGTTCCAGACGTTGTAGGCCTTGCCGGGGAACTCCGCGATAGCATCAAAATGATAGTCCCGCAACGGCAGCAACGTCTCGGGCTCACGCGCGTTGCAGGTGACGTACTTAGCCCCCTCAAACGCAGCACCCATACGCGGCCGCGTATTGCCCCGCGTGGCAACATAGACCTCGTGCCCCTGCTCAAGCAGCATCGGCACTAAAAATGAGCCAACGTGGCCGGTGCCTCCGATTACCAGAATCTTCATAGGCGAACTCTCCTTTCTCCATTGTCATCATAGCAGAAACATACGCCGAACGGAGTGGAAAATCGGACATTTTCCGAGTAATATCAGACACTGCCGGGTTTTCACCTCACAAAAAAGCACACCCGCCTGCATTACGCAGACAGGTGTGCTTTTACAGATCCTGCAGATCGGCCTCCGGGATGTTGTTTTCCACATTATCCCGCGCCAGATCGGTATCAATAACCGGATACGCATCGGAGATCGGCTTTTCCTTGGAAAGCGGTGCGGTATGATACACCTTTTGTGCCGGCGGCCTGGTGCCGGCAATGATAGGTTTCGCCCGCTCCTTGCCGTGCTTGGCTCTGCCCTGAAGCTCCGGCACAGCGGCAGCTTCGTTCCGCTCCTCGGTATGCGTGCGTTGGGTGCGCTTCATCCCCTGCTTTGCCATCGTTATCACCTCAGGAATAGTATCACCCGTTATCCGCGTAAAATTCCCGCAGATCATCCAGCCGCAGGAGCATTGGATGCAAGCCGCTCGATGCCCCGGTGTCAATACACAGCCACGTATCCGTTTTTACCAGCCGCCCGGTGTATTCCCGACCGAATAAGCCGGTAGGCGTATGGCCGAACACCGTGATGGCTTTGTTGAAATAACGGTCGGTCAACTGCGGGCGGCACCACAGCAACTCATCTGCGTCATACGACGACAGCGGCCGCTTGGGATCAAAATTCTCCAACCCACTGTGCACAAGCAAAAAATCACGCCCGCCGACGGTCGTTATTTCATATAGCGGTGCGTCGCGCAGATAGTCCACGATCGCCTTGACCCGTTCGGTACCGATACGCCGTAGCGCATCCACGGTCGGCGTACCGCCGCTGTCCAGCCACACCGAAAGCAGCTCCAATTGATCCTCCGTCAGTGCCTCGACGGAGTCCTCCGTCACGGGCTCAAACAAGAAATCACACGCGAGCAGCAACGCCTCGTGATTGCCGAGCAGCAGCTCCATATTCGGCTGTAGCATCATCCATTCCAGTAGCTTGATACCGTCCGGCCCGCGGTCGATCACGTCACCCAGCACAAAGCAAAAATCCTCATCGGAGAAGCCCGCCTTGGCGAGCAACGCCTGAAAATCCTCCAGCGGATACCCGTGAAGATCCGAGGTCACATAAACCATTGACACTCCCCCTGTATCAACACAAGCACGCTTGTGGTTAACCACAACTGACGCACTTGAACCAGCCTGAAACGGCGGCTTCGGGGTGATTTGTGGTCTGTTATCATCGCAAGGCTTAACGTTATCAGACAAATCCCAGTGCTCTGGGCTGCTTTTGCATAATGTTTGCGAATTCCTTATCCGCACTGGCGAGCATGAAATCCTCCTTGATAAGCACCGTGGCCTCCTCCTTGCTCATCTGCGCCCGCATCATAGCCTTCGCCCAGGTACGCTCAAAGAGATTACGCACAAACCGCGCGTTGCTGAATTCCTTGGACTGCAACAGCTCATCCGGCAGTGTATCGAAATACTGCTTGACCGCTTCTTCAAAGCCGTCTTTATACGTGAAGCTCTTGCGGGTCATCAGCATAAAAATATCGAAGAGCTGCTCTCTGGTATAGTTCGGAAATTCGATCACATACGGCATACGGCTTGCCAGCCCGGCGTTCGCCTGCATCAGCTGCTCCATTTCGTCCGGGTAACCGGCCATAATGACCACCAGATCGGTGCGATGATTTTCCATCTCTGCGATCAGCGTGTCAATGGCTTCACGACCGTAATCCGCCTTGCTGCCGCCCTCACCCCGGTACAGCGAATACGCTTCGTCGATAAACAACACCGAGCCGTAGGCATCGCGGCACATCGCCGCCGTTTTCGGAGCAGTCTCGCCGATATAGCGGCCGCAGAAATCACGACCCGCATACTCGAAGAAGCTACCGTTGCGCAGGATGCCCTTTTCCTTCAGGATCTTACCGACCACACGCGCCACCGTGGTCTTACCGGTGCCGGGATTACCCACAAACCGCATATGGATACACGGCGAGCCGAGCTTGCTATTCGTGGCCGCCATCTCGATCTGCGCGACGAGCTCATACACGCGCTGCTTGATGGTCTCCATACCGATAAAGTTATCCAGCATTTCCACGCCCGTCTTGCGATCATCACTGTAGGACCGCGCCAGATCCATTACCTCATCCTTTTTGATGATGACGTCGTCCTCTACTCCGTATCTCGCATTGTGCAGATACTTACGGTACAGCATATCCCGCACGATCTTATTCACCGTGTTGATGCCGTAGAAGCGACCGTCGTTCTTTTCCTCGGTAAGACGGGCACGGAAAATATCCCACACATCCTCCTCCGCGGCAAATCCGCGGCTCTCCAGCTCGTGGCGAGCATACTCCACCAGATCATCGTGGTCAAAGGGTACGAACGAGACCGAGCGCACCGTCAAAACATCGCCGATGCTCTGCTCCAGACCGTTCAGGATCTCCTTTTCCACAAACGGCACACGGAAGATCACAACGGTCTTTTCCTGACGGTCATCCAGCTCCATCAGAAACTCACGGAACTCCTTGTCGCGGGTCTTGGTCATCCACTCGCGGATATCGATGCACAACACGCACAAATTCTTTTGCGGCCGCCGCAGGTAGTTCTTCACGTCGGCAAACGGATCCGAGTCTCCGCGCTGTGCCGGCGGAGGCAGTCGGATCTCAACCACGCTCGGTGCTTTTTCGGACTCTACCAGCTTCAGCTCCGTCAACAGCGCGGCAAACAGCTTCAGATACGTGGTAACCCCGTACCCGTCGTTCACCGCAAACAGATAGCTCCGCTGTATCAGCACATCCTCCGCACCGTGCTTGATAAGCCGGGGCGCCACCTTCAGGCACTCATCGACCAGCTCCTTGAATTCGTATGCACCAAACAGCACTCTAATCGAATTGCGGAGATCTCTCAGCCGTTCGGCCTGCCGATCCACCTCGGGGACCGAGGTAGCCACCTCTTTTGCAGGTGTCTCTGTTTCGCCCGGTACGTAGGAACCAACGGAATGCTTTATGTACGGATTGCCCGGCTTGAGACCCAGCTTGTGTGTGACGATATTCCACACCTGAGCGTCTACTTCCTCGGCATCGACACCCTCATTCTTGACAATGAGCACACAATCCGTCAACGAGGCCTCCCGCACTTCAACGCTGAATAATTCTTTCATCGCTGCCACAAACACGTCAACGGGAAGCACCTCATCCCCGCGCTTGCTCAATACCCACGAGCTGTCGATCGACAGCGTGATCTTTACCATCGTACGTCCTCTCCTTTGCGATCCTTGTATCCCCGCAACTCAAGCAACCTGTGCTTACAGCACGACCTCAAACTGCTGCTCGGGCGTGAGATCCACCACCGTGCAGTCGTTCGCATAGGTGCACTCCGGCAGAACGATCATCGCCGTCAGCTGCCCCTTGGAAGCGGGCAACGGTGCCAGATGCCAGATCGCCGCATTCATCTTTACCAGTGTGTGCTTCGGCACGATAAACGCCTGCACCAGCTCGGTCACGGGCGTACCGCCGGATGCGGGTGCCACGTGCAGCACCATATCGTCATCCAACGGCAGGATCATCTCCCACGTGGTCGTATGATATTCCTGCTGGGTAATGACCATACGCTCCGGCCGCTTCACCACGATGGGCGAATACCCCACGCGATGCTCACTGTCGGCCACCAGCCGATCCGGAAAAAACTCATGCAATTCACCGCACAGCGCGTGGCCCTGAGGCTTATCCATCGTATAAAACTGCCCGAAGGGTGCAAACCCCTCGTGCGTCAGCGGGACTGCTTTGATCGTTTTCATAACGGTTCCTCCTCGTGTTGTCGAAATATGTACTTTAATAATATCATAGATTAGCCCCGTCTTCAACGAAAATTTTCATAAATTACAAGAATTTGCCAAAGCCTCGGCCTCCTTAGATCACACCCTTTCGTCATAGGGCAACAAAAAACGCACCCAGCGGGTGCGTCTTTCTCGTTTGGTTACAGCTTGGAGAAGCCGTGACTGTTGACCAGCGCGTCCAGCTTCTTCCCCGCCTTGCACATCGGACATTCGTGTGCGGGATAGCTCTGGTAATCCTCCAGATCGTTCGGGTCAAATACCGAATGCACGGGGAACCCGCCGCATTCCTTCGCCGTGGAGAAGATGGCCGACACGCCCGACACTGTGCCGCCGTAATAGGTCACCGCATCAATGGCGGCCTGCACCGTCTTGCCGGATGCGACCGATACCGCTAAGATCAGCATATGCTTACCGGCGATCATCGGCACGATGTTGTCGCGGAACAAGAGCTGGCTACCGCTCGTCGCTTCGGGCGTGACCACGTAAATGGACTTGTGCGCGTTCATGTTGATAACGTCCGCCTTGGCCAAGCTATCCGCCAAGCAGGCACCGATGACCTCCGTACCGTCCAGACACAGAATGGTATCCACCACGGTATTCGCATAGTAATAGGTCGCCAGCTCCTCCGCCACGGCGCGCGCCTCGGAAAGCCGTGCCTTTTGCGCCACAACGTCGATATAATAGTTGCTGTGGCAGTTACTCGTCGCAAAGTGACCCATAGCCACACGCAAAAACAGGTTGTTGCGCTTGGTCGCATATTTTAAAGTGTGCAAAGTCGGCATAGTCGTACCCCCTTGAAGTAGTGATCTTGGTTATATTGTACACTATTCTCAAGCACACTGCAAGAGTTTTCTTTAAAATGCCCAAAAATCAATCGACAGATTTTTTAGCCCCGCCGCACAGCCGACGCACGAGCACCAACACAAGCTGTAATGCGATGCCTACAGCGATGGCAACCACCAGATCGAACACGATGGTCAGCACACACGTGACGACCAGCACCGCGATATCCGTCCACTGCTTCGTCTTGAAGATGGCCACGAACGTTTTCCACTCGCTCATATTGTAAGCGACCATAAACAGGATCGCTGCGATGGTCGGCATCGGGATGAGCGCCGCGTACGGCATCAGGAACAGCAGCACGAGGAACAACACCACGGCGTGCACCATACCGGCCACCGGCGTTTTGCCGCCGTTTTTCGCATTGGCCGAGGTACGTGCGATGGCCCCCGTCGCCGGGATACCGCCGAACAGCACCGAGGCAATATTGCCGAAGCCCTGCGCCACCAGCTCCGCGTTGGAGTTGTGCTTGGAATTAACCATACCGTCCGCCACCACGCAGGACAGCAACGATTCAATAGCCGCCAGTACCGCGATAGTCACGGCGTTCGGGATAACAGCCACCAGCTTATCCGTACTAAAATCCATCCCGGCAAAGTCTACCGTCGGCAGTCCCGTAGGAATGGTGTACAGATCCCCGATGGTATACACCCCCGCATCCAGCGCGGGAATACATTTCACGAGCAACGCACCTACGACCACCGCCACCAGCGAGGCAGGCACGCGCTTTTCCAGCTTTGGGTAGACGATGAGGATCGCCAGACTGATCGCACCGACCAACAGTGCCCACGGACTAAACGTCGACGCAGCCTCGATGTTCGCCTCCACCTTTTCCAGCGTTTCAATAGGCTTGATCCCGGCGGCGTAGGTCAGCCCCAGAAAATCCTTGACCTGCCCCAGCAGGATGGTCACTGCGATACCGCCGGTAAATCCCACCGTAATGGTATGCGGCATATATTTGATAAACGAGCCCAAGCGGCAAACGCCCATCACGATGAGCAGGATACCCGCTATCACGGTAGCGAGGAACAGGCCGTCCATCCCCTGCGTCGCCACCACACCGGCCACAATGGTGGCGAACGCCGCCGTCGGACCGGCAATCTGTACGCAGCTGCCGCCAAGCAACGACACCACAAAGCCTGCGGCAATGGCGGTGTACACACCGCACGCCGGCTCCACACCGGACGCAAGTGCCAGCGCAATGGACAGCGGCAGTGCGATGATCGCCACGATGATACCTGCCACGATGTCATTGACCAATTGCTTTTTGGTATACCCCTTCAGCGCCGAGATCAGCTTCGGCTGTAAGTAAAACTCCTTCATTATACGATCCCTCTTTTTTACAACTTCCGAAGAGGCAGTATAGCACACTCTCCACCAAAGTGCAAGACGTATCGCACAAAAATCCTTACGCTGTATATCGACACAGTATACCATAACCGCAACGCGAAGCGTTGTTTGGGCAAAGCCCAATTATTCATTATTCATTTGAAAATCCGTTCTCTTTTAATGAATAATGAATAATACAAACGAAAATCCGCCCACTTACGTGAACGGATTTTCGTTTGTCTCTCGTGTCCGAAAAAGAACTGGTCTTAAAACCTGATTTTCTTATAATATTCTAAAATAATATACTTGTATTAATTATCTTTTTCATGTTTTACAAACTCAGTAAATTTAGTATAAATAAAAACCAAAGAAATAGCACATATAATCAGCAACGCCAAAGAAACTAACAACAGTATTTTAAAATTCAAAGCAGCAAATATAAAATGTGAAATCACTAAGATTAAAATGGATATTAATAAAATACTTTCGTATTTCTTCCCTTTTGTAGACATTGTATGTTCAATTTCATTATTACAAGATGGACAAGAAAAATAAACTTTATTTTTTATTTTCCCTAACGCAAAGTCGTGCGTTCTTCTCGAACTTTTTTGAAATGTTGTTAAAGTTTTTTCTCCGCACCAAGGGCACCTATGCTTACTCATATCATCACCGACCTTTAAGTATATTATAGCATAAAAGCGGCGAATCCGCAAGGGAAAGTGAAGCGTCGGCAAAGCCGACATGATGTTGTGGCTTACGCCATAGTGATATTGCTCCCGATGGTCGCAGTGATGTGATGTTTGCCCACTGCGCCGCAAGGCGCAACATCACTTCCGCAGGAAGCATCACGCCGAAGGCACATCACTTGCCCGCAAGGGCAAACATCGTTTCCAAAACAAAAAAGCACTGCTCTCGCAGTGCTTTTTGTTTTGTCTCTCGTGTCCAAAAAAGAACTGGGCGAAAACCTGATTTTCTATACTATTTCATTCTTTTACTATGTGCCCAACAAACAGAACTATATGTTAACAAACCCATACATAAGCCATAATCAAGATTTTGAAAACCACTAATTATAAATTGCACAATAGAGATTATAGCATAAATACCAAAACCTATAGTCACTATAAGTTCAAACAAATTTAAAAACCATTCCGGACACATCGTGTTTTTAACTTGTATATATACAACCAAAAACGAGCCAAAAAACCAAAATGCCGAAATAATCGGAAGAGCTATTATAGAATTTATTTTATTATCCGTGTTTGCAAATAAAATAAACAACAAGTATATGAGCATTGCAATCAAAATTGGGATTAGCATACACCATTTTTTATTACAAAACATTTTATCAAGAATTTTTCTCATGTTATCACCACCTATGTGTAGTATATCATAAAAGCGGTGGAGGCGCAATACTTATTACCTCTTACCTATTACTTATTACTTTCCAAAAATCCCGTGTAAGACTTTGGTTGAGGTAAGAGTGAAGAGGTAAGAAGTAAGAAGTAAAAATCCCGCCCACTTACGTGAACGGGTTTTTTGTCTCTCGTGTCCAAAAAAGAACTGGACGAAAAACCTGATTATCTTTAAATTTAGCTATTCATCACTATTTTTGCAAATACCAGGACGAATATTGATAAGATTACGATTAATTTCACCAATAGTTAATTTAGAACCCAATTTAGTGTCTTCATAAATACACTTGCCAACATAAACTTTTGATTTTTCACCTTTCTCATCAATAACTAAAACATATTTACCAAAAACATTGCGGTATTTTTTTATTAAACTTCCTCGATGTTCTTTGTAATTCTTTTCTATTTTATCAAGCTGCATTTGTTTTAATGTTTTCACAAGATCACCGCCTTGGGTTTAGTATAGCATAAAAGTGGTGGAGGCGCAAGAGTTAGTGAAATCGTTCGCTTTGCTCACGGTGAAATCAAAGGCTTACGCCTTTGGTGAAATATTTTGCTAACGCAAAATGTGAAATTAAATCCACCCACCGCCGCAGCGATTTCACTCGAGCAAAGCGAGAATTTCACATTGCGAAGCAATATTTCACCCACCCGCAAGGG
>CAYYDD010000050.1:0-12393 GCA_964470515.1 uncultured Eubacteriales bacterium | reverse complement strand
GGCGGTTAGTGCGATAGCGAATGGCGGCTTTGGTTACTCCGTGTTTCTTTGCGTAAAAAATTAGGGATTGCCTAAACTGCATCGTTTGTGTTATCTTATTCATAGCGAATAGGGTGACACCTGCCTTTCGGTTTTGTCTTGAGCAACTCAACCTTAACACAGGTCACTCCTATTCGCTACTATTTTTTATCTTTTGTCACACATCATTGTAACACCTACAGCAGAACTTTTTTATCATTCGACAAGTTCTATTGATTTACGACAGCGATTTTGCTATAATAGAATGTGTATTTTATGTTAAGGAGGTCTCGCCGTGATGCGCTTGCCTGCCATACTGTTGCTGTGCGCCGTTTTGTGCCTTTGCTGCGCCTGCACGTCGACACCGACGGGACGAACACTGTGCATCACCGAGCTGCAAAGCGCGGGCGGTGAGACCGATTGGATCGAACTGTACAATTACGGTGAATTGCCCGTGCCGCTCCAAGGGTGGTATCTGTCCGACGATCCCGAGACACCCGGCAAGTCCCCTTTGCCCCTGTACACCCTGCTGCCCGGCGAGCGTCTGGTACTGACCGCCGGAGATACCCTCACCTTTCGTCTGAGCGCCGCCGGAGAAACGGTCGTGCTCAGCGACCCACAAGGCACCGCCGTACAAACGATAGCCGTGCCCGCCTCCGTACCGGGACTGTCATACGGCAGCACGGAGACTGACAGCTTCTCGCCCGCGCAGTTCGTGTGGTATGCCACCCCCACACCGGGCGAGGACAACTCGCACGGAATGCTGCTCGGCGACAACACCACCGATACCCGGTACGGCGTACGCATCAACGAATATGTCAGCCGTAACAAATCCACGCTGTATGACAGCGCGGGTGATTACGGCGATTGGATTGAATTGTACAACACGTCTGAGGCGGCGGTCGATCTCTCCGGCTGGGCACTGACCGATGCGGAGGATGATCTGTCCCGCTGGCTGTTCCCGGCAGGTACGACCTTGCCCGCAGGCGGGTATCTGCTCGTCTTCTGTGACGGGAAGGACAGCGCGGGGGACGGCGAGCTGCACACGAATTTCCGTTTAAGTGAGAATGACGGCTTTTTGGGACTGTACACCGCCGACGGTGCGTTTTGCTCCGGGGTGACGTGCGGAGCAACGGAACAGGATGTCGCCTTTGGCTGCGATAACAGCGGTAAGACGATACGCTGTCGCTACCCCACCCCCGGACGTGCCAACGCCGTGGAAACGGAGGTGGCGGAATGACTATGCGAGCAAAGCGTATTCTGCTCATTGTGCTGTGTGCGGTGGGAATCCCTGCCATTCTGGCGGGCTCACTGCGGCTTGGACAGCCGTCCGACGCACCGCAAAGCGCACTGAAGCTGACCGAGGTAATGAACAACAACCTGTCCTGCCTCCGCGACGGCGACGGACTGTATTACGATTGGGTGGAGCTGACCAATACCGGGAGTACGTCGCTGGAGCTGACGGGGCTGTCGCTGACCGACGACCCGACCGAGACGCAGGCGTTCGTGTTCGGTGAACAGACATTAGAAGCGGGTGCCGTCTTAGTCGTACCGCTGACAGGTGACCCGGCTGAGAGCCGTTCCGGCTATGCACCGTTCGGGCTGGCAGGCAGCGGGGACACCGTGTACCTCTACTGCGGCGACACCCTGCTGGACAGCTTGAGCATCGGCAAGTCACCGGAAAACAGCTCTTACGGTGTGCTGGACGGTGAAGCCGTGTGGTTTGCCTCCCCCACGCCCGGCACCGCTAACGGCGGCTTGCACGCCGCGACCACGGAGGCGCTGCGCGAGGTGTGCTACACCGGCGTGATGATAAGCGAGGTGTGCGCGGTCTCCCGCTCGGGCGACAACGCCTATCCCGCCGATTGGGTGGAGCTGACCAACACCAACTATGCGCCGATCACCCTGACCGGCTATCGCTTGACCGAAGATGTGACCGTTGCGGGCTTCACCCTGCCGGAGATCACGTTAGCGGCCGGTGAGCGTTTGCTCATTTACTGCGATGAGGAGGGCACGGACAATGGACTGTGCGCACCGTTTTCACTCAGCCCGTACGGGGAAACACTGACATTACTGACCCCCGAGGGCGTGGTCTGCGATACGTTTGAAAGCGGCAAGCAGCGGTACGGTATCACCTCGGGGCGTGTCGGCCTCGACCGTAGCAACCGCGTGTATTTTGAGACGCCCACGCCCGGCGAGGAAAACGGTGCCGGCCTGCCCGGCTACGCCGCGATGCCCACCGCAAGCCGTGAGGGTGGCTATGCCGACGACGGCGCCACCGTGACGCTGACCGTGCCGGACGGCTGCCGCGTGTATTACACCACCGACGGCAGTGAGCCGACCGTGCGCGATACACGGTACACCGACGGCGAGGCGCTGACACTGACGAAAAACACCACCCTGCGCGCCGTGGCCTACCGAGACGGCTATCTGCCCAGCGACGTGCTGACGCAGACCTATCTGCTGACCGAGGCGCACGAGCTGCCGGTTGTGAGCGTGACAGGTGACCCCGCTGCGCTGTTCGGTGCCGACGGTGCCTTTACGAAGTATCTGGACGAGGAGAAGGAAGTGGCGGTGCACGCCGAATATTTCGATGAAAACGGCAATAAGGCGGTGACGTTTGACAGTCTGCTGCGCATCGCGGGAGGGCTCAGCCGCTATAACGTGCAAAAGGCGTTTTCACTGAATCTGAATCAGACTGTCGGGAAAACCACGGTGACCTACCCGTTCTTTGAGACCGCCGCAACAACGGAATACGGCAACCTGCTGCTGCGCCCCTCCGGGTCGGACTGGAACAGCGCCAAGCTGCGCGACGAGTTTGTCGCAGCGGTGCTGGACGGCAACGACGACTTCGTCATTCAAGCGGTACAGCCGGTAGCGCTGTATATCAACGGCCGCTACTATGGCCTGTATTATCTGCGCGAGAAGCGCAACGAAGCGTTTGTTGCCGCAGAAACAGGTATTCCCGAGGAAAATGTGGAGATCGCAAAATCGCCCGCCATTTACGAAAGCCATCTGCCGATGAACAGCGATATGCAGGCTCTGATCCGTTATGCCCGCACACACGATCTCACCGTGGACGAGCATTACCGCTACGTCACCGAGCGCATCAACGAGGAATCGCTGATGCGGTATTACGCGGTGCAAACGTGGTTCGGCAACGGCGACGTCATCAACAACACCGCCTATTACCGCGACACACGAAACGGCGAGTGGAGCTGGATCGTGTTTGATATGGACTGGGCGTGCACGTCGTACTATGCGAACAGCGAGTTTATCAAGCAGTTGTACGAGGGCACAGGGCAGCACACCTACCGTAATTATTACGATCCGCTGATGACCGCACTGCTGAAAAACGAAAATTTCAGTCGGGAATTTTTAAAAATTTATAAAAATCTGATGGAAACGACGCTCTCTGCCGAGCGATTACTGCCGATTTTGGACGGACTGGCGGCTGAGATCGAAAGCGAGATACCGCGGCAGTATGAGCGGTACGGCGCACCGTCGGTGACGAAATGGACCACCCAAGTGGAGTATATGCGCACCTTCATCTGCGGGCGGCAGGCTGTGATGACCCGCCAGCTGTGCGAGGTGTTTAAATTGAGTGAGGATGACTGGGCAGCGCTATCATCGTATGAACAGTAAGGGAGTGACCGTATGCTGCAGCTGATAACGGGACGATCCGGTTCCGGAAAAACAGCCGAAATATACCGCGAGCTGAAGAAGCGTGCCGCCGAGGAAGCAGCACTGTTCCTGCTGGTGCCGGAGCAGGCCTCCTACGAGAACGAGCGACGGCTGCTGACCGAGCTGGGCCCGGTACTCTCGCAACGGGTACAGGTGTTGAGCTTCACCCGTATGGTCGACACCGTTTTCCGCGAGGTAGGCGGTCTCAGCGGCCGACGGATGGACGGCACGCTGTCGCTACTGCTCATCAGCCAGGCGTTGCGCAGCGTCGCGGAGTCGCTGACGCTGTACCGGCGGCACGTGGACTCTCCCGAATATCTTCAAGCACTGGCGGGTATGCTGACGGAATGCAAGCAGTGCGCTATCACTCCGCAGCTGCTGGAGGAGACCGCCGCAGGTCTGCCGGAGGGACTTCTGCGCCGCAAGCTGATGGAATTATCTCTCATTTTCGGTGCTTATGATGCGCTGGTGACGGGGGCGGCTCTTGTAGACCCACAGGATGATCTGACGTGGCTGGCCAAAGCGCTGCCGAACAGCCACACCTTTGACGGCGCGTATGTGTACGTGGACGGCTTTAAGGGCTTTACCCGGCAGGAGTTGCTCGTGCTAGAACGGCTGATACCGCGCGTCACGGGATTGACGGTAGCACTGTGCACCGACAAGGTCACCCCGCAAAAGGGGCAAGCCTTCGACCGCTTCGCCACCGCCTCCCGCACGGCGATACATCTGCGTGATGCCGCGGCAAGCGCCCACGTCGGTACGGTGACTATCAGACAGTTGACCGAAAATCAACGCACCGATAATCCGGCTCTGCGGGCACTGGAGGCGGGCTGCTTTGCGGCTGGTGCGCCGACGTTTGAGGAGCCGACCGATGCCGTGACCGTCACGCCCTGTGACAACCGTGTGGAGGAATGTCGGTACGCGGCACGGCTGATCCGCCGCCTGCTGCGTGAGGAGGGCGGCTATTGTCGTGATTTCACGGTGGTCACCCGCGATCCAAACGGGTACAACGATCTGCTGGAGGCGGCGTTGCGCCGCGAGGGTCTTCCCTGTTGCCGTGATTACCGCGAGCCCGTGCTGACCCAGCCGCTCATCACGCTGGTAGAGTCAGCTCTGTCAGCTGTGACCGGCGGCTGGGACAGCAGCGATGTCCTCCGCATCGTCAAGACGGGACTGGCGGGCTTTTCCACCGCCTCGGCCTCGTTATTGGAAAATTACGTGTTTGTATGGAATATCCGTGGACGGCAATGGACCGCGCCCTTTACCGAGCATCCTGACGGACTGACTGCGGTGGCGGATGCCCGCTCCGAGCAGCAGCTCGCCTATCTGAACATTCTGCGCCGCCGATTGGCAAAGCCGTTGGAGAGCTTTGCCGCGCGGCTGGCCGGCTTTTGCACCGGGCGACAGTTTGCCGAAGCGGTATATGCTCTGCTGAAGGAGCTGCGGGTCGCACGGTCGGTGCGGCTGCGGGTCGCAAAGCTGGATGCTGACCGCGAGCACGCGCTGGCCGACTATCAGTCGCGTCTGTGGGACTACCTCATCGGTCTGCTGGACAAATTTGCGGTCGGGCTGTCGGATACCCGTCTGCCCGCCGCGCGGTTTGCCGAATTGTTCCACCTTGCCGTTGCCAATGACGATCTCGGCTCTCTCCCGCAGGGGCTGGACGGTGTGGTGGTAGGCTCAGTCGACCGTATCCGTTACGCTCAACCGAAGACTGTCATCGTGTTAGGTGCGAACGAGGGTGTGCTGCCCGCGTATCCGTCCACGGGCGGAATACTGACCGATCACGAACGGCAACAGCTCATCACCGCCGGTCTGCCGATGGCCGACAGTGCCGATCTCCAGACCGCCGAGGAACGCTTTTATGCCTACGCGGCGATTGCCGCGCCCTCTCAGCGGCTGGTGGTAACCTATCATAAGAGCAACGGCAAGGAGCAAGCCTTCCCCTCGTCGCTGATCACGGAGATTCAGCGTCTGGTGAAAAACCACACCAAGGCGACCCCGGGCGATATATGCTGTGAATCCGAGGAGGATGCATTTGCCACACTGGCCTCCCATTACCGCGAAGACACCGCCGATGCGGCGGCCTACCGCGCAGTGTTTGCCGCGCTGCCCGCCTACGCCGGACGACTGGAAGCGATGCGCCGTCTGGACAAGGGCTTTGCATTCCAAAACCCCGACGCGGCGCACGATTTCTTCGGCGAATCGATGCGTCTGTCCCCTTCGCAGGCCGAGGCCTTTTACCAATGCCGCTTCGCCTATTTCTGCAATTACGGTCTACGCCTGAAGCTACGCCGTGCCGCTGAGATTGACCCCGCCAACGCAGGTACGCTGACGCACGATCTGTTGCAGGCTGTGCTGCCGGGCTACTGCGGCCGCGGCATCCATACCGTGACCCGTGAGGAGCTCGCGGCCGATGCCGAGCGGTTTGTCACCGACTATGTGGAAACGCGTATGGGAGGCAAGGACAACCGCAACGCTCGCTTTCACGCGCTGGTCAAGCGGCTGATCCTGCAATGCGAGCTGTATTTGTGGCGTGTCGTGACCGATCTACAGCAGGGACGGTTTATGCCGGTGGATCACGAGCTACCCATCGGCAGTACGGATGAAAACGGCAACGGCGTGCCCGCGTGGGATATCACGTTGCCGAACGGTACGGCAATGCACATCATCGGCAAGATCGACCGCGTGGATACCTACTGCCGTGACGGCAAGACCTACCTGCGCATTATGGACTACAAGACCGGCAAAAAGACCTTTGATATCGCCAACGTGCTGGCCGGTGTGGATATGCAACTGATGATGTATCTGTTTGCGCTGTGTACGACCGGCCGCGAGCGGTACGGGGATATCGTGCCCTCCGGTGTGTTCTATTTGCCGTCTAAAATACCGGAGCTGGAGATCGACAGCACGGCACCTGCGGAGCAGATCGAAGCGCAACAACTACAGGCAATGCGGATGACGGGGCTCATCTTGGATGACCCGGATATCCTGCGGGCGATGGAGGCCGATCTGGGCGGTATTTTTATCCCTGCGGGTCTGAACGGCAAGGGCGAGCTGGTGACCGAGCAGCTGGTATCGCTCGAGCAATTCGGCATCATTCGCCGCCACATTGAAGGTTTGCTGAGCAAGATGGTGACAACACTGCACGAGGGGGATATTGCGGCAGTGCCGCAGAAGAGAACGTATCTCCCCTGTGATCGGTGCGCCTATCACGACATCTGCGGACACGAGACTGAGGATCCCGTCACGGAGATCGTCAAGTGCTCCGTGCAAGAGGCGTTGGCGGAAATGGAGGTGGACGACGGTGAGTGAGAACAGGTGGACTCCGGAGCAGAAGCAATGTATCTATTGCCACGGCGGCACGTTGCTGGTATCCGCTGCCGCCGGCTCGGGCAAGACCTCGGTACTCGTACAGCGCATCATCGAACGTATCACCGACCCCGTTTCCCCCATCGACGTTGACCGTCTGCTGGTGGTAACCTTCACCCGTGCCGCCGCGACCGAGATGAAAAGCCGTCTGGCCAAGGCACTGGCGGAGTGCCTCAGCGAGAATCCGAACGACGTCAACCTACAGCGGCAGCAGCTGTTGTTGCCGTGCGCGACAATCGGCACCGTAGACAGCTTTTGCGGCGATCTGGTGCGCCAGAATTTTCATATGCTGGACATCCCGCCGCAGTTCCGCGTGGCAGAGGAGCAGCAACTCGCACTTATCAAAAGAGAAGCGTTGAACGAGACCGTGACCGAGTTTTACGCGGCGGGGGACTCCGCGTTTGAGGAATTGACCTCAATGCTCAGGGACAGCAAAAACGATGTCCTGCTGATGAGTCTGATCGAAAAGATCGAGGGCTTTCTGCAGTCGCATCTCGATCCAGAGGCGTGGCTGGATAAGATGGAAGCCGTGTACGATGACGCGTCCTCGGTGCGGGATACGACGTGGGGGCGATACGTTATCGACCATATCGCCGCGGCGTTGAAAAAGGCGGAGCAGCTGTGCCGTGTAGCCGTCACGTTGACCGAGTCGGATCCGGCGCTGACCGACAAATATCTCCCTGTAATGGCAGAGGATCTGTCCTTCATCACACACGCTCGCGAGGTGTGCGATATGGGGACGTGGGATGAGCTGAGAAACTGCCTGAGCGCTTACACGCCCTCAGCACTGTGGGGAACCAAAAAGGCCGACAAGGCGCTGCAAACGCGGGCCAAAAGTCTGCGCAGCGAGGTGAAAAAGACACTGCTGAGGCTCCCGCCGCTGCTGTGTGGCAGTGAAGCGGAGTGCCTACGGGATATCCGTGAGACGCGTCGGATGATCGAGGTGCTGTACGCAATGGTACGGCGTTTTTCGGCACTGTTTATGGAAAAGAAGATCGCACAGCGTCTCTTCGGCTTTTCCGATATCGCGCACCTCGCCCTCCGTCTGCTGACCGAACGCGGTGTCGACGGCAAGCCGACACCGACGGCACTCGCACGCGAGCTGTCGGAGCGATACGACGAGATACTGATCGACGAGTATCAGGACACTAACGAGTTGCAGGATGCGCTGTTCTCCGCGCTGTCCCGTCAAGAAAGCAATATGTTCTTTGTGGGCGACGTCAAGCAAAGCATCTACGGCTTCCGTCAGGCGATGCCGAAGCTGTTTCTCGATCGCCGCAACAGGTACCCGCTGTTTGACGGTCACCACTATCCCGGCACCGTCGTGCTGGGCAATAACTTCCGCAATCGCCGCGAGGTGACTGCCGCGGTAAACTTTGTCTTCCGTCAACTGATGACCCGAGAAATCGGCGGCCTGTCCTACGACGAAAACGAGGCATTGGTCTTCTCTGCTCAATACGACGAGAGCGAGGGCTACGAGCCCGAGCTACTGCTGGTCGGCACACACACACCGACCGGTGATAAGCTGTCGGCCAACGAGGCCGAGGCCGAGGTCATCGCCGCACGTATCAAGGAAATGACGGGAACTCTCCCCGTCAGCGACAACAGCGGAGGCCGACGACCGTTGCGCTACGGGGATTGCTGTATTCTGGTACGCAGCCGTACCGCCAACAGCACGTACCGCGAGGTCTTTGAGCGGCACGGCATTCCCGTGGCAACGGACGATCCCGGCGAGTTTTTCGACACGGCTGAGATCCGTTCAGCGCTGTCGCTGCTGCGCTGCATCGATAACCCGCTACTGGACGTGCCGCTGACGGCGTGGCTCCTATCCCCGTTGTGCGGCTTCTCTCCTGACGATCTGGCTGCAATCCGTCGTTGCCGTCCGAGAGCTGCTTTATACAATGCGCTGACGGCCGCACGCACGGCCGTCAAGGAGCCGACACTGCAAGCACGCTGTCGTGAGGCGGTAGCGTTTTTGGAACGGTACCGCACGTTGGCCTGCCAACTGACCGTGGATAAGCTGCTGCGTCGACTGTACGAGGAAACAGCGCTGCCCGAGCTGATGAGTGCCCGCACCGACGGTGAACGGCGACGCGCCAATCTTCAGCTCCTACAGGATACCTGCGCACAGTTTGACCAGCGCGGCTTCCGCGGGCTTTCGTCGTTCATTCGCTATATCGACCGTTTGCAGGCGCAGGGGATCGCATTGCCCGGAGCCGCCAAAACGAATACCGGTGACGCGGTGCGCATTTACACCATCCACGGATCCAAGGGTCTGGAATTTCCGGTGGTATTTCTGGCGGGACTGCACCACGCATTCAACAACAAGCGATCGCAGGAAACGCTGCAGCTGCATCCCGAGCTCGGAGCCGGTATCAAGCGGCGGGACCCCGTGACCTTCCGCAAGCACGTCACCCTACCTCACCAAGTGCTGGATATCGCGCTCGGCAACACCGAGCGCGAGGAGGAGTTGCGGCTTCTGTATGTCGCTATGACCCGTGCACGTGAAAAGCTGTGCCTGACGATGGCACTGGACAATCCGATGAAAAAGCTGACCGAGCTTGCCGCCACGCTGGACGGCGAGCCGACCGTCTCGCCGTTTACCGTACGCGATGCCAAGTCGATGGGAGAATGGCTGCTGACAGCACTGCTTCGCCATCCGTCGGCGGAGAAATGGCGGCAGCTGATCGACCGCGAGGATCTCCCGTTGCTGATCGACGATACACCGTGGTCACTGCGTCTTAGCACGCCTTCACCGCCGCGCAAGACGGTCTGTGAGCAAGAGAAGCCTGTGCCCGCCTACCCCGCTCAGATCGCGGCCATCCGCGAGCGTATCGCCTACCGCTATCCGCATGAGGCTCTGTCCCGCATCCCAACCAAGCTCGCCGCGTCGGAAACGGTGCACGGGACGCTGAATCGACAGTTTATCGCGACCGCGCAGCCCGCATTTTTGCAATCGGTCGGCCTATCCCCCACCGAACGCGGCACAGCGATGCACACCTTTATGCAGTACGCGGTGTACGCGCAGGCGGCCGACGATACGGAGCAGGAGATTGCGCGGCTGTGGCAGGCCGGGTTCCTAACCGAGGCGCAGGCCGCGTCACTGGATCGGCGTAAGCTGGCGGTGTTCTTTGCGAGCGATCTGTACAAACGGATGTGCCGCTCGCCCCGTTGTCTGCGGGAATATCCGTTCACCGCGTTACAACCGGCCTCCCAGCTGGATTCCGCGTTGGACAGCGAAGAGCATCTGGTGATCCAGGGTATTGCCGACTGTCTGTTTGAAGAAGACGGCGCGCTGGTCATCGTGGATTATAAGACCGACCGCGTCAGCGAGGATCGCGAGCTGATCGAACGGTACAAAACGCAGTTGGATATTTATCGTCACGCACTCAGCAAGGCACTGGCGATGCCGGTGCGGGAGTGCCTGCTGTATTCGTTTGCGCTGGAGCGCACCGTCGTTGTACCAATGGAGGATATCCGATGAACGTTGTATTGATCGGTATGCCCGGCTGCGGGAAAAGCACCGTGGGCGTACTGCTGGCAAAAGCCCTGCTGTATCAGTTTGTCGACACCGATCTGCTGATCCAGAACGCCTGCGGCAAAAGCCTGTGCGCCATATTGGATGAGCAAGGCTTGGACGGCTTTAAAGCCGTGGAAAACCGCGTACTGTCCGAACTGGAATGTAACAATACCGTGATCGCCACCGGCGGCAGTGCCGTCTACGGCGAGGACGCGATGGCGCATCTGAAGCAGAATGCCACCGTGGTATATCTCCGCATCACGCCGGAGGAAGCCGAGGTGCGCATCCACAACATCACCACACGTGGTATCGCGATGCCGGTGGGCTACACGTTGGAGCAACTGTACGAGGAACGCGCACCGCTGTATGAGCGGTACGCCGACGTGACGGTGGATTGCGCCGGCCGCACGGCCGAGGAGTGCGTCACCGCCATTGCTGCGATCCTATGAAAACGAAGCGATCCCTGCGGGGGTCGCTTTATTATTGTTCCTTCAAAAAGCCGCTGTCGGTGTGGGATAGGGTGACTGTCGCCGCAAAGGTAGTGTCTGCCAGTGAGGCGCGGACGGCACGCTGTGTCACGCCGTCGTTTCGGTAGTCGGCCGCCGTGCGGCGGGCAAGCCCCAGCGGGTCACTGTTCAGTTCCTTGACCGCGCGGGTGAGTGCCGCCTCGATATTCGAAGCCACCGCCTCCTCCACGCGGCGCAACAGCGGCAACTCGGAGGGATTGAGGCTGCCTCATAATAGGCCTCCAGCTTCCGCTGATCCTTATAGCCGTCGTAGCATCCTGCTGCGGTCATAGCTTCTTCCTTCCAGGCGCTGGAATATCTGCTGAATTCCGTTTGGATGGTCACATGACCAAAGACATACTGGATATTCAGCTCCGCGCCGTAGGACTCAGCCTCTGACAGCAACGACCGCAGCTCATCCAGCAGCGCACCCTCCGCTTCTGCCTGCTCCGCATCGGTCCAGCCGTCGGTGGGATCGCTGACAAACAGGAACATCACCACCATGTCACCCGTCATTGTCTCACAATAGCCGTCTCCCATATACACAAGATACGGATTATCCGCAAACTCGGACGGAATATTGCTGCTGGGTGCCGTGGGAGTCGGTTCCGTAGGTTTCGGCTCTGTGGGAGTCGGCTCTGTAGGCACCATCCCCTGTGTGGATTCAACCGGCTGTGTAGTCGGCCGGGGAATATGGGGCTGGGTTGGTCTGTGGAAGCTGGGGCCGGTGGAAGTTTCCTGCAACGTAGTCGTGGGCGGCGCATTCAACTGCGGAAACCCATTATCCAAAAATTCCAAAATCCCCACGCAAATCATGCCCACCAGCATTAACGCAGCCGGAATCAGCAACAGCGCCAACCAGCCGTTGCTGCGCTTTTTCCGTTGCTGAGGCTGCACCGGCGGCAGATATGCCGCACCGCAGCAGGAACAATTCGTATGCGTAATATGTACCGGGTTTCCGCAATTTCCGCAGCTTCGCCAGACCTGTGCGCCGGGATTTTTCAGATCGGCGCCGCAGTGGGCGCAATACTGTCCCTGGGGCACATTCGTGCCGCACACCGGGCAGCGAACCTCCGGTCCATAAAACTGGGTGCCGCCACAGCGGGGGCAGAACTTGGCATCCATGGCCGCATCATAGCCACAGGTCGCGCAACGCTTTGCGTTTTCCATAATGAACACTTCCCTTCTTTTCTTCCCAAATCATACCATATCTCACCCACCGATGTCAACGGGCACCTCTAAAACGCAAAAACCCGCTCCGGTTTTCCAGAGCGGTTCTTGAGCATAAAAACA
>CAYYDD010000049.1:0-12634 GCA_964470515.1 uncultured Eubacteriales bacterium | reverse complement strand
TACCAAAGCCCCTGTTTTCGCCTAACGAAAACAGGGCTTCTTTGACAGACTGAAACAAGCCGCAGACTGCGGCTTGTTTTTTCTTATTTCTTTTCCGCAGCCGAAACACGCAACAGCTCGCGGATATCCTTGAGCACGTCCGTTTCGCTCTCGGCGGGAACCTCCGGATCCGCCTCGGTAGCCGCAGCGGCTTCCTCCTCCGCCTTCTTGTGCATCAGCTCTTTCGTCTTGGCCTGGAGCGTGAGCACTACTTTGAGTGCCACAAAAATGCAAAATGCGATGATGAAAAAGTCGATGATGGTCTGAATGAAATGCCCGTACATCAGTGCCGACTCGGCGATCTCCGTACCGTCGGCTGCGACGCTCGCCGGCGTGATGACCCACTTCCAGTCCTCAACGCTGACACCGCCGGTCGCCAGACTGATGAGCGGCATCACGACGTCGCTGACCAGCGCATTGACGATCTCCTTGAACGCGCCGCCGACAACAACGGCAACCGCCATATCCAGCACGTTGCCCTTGGCAATAAATTCTTTAAATTCCTGAAAAAACTTTTTCATACGACCCACTCCTTTTATTTCCTTGATGCGGCTCACCACTTGACACGCCAGCGGTTGCGGGGATCGACGGGTCTGTCATCGCCCTTGGGCGCTGAGCGTTTTTTTGACGTTTTAACACGCTTTTGCAGCTCACTGTAGTACTGTTCCTCATCCAGCGGCAGCTCCACCGGGCGACCCAACCAATCCGACAGGTACGCGGCGTTGGCCAGCGTGATCTCGTTCAGACCCTCACGACCGTCTGCATACATCGGCTCGCCGTACAGGATCGCCCGCGCAAAGGCGTTAAGCACCTTGGCGTGCAGAAAATCCTCATCGTCGAACTGATAGGAGGTCACCGTCTTTTTGATTTCACCGGAAGCAGGTGCATTATAGGTAAACTCGTCGATAGTGGTCTCGAACTCTGTTACCGTCAACGTTTCCTTCTCCGCCACGATCTTGGCACCGTCCAACAAAATCTCCAAGCGGTTAGTACCGTGGGCATCGCCGGTACTGGTAACGAACACGCCGGTCGCGCCGTTTTCGTACTCGACTACGATGGTCGCGTCATCCTCCACTTCGATATCGTGCCATTTGCCGTACAGTAGCTTGGCACTGACGGTTTTGGGCATTCCGCACAGCCACTGCCACAGATCCATCTGGTGCGGGCACTGATTCATCAGCACGCCGCCGCCCTCGCCGACCCACGAGGCACGCCAATCGCCGGAATCGTAATACGCCTGTGAGCGGTACCACAAGGTGATGAGCCAGTTGACGCGGCGGATTTCGCCGTATTTCCCGCTGTCCAGCAGCTCCTTGAGTCGGACAAACAGCGGATGCGCACGCCAATTCCACATAATAGCGAACTTGCAGTCCGATTTATCCGCCGCCTCGTTCATCTCGCGTACCTGCTTACCGTATACGCCGGCCGGCTTCTCCGTCAGCACGTGCAATCCGTTTTCAAACGCTTTGATTGCGATCGGCGGGTGCAAATAATGCGGCACCGCAATGAGGATCGCATCCACCGTGCCGCTTTCGATCAGCTCATCGGCACAGGCGAAGCGAGCCACGGTATTCGGCAGCTCCCGCTCGACCCAAGCCAGCTTGGCAGGATCAATATCCGCCACCGCCGCCAGCTCCACATCCGGGCAATGGCCTCCCTCGATAGTTTTGCAATGGGCGCGACCCATATTCCCGATACCGATGATGCCCAATCTCACCTTTTGCATTGTAAAGCACCCCTTTAGAGCAGCGATCTCAGTGCCGCCGTTCCCTTGTCAAACGCCTCGTGCAGATTGGCGAACTGCTGACCGCCCACCCGGCTCTTTTCACCCTCGCGTTCCAACGCACTCAGACCCCAGAACTCCGCCAGATGCGGCTCCAGCGTAACTGCAAAGCCCCCTTGCAGTCGGTACTCGTTCAGAATATGGGGAATGTTACCGACACCCTGACCGGCGGGAACAACGTTACCGTCTGCAGCAGCGTCCTTGATGTGCAGATATTTTACATAAGGATTCAGCATCTCCCACGCTTCCACCGTGTCCTGTCCGCACTGCACGAAGTTCGCGGGATCGAACACCGCGCGGATCAGCGGCACCGCTTCCAAAAGGTCTAGGCAGCGGGCGGCGTTATCGCCGTAGATGCCCTTTTCATTCTCGTGGCACAAAATCACACCGCTGCCTACCGCCAGCGTCGCCAGCGCACCCAGACGGTCGATGACCTCGTTCTTGTAGATGGCGGGGGCTTTTCCTTCCGGCATATAGAACGAGAACAACCGCAGATTTTCCGCACCTAAAACATTCGCGATCTCCAGCGTGCGCTTGAATTTTTCCTTGTGCGCCTCAAAATCGCCGGTCGCGATGTGGATCTTACCGATGGGCGAGCCGATTGACCATATACTCAGGCCTTCGGCCTCCAGCCGCGCACGGATCACTTTCGCCTTATCAACGCTGATATCCGAAACGTTTTCACCGTCCACGCTACGTATTTCCAGACCGGCGAGGCTGTTGCGCTTCATCGCGGCAATCTGACCCTCAAGGGTCGGATCGGCTTCATCCGCAAACGCATAAATACGCAGCTCTTCCATCACGATCACACTCCCGAGTAAGCGGAGAAGCCACCGTCCACCGGCACCGTGATGCCGGTCACGAAGCCGGACTTGGTCTCATCCAGCAGCCAATCCACCGTACCCAACAGCTCAGCCGCCTCGCCAAAGCGCCCCATAGGCGTGGATCGCAGGATCTTCTCGGTACGCGCCGTCGGCTTACCCTCGGCATCGAACAGCAACGCACGGTTCTGGTTAGATACGAAGAAGCCGGGCGCAATGGCGTTCACGCGGATGCCCTGCTTCGCAAAGTGCACTGCCAGCCACGAGGTGAAATTGGTGACCGCCGCTTTCGCTGCGGAATACGCGGGGATCTTGGTCAACGGGCGGTATGCGTTCATCGAAGACACGTTCAACACGCAGCAGCCCTCACGGCCGAGCATATCCGGCATAAAGACCTGACTGGGCAACAGAACGCCCTTGAGGTTCAGATCAAACACAAAATTGAAGCCCTTCTCGTCGATGTTAAAGAAGGTGAGGAGCTCGGTGGCCGACTCGTCGCCCTCCTCGTACTCCTCGTGCGCGGTAGTACACTTGGGGCTGTTGCCGCCCGCGCCGTTGATGAGGATATCACACCGACCGAGCTCGGCCAGCACCTTCTGATGCACGTCCTCGATACACGCCTTATCCAGCACGTTGCAGGCATAGGCTCTTGCAGTGCCGCCCGCAGCGTTGATCTCATCGGCAACAGCCTGCGCCGCAGCCTCATTCAGGTCGAGCAGTGCCACCTTGTGACCGACCTTCGCCAGATGCCGCGCAAAATCCGAGCACAGCACGCCGCCGGCACCGGTAACTACAATGACCTTACTCATTTCTTACACTCCTTTTCCAGTGCCTCAAACAGACCCACGATATACGTCGCGCCCAGTGCGCGGTCGAACAGACCGTAGCCGTAGCGGCCGGTCTCGCCCCAAATCATACGACCGTGGTCGGGACGCACGTAGCCGTCCCAGCCCTTTTCGACCAGAGCCTTGGCCACACCGTACATATTGATAGAGCCGCAGGCGGTGGGATGTCCCACTTCCTCGAACTGGCGCTCGCCGGTGATCTTGATGTTGCGCAGGTGCAGGAAATGGATGCGGTCGGCAAAGCTCGCCGCCATATCCACCAGATCGTTCTCCGGGTTGGCACCGAACGAGCCGGTGCACAGAGTCAGACCGTTGTTGGTCTCGGGAACGATATTGAAGAATCGCTCCAGGTTCTTCTTGCCGGTGATGATACGCGGCAGGCCGAACATACCCCAAGGCGGATCGTCCGGATGGATGGCCATATTGACACCGGCCTCCTTGGCGACCGGAATGACCGCCTTCAGGAATGTCTCCAGATTTTTCCACAGCTGCTCCTCGCCCAGCTCGGCATAAGCGTTCAGCAGATCCTTCATCTGAGCCTTGGTGTAGCTGGAATCCCAGCCCGGCAGGGACAGATCACCCTTGAGCGGATCCATCGCCAGCACGGTGCTTTCATCGTACGCCAGCGCGTTCGCGCCGTCGACCTGCGCGTGCTCCAGCTCACTGCGGAGCCAGTCGAACACCGGCATGAAGTTGTAGCAAATGCACTTAACACCGGCCTCACCCAAGCGGCGCACATTCTCACAGTAGTTCTCAATCAGGCGGGGCGCGTTTTCGTTGCCCAGCTTGATATCCTCGTGGACCGGCACGCTCTCCACCACTTCAAAGGCCAGACCGTTGTCGTTGGCCTTCTTCTTCATCGCGGCGATGCTCTCGCGGCTCCACACCTCACCCACGGGGGTGTCGTAGATGGCGGAGACGATGCCCGTCATCTGCGGGATTTGGCGAATATGGGACAGCGTGACCGGATCGTCATCACCATACCAGCGGAATGTCAGTTTCATTTGCTTATCCTCCTATTAACGTTTTAATATTGTCACAACATACACGGCGCGCGACCGTTTCCGCCATCGCGGGATCGAACTCGCCGTTTTCACACCACTGAGCCAGCTTATTGCACAGAATGCGGCGGAAATAATCGTGCCGCACATACGACAAGAAGCTACGACTGTCGGTCAGCATACCGAGGAACGAGCCAAGATGACCCAGCTCGGCGATCACCTCAATCTGCTGCTCGATACCGCGGCGATGATCGCAGAACCACCACGCCGTACCGCAGCGCACACCGCGGAAGCTACCCGCAATAGTCTGCATCTGATCCACCATACCGGGATGCAACGTGTACAGAATAGTCTGCGGTACGCCGCCGACCGCCTGCTCGATAGCATCCAGCATACGGATGACATCCGCACCCTTCAGCGGGTCGCCCACGCAGTCGCCGCCGCAGTCGGGGCCGAGCGCCTCAAACAGTTTCGTACTGGCGTTGCGGTACACCGCCAGATGCCACTGCATCACCAGACCGCGCTGATAATACTCCTTGCCGAGGAACAAATACATATGGCCGAGAAAGCCGCTGTACTCCGCATCGCTCACCGGCTCACCGGCCAGAGCCTTGCGGTAGGTCGCGTCGGCCTCCGTCTCCGTCGCGACGTACGACGGAAAATCCGGGATACCGATATCCGTAAACCGACAGTTGTTCGCACAGAAATGCTCGAGCCGCTGCACCAGCGCCTGCTTCAGCGTGCCGATACCCTCGACCTGCACGCCGCTGATCGCCGACAGCTTCGCCGCGTACTCCGGGTATCCGGCTCGGCGGATGAGCAACACGTTATCCGTACGGAACGACGGCGCGACCACCGTGTCAAACGACGTATCCTCACGGATGCGGCGGTGATGCTCCAGCGAATCAATGACATCATCCGTCGTCGCCAGATACGCGACACCCGCCTTGCGGATCATCCGGCGGGCCGACAGCCCCTCGCGGCGGATGACCTCGTTCGCACGATCCCAGATCACGTCCGCGTTATCGGCATTCAAATACTCGTCGATACCGAAATACAGCGACAGCTCCATATGCGCCCAGTGATACAGCGGGCTGCCCGCCGCCAACGACAGCGCGTACGCAAACTTACGGAATTTTTCCCGATAGGACGCGTCCCCCGTGATGTACTTCTCCTCCACACCGGCGGCGCGCATCAGACGCCACTTGTAGTGGTCACCGCCCAACCACAGCTCGCCGATGGAGGTGAACGGCGCGTCCTCCTCGATTTCCTTTGGAGACAAATGGCAATGATAGTCGATAATGGGCAGCTTTTCCACCTTGGCATACAGCTCTTCTGCCGCAGGAGTTCGCAATAAATAATTGGCATTCATCTCGCATCCCTCCTTTGATTTCATTGTATTTGACTTTTTCGCTCATTTCCATTGCAAATTCCACCAATTACATTGCAATTCCGCTCATTTCAAGGAAAAGGGTCTCCCGCAAGGCTGCGAACGGACTTCGCCTTGTCCTGTTCGGGCGAATTTCCGAACTTGGCCTTGTATGCACGGTAGAACGACGAATACTCCGAAAATCCGCACAGCTCGTACACGTCGGTGGGTCGCTCACCCGACCGGATCAGCATTTTTGCCTGTAATAACCGCTTGGTGGTGATGTACTGCCACACCGACGTACCGGTGGCGTACTTGAACAAGCGGTTGAGCTGTGCGCGGCTGAGGAAGCATTCTTCGCAGATACGCACCACGGTAAGATCGTCGTACAGATGCTGATTGATGTATTCCAGTACATCGGTGATCTTGGCGGAACACGGCGTTTCATTGCGGTCACGCTCGGAGAACGGCAGTAACGCCTCCGCGAGAAAGGATTGTACCTTTGATGCGATAAACACCTCGGCATCCTCGCCCAACCGGTCAAACAGCTTCCTGACGTCACCGTGGAACGGCCAGCCCTCGCCGGTGAAATCCGTTGTCTCATACCGATTGCCGCGACCTAGCTCACGCTTGTTGAACGGTCGCAGCAACACCTCGCGAGCCGCTTCATCCACACCCAGCATATCCGCCGAAAAATGAATGACAACGCGCTCGTACGGCACACTGTCGTTCAGCAGCACCAGACGGTGCACCTCAAACGGGCGCATAAGCAGCGTGTCGTGCGGAGTCAGCGTGTATTCGGTGCCTTCCACCAAATACTTGGCGTTGCCCGACAGGAAATGAAACAGTTCAAACCGCTCGTGTGCGTGCATATAGAAATCCTCCGAAGCCGGCTGGTTGTCCAGAGAATACATAAATTGAAAATGTCGTGCTTTAAAATCAAATTCGCGGTCTTGCATACGCGCCCTCTCGGCAGGATAAATTTACCACGTCCCCGCCGTTACCTTTATACTATCATATTTTTCTGCCGTGTTCAATCCGCTTTTTTCACTTTTCGCCGACAAATTAAACGGGCGATTCGCGAATCGCCCGGGGTAGTTCGTGCGAATTTCGGCGGCCGGGTTTGGAAAATAGGGCGTTGACAACCCCCGGTTTTTGCCTTTAGCACCCTCTTTTTACACAAGGGGCGGGTACGACCTTACGGTCTGTTCCGCAGGGCGCGAAAAAATTCCTTGAGCACGGCGACGCACTCACTCTCCAGCACGCCCCGCTCGGTCGCGGGATGATGATTATACGGCAGCTCAAACAGATCGGTCAGCGACCCGCACGACCCGGCCTTGGGGTCGGATGCGCCGTACACCAGACGGTCGATACGCGCATTGATGATCGCACCCGCACACATCGGGCACGGCTCCAGAGTCACATACAGTGTACAGCCCGACAGCCGCCACCCGCCGAGTGCTTCACACGCCCGGCCAATGGCCTCGATCTCCGCGTGTGCCAGTGCTTGGCGGTCGAGCTCACGGCGATTGCGACCCGTGGCGATGATCTCACCATCCTTGACGATTACCGCACCGACCGGCACCTCGCCCTCGTCTGCCGCTTCACGCGCAAGCTCCAATGCCGCGCACATAAATCGCTCATCGTCGCTCAAAACAGCGACCGAATCAGCATAAGTATCCATACGATACCTCCCACCAGAAATGCCGGTGCGGTCACCACCGCCGATACGCGCTGAGACAGCGGCAGCAGTGAGGGACTGTTCCCCACCGGGCGCAGCAGGTCCTCGCTGTACGGCTTTTTCTGCAAAAAGACTGCCAAAAACACAATGGTGCCGGCCAGACACACGAGCATATACGTGACAACGATTGGCCCGTCGCTTTTCCCTGTGAATTGCTCGCTCCAGCTGAGCACCACCGACATCGCGTTGTTGGCGAAATGCAGCAACACCGCCGGCCAGATGCTACCCGTCTGCACGGTCAGCCAACCCAGCACCAAGCCAAGGATAAACGCGAACGGTATCTGAAGCACGTTTGCGTGGATAAGCCCGAACAGGATGGCAGACACCACAACGGCCAGACGATCACCGTACGGACGCAACGCACCGAGAATATAGCCGCGCATCGTCATTTCTTCGAGCAGCGCGGGCAGCAACGCGGTGCTGATAAGATTCAGTAGCAGGCTTGTCAGCGTCGACTCATACACGTCCGGCATATTCGGATACGGTACGCCGAGACCCAGTAAAAAAGTCATCACGAAGCTCGCGATAAAATTCGCCAGCACTGCCATCGCGAGGCCGCCGAAGAACGCAAGCGGATAGGTTCCGCGCACCACGCGGTGCGTCGGGAACGGGTTGACGTTCCGGCGCATAATGAGTGCCGTCACGATCACCGGCACCCCCACGTAGATCACATATTCCAGCATATTACACAGCATATACCCGATATGACCCAAGCCGTAATCCCCGCGATACAGATCGATCACGCCGATCCGCGCAAAAATACCCAGAAGCACACCGATCACGACCTGACCCGCCAACAGAGCGATGAGTATAAACCCGATAAAATTGGCATCGCGTCTGATTTTGCGTTTTTCCGCTTGCTGCGGTGTGAGTAGCATATACGGCAGGTTATTCATCGTGTCACCGGCTTTCTTTACGTATTTACGCCCTTATTATACACGGTTGCGGCCTATTTCGCAACAAAAACAGTTGCCATCGCGCAAAAAAAACGGTATAATAAAGGATATCTCCTAAGAAAGAAGGATCTGCTATGGCTAAAATTCAAATGAAAACGCCGCTCGTCGAGATGGACGGCGACGAAATGACCCGTATTCTCTGGAAAGAGATCAAGGAGCGCCTGCTGCTGCCGTTCGTTGATCTGAAGTGCGAATACTATGACCTCGGTCTGCCGTATCGCGATGAGACCAGCGATCAAGTGACGGTGGATGCCGCCAACGCCATCAAAAAGTACGGTGTCGGCGTAAAGTGCGCTACCATCACCCCCAACGCACAGCGCGTAGAGGAATATAAGCTCAAGGAAATGTGGAAAAGCCCCAACGGCACGCTGCGCGCCATGCTGGACGGTACGGTGTTCCGCGCCCCCGTGGTAGTCAAGGGGATCTCGCCCAGCGTGTCCACGTGGGAGCAGCCCATCACGCTCGCCCGCCACGCTTACGGCGACGTGTACAAAAACTCCGAGCTGTACGTGGACAGTGCCGCCAAGGCGGAGCTGGTCGTCACCTACCCCGACGGTCGCATCGACCGCAAGACCATTCACGATTTTGAGGGTGCCGGTATCATTCAGGGCGTGCACAATACCGATGCATCCATCCGTAGCTTCGCTCACGCGTGCTTCAAGTATGCGCTGGATCAGAAGCAGGATCTGTGGTTTTCCACCAAGGATACCATTTCCAAGGTGTACGACCACCGCTTCAAGGATATCTTCAACGAGCTCTACCAGGCCGAGTACAAGGAGGCCTTCGAGATCGCCGGTATCGAGTACTTTTACACGCTGATCGACGACGCGGTCGCCCGCGTTATCCGCTCGAAGGGAGGCTTTATCTGGGCGTGCAAGAACTACGACGGCGACGTAATGAGCGATATGGTCGCTACCGCGTTCGGCTCGTTGGCGATGATGACCAGTGTGCTCGTCTCGCCCGACGGTCTGTACGAGTATGAGGCCGCGCACGGTACTGTGACCCGTCATTATTACAAGCATCTCAAGGGTGAGCCTACCTCCACCAACTCGGTCGCGACCATCTTTGCGTGGTCGGGTGCGCTGCGTAAGCGCGGTGAGCTGGACGAGCTGCCGGAGCTTGTCGCGTTTGCCGACCGTCTGGAGAAGGCCACGCTGCAGACCATCGAGGACGGCGTGATGACCGGCGATCTGTACCTGCTCTCCTCGCTGGAGAACAAGCGTCGCGTCAGCTCGGTGGAGTTCCTCGACGAGATCGCTAAACGGTTAGCGTAAAAATTCGGTCTTGACAAGCGAAAACGCTTGTGATACAATGGCCTCGCAAAATTGAACAAGGGGTGCTGAGTATTCGGCTGAGAGGAAGCGTTGCTTCTAACCCTGGAACCTGATCCGGATAATGCCGGCGGAGGGATGTTTACAAAGCGTGTACGCACTGCAAGGCGTATACTCTGTGCTTTTTCGGGCACCCTCTCACCGGAGGGTGCCCTTGTTTCGTTTTAGCACAGAAAGGATGTTAATTATGTCTGCACAAAACCGTACCGCTTACCGCCTGACTGAAAGTGCCATTATGCTGGCGTTCGCCGCAGTGCTCAGCGTTCTCAAGATCGTGGATATGCCCTACGGCGGCAGTGTCACCGCCTTCAGTATGCTGCCGCTGCTCATCATCGCCTACCGTTACGGCACCAAATGGGGTGTCGTCACGGCGTTTACCTACAGCCTTATCCAGCTGCTGCTGGGGCTGGAGAACTTCGCTTGGGTGCAGGGCTTTGCGTCCTACGTAACGCTCGCGGTGTTCGATTATCTTCTCGCCTTTTTGGCGCTGGGTCTCGGCGGTTTGTTCCGCCGTAAGGGCTGGTCACAGGGCTTATCGCTCGCGACCGCCGCCGTGGTCACGGGTATTCTGCGGTATCTGTGCCACACCGTGTCCGGCTTTACTGTGTGGCGCGATATGTCCGTTCCGTTCGGTCAGTCGCTCACCTATTCGCTGTCCTATAATGCGACCTATATGATCCCCGAAACCATCATTCTGGCACTCGGCGCGGTGTATATCTCACGGTTCCTGTCCTTTGAGGGCAACACCGTCACGCGGGCCACCGCCATGAAAACGGCTTCCCCCGTCGCGGTCGTGTTGTCCATCGTTTCCAAGACGGTGCTGCTGGCCGCCGCCGTGTGGATCATCATCATCGTGGCTCCCGCGATCCAGTCGGCAGAGACCGGCGAGCTGTTTCTCGTCGGACTTGCCGGTGTCAACTGGGCAAAGGTCGGTATCCTTGCCGCTGTCGGTGCGGTCATTTTCGGTGCTCTGGAGCTTATCGCCGCCCGTCTCAAAAAAGCGTAAACAGCTCAAAAAAAGGAGCCTCGAGCGAGGCTCTTTTTTATTTCTTATCAAATACGCTATATACTTCCAGCCGATACCCACCCGGTGCCAGTTGCGGGATCTCTGCGCAAACGCCCACCAGATCGTTTCCGATTTTGATCTTTTCGCTGCTCTGGGCAACACTCTCCGTCACCAGGGTATCCTCTGCATCGTACAGTCGCCATCCGATCTTCGCGGTGGTATAGTGTCCGTCACCGTCGGCGGCATACGTCAGCCGGCCCTGAAACAGGATCAGTAGCGTTCCCTCGTTCTCCGCCGTCTGGGTATAGCGGTATTCAATATCGGACAGCTCCACGTAGATCGGCACGGTTTTTTGATAATCAGCGGCATACCGCAACTCGGTCGGCAGTATCGGCACATCCAGCGCCACATCACCCACCGTCACCTTGCAAGTCGCGGTCTTGCCGTTCATACTGGTCACCGTGACGACCGCGTCACCTACGCTCACGCCCGTTACTATGCCATTTGTTGACACCGCAACCACCGCCGGGTTAGAGGAAGTCCACGTGACGTCCTGATCGGTCGCATTTTCCGGGGATAACGTATAGGTCAGTCGAACGGTATCACCCACCAGCAGCTCCACCATATCCTCACCCAATTCCACACCGAGCACCTCAACGCGCGATATGTGATCCGGATTTTTGGCACCGCAACGGGTGCAAACACCGTCGGCAAAATCGTGGCCGATCGCATCGCTCAGCCTCACGCCGCAGGCCTTGCACGTTTGACCGTCAATGCAGGTGGCATTGTTCACCGCTGTATGTTGGCAAACCGTCGTCGTGGTAACCGTGGCCGTTGTGGTCGTTTTTTTCTGCTTTGTAGTCGTAGGCGCTGTTGTTGTGGTCGTGGGAGCAGCGGATTCGGTCGTGACCGTGGTTGCGGTCGTCGATGTACCCGTCGTCCTAGTTGCAGGCTCGTCGGCACAACCCGCAAAGCAAAACAGCAATGCCGTCACCAGAAAACACGCCAGTACCTTACGCATTGCACCCACCTCCTTTAAGTGATCTTATCCTACCATATCTTTCCGGCAATGTCAAATCCCCTCCACCGTTGACAGCACGGTGAAAGAAGACATTGCTTTTGGCGTGACAGTAGTCATTACGCATATACTATCAGGTGCTGCGAGTTATAGCTTTCTATATACCCATAGGTAACCCTTAGATTCAAACTTAATTTATCAACTTTATCCACGCGCCTTGTATTTCAGGATCTTATGTTATAATTATAAAAGCGATTTTCTTCATAGGAGAGACAATTAATGACCATTAAGAAAGAAATAAGAAACGACATCGCTTGTGCCATAATTAACAATGAAGAGAAGGTTATAACGGATATTTCATCTGCCATTGATTTGCGACGACTTTTTCATTCTCAGCACCGGCTTCGCCGGTGAGATGCTTCAGAAATACATCAATTACGGTGGTCGTATTGCCATTTACGGCGATTTTTCAAACTACACCAGTAAGCCTTTGCATGATTTCATTTATGAGAGTAACAAAGGCAAAGACGTTTTTCCGTAGCTTCCCTTGATGAGGCCATTGCGAAATTTACTAAATAATTCCTTTAAATCCATTGGTTCCTGCTTCAATCGACTTATCTTGTGGTTCTCGCCTTGCGGAATAACGAATAGGCGGTACGTACTCTGTTTCCCCCGCGGGGGAAACGGGCACAATATGGGAGTACATTGTAGGGGACGGATTGAT
>CAYYDD010000048.1:0-12806 GCA_964470515.1 uncultured Eubacteriales bacterium | reverse complement strand
CCATATAAAGAAAAATCACCCGGAGTTCTGATGAGCTCCAGGTGATTGACAATCAATCCAAGAAATCCTTTAGCTTCTTGCTACGGCTGGGATGGCGTAGCTTGCGCAGGGCTTTCGCCTCGATCTGGCGAATACGCTCACGCGTAACGTCGAACTCCTTGCCGACCTCCTCCAATGTACGCGGGCGGCCGTCCTCCAAACCAAAGCGCAGTGCCAGCACCTTTTCCTCACGGGGTGTCAGCGTGGCCAGCACGTCACGTAGTTGCTCCTTGAGCAGCATATGCGACGCGGCATCCGCAGGTGCGAGTGCCTCATCGTCGGGGATGAAATCACCAAGGTGGCTATCCTCCTCCTCGCCGATGGGGGTCTCCAGCGATACGGGCTCCTGCGCCACGCGCATAATTTCGCGCACCTTGTCGGGCGGCATCTCCAGCTCGGCAGCGATCTCCTCGGCGGTCGGCTCGTGACCGTTCTTGTGTAGTAGCTGGCTGGAGACCTTTTTCACCTTATTGATGGTCTCCACCATATGCACCGGGATTCGAATGGTACGCGCCTGATCGGCGATCGCGCGGGTGATGGCCTGACGGATCCACCACGTCGCATAGGTCGAGAACTTGAAGCCCTTGGTATGGTCGAACTTCTCCACTGCCTTGATGAGGCCGAGGTTACCCTCTTGAATCAGATCGAGGAACTGCATACCACGGCCCACATAGCGCTTCGCAATGCTGACCACCAGACGGAGATTGGCCTCCGACAGACGCTTCTTGGCATACTTGTTGCCCTCAGCGATCTTGATCGACAGGTCGATCTCCTCCTCGGGAGTCAGCAGCGGCACCCGGCCGATCTCCTTCAGGTAAACCTTGACGGGGTCATCGGTGATGATACCGTCAGCCGACGGATCGCCATCCTCGCTCTCCACGGTTTCCAGCACGGCATCCATATCCTGAAACGCGGTTTCGGTAAAGTCGTCCACGATCTCCACGTTGTAGCTTTCCAGTACCTCATACAGCTTGTCCATCTGCTCGGGGTCGAAATCCAGCGTTTCCATCGCGTCCATCAGTTCCTGCGTGGTCAACTTACCCTTGGCGCGACCCATTTCGATCAGCTCGTTGTACACCGTTTTCTTATCTTTCTTTCCGATACTGAGGTCTAACGCCTCATCCTCGCTGACAATCGGCTCAAAGGTAACTTCCTTCAGTACGTCAATGTTTTTTTCAGACATTTTCTTTTCCTCCCGCGTGTTAAGACTTCATTTCTCGCATAAGCTTCAGCTTTTCCTGTATCTCTTCCGGTGTCAGATCCGCAGGCTCCCGCAACGCCAGTAATTGATGCTCTTTTTTGATCACGCCTGCGTAATGCACGGCATCGTCGACCGACAGCGTCGTTCCCCGCTCGCGCGAGTCGCGCAGCATACCGGTAATATAGGCCATCTCGTCCGGCTCGTATTCCTCTGCCAGCACCGACAGCTCGATGGCCGCGCCACCCCGATAGCGAACCAGCAACCGTTCGTACAGCGTGCGGTTAAAGGTGGTGACCATTTCCTCCGACTTAAGCATTGGCGCGATCTTCCCCAAATAATCGGGGTTAAGCAGCAGCAGTCCCAGTAACGATTCCTCCGCGCTGGCAGCACGAACATGCTTGGCTGCCTCCTGATTGACGATCTTGCGTGTCGCCTCCGAGCGCTGGATGACCTGCGACATCCGCTTTTCCATCCGTTGCTTTTTGCGACGCTCCAGCTGGTATTTCATCTGCTCCTGCAAGGCATCCTTGGAAACGGACAGATCCTGCGCCAGACGGCCGAGATACACGTCCCGCTCCAGCGGGTCACTCAGCCCGGCTAACAGCTGCACCGCCTCGCGCAGGTAATTCACCTTACCCTCCGAGGTCGTCACCAGATGGCGGTTGCCCAGCTCTATGAGCTGGTATTCCACGTCATTCGCCGACCGCTCCATCAGCAGCTTAAAGCGCTCGGGGCCGTTGTTCTTGATAAATTCATCGGGATCCTTACCGTCGGGAATATTCACCAGACGGATGCGCATCCCCGTATCCCGCAACAGACCGATAGCACGCTGTGCGCCCTTTTTTCCCGCCGCGTCGGCATCGAAGATCAGCACGACCTCGTCTGTGTAGCGTGCCATCAGGCGGGCGTGGTCAGCGGTAAAGGAGGTGCCGAGTGCCGCTACCGCATTGGTAAAGCCAGCCTGGTGCAGGGCAATAACGTCCATATAGCCCTCACACAGAATGAGACGCTCCTGCTTGCTCTGCTTGGCAAAGTTGAGTGCGAACAGATTGTTGGTCTTTTTAAACACCATCGTTTCGCCGGAGTTGAGGTACTTCGGCTTGGAATCGTCCAGCACACGACCGCCGAACGCGATGACGTTACCGCGCACGTCGATGATGGGGATCATCACGCGGTTGCGGAAGATATCGTGTACACCGTTGCCGCTGCGGTTGCGCGCACACAGCCACGCCAGCACCAGCTCTTCCTCGTGAAAGCCCTTTTTGCGCAGGTTATCCCGCACGAAATCAAAGCTCTGCGGGGCATAGCCCAACCCGAAATGGCGGATGGTGGCATCGGTGTAACCTCGGCTGTAGTAGTATTCCAGACCGACACGACCGCCGGGTGAATACAAGAACTTATGGAACAGCCGCGCGGCCTCGCGGTTGGCCTCCAGAATACGCACCCGCCGTTTGGCACCGGCATCGTCACGGTCCTGCTCGGGAACGGGTATTCCCGCCCGGTCGGCGAGGAACTTGACCGCGTCGATGTAGCTTAAATTCTCGATACGGCGGATAAAGGTGATAACGTCACCGCCCGCCCCGCAGCCGAAGCAATAAAACGACGAGGTCTCGGGGTAGAGATTGAACGACGGTGTTTTCTCCCCGTGGAACGGGCAAAGACCCACCAGATTGCGGCCCCGCCGTTTCAGCGAAACGTAGGCGGATACCACGCTTTCAATATCGTTTTTAGCGACTAATTCCTGCAAAAACGTATCCGGTAACACGGTACCCTCCTCCTTTCACTGACAGTAGTATATTCCTTTGGGTCACATCCCGCGGATGCCGGATACCATCGGCCAGCCCTGCGGGATGAACAGATCATTATACATCTGCACCGCGAACGTATCCGTCATACCCGCGATATAATCGCAGGCGGCACGAGGTGCACCTTCCTTTTCACATACCGCGCGGAACTCAGGCGGCAGCGTATCGGGCGAGGCGATGAAATGTGCAAGCAGACGGCTGATGAACGCATCCACCTTTTTCTCCTCGTTCTTCGCGATAGGGTTGTAATACAGCCGTTCAAACATAAACGAATGTAAGCGGTCAAACGCCTCCCACACCTCGGCCGACATCGTAATATCGTCCTGACTGTTGTCGATGATCGAGCCGATCATCGTGTTGAAGCGCTCGTTGCGGGTCGCGCCCAATACCTCGGTGACCGAGGCGGGGATATCCGTCTCCGCAAACACGTCAGCGCGGATGGCATCGTCAATATCGTGGTTGATGTACGCCACCTTATCCGCCAGACGGACGATGCGCCCTTCCAGCGTGGCGGCCTGCTCACCGGTGGTGTGGTTCAAAATACCGTCCCGCACCTCCCACGTGAGATTGAGGCCGCGCCCGTTCTTTTCCAGCAACTCGACCACACGCAGGCTTTGCTCATAGTGACGGAATCCGCCCTCCATACAGCGATCCAGCGCACGCTCACCCGCGTGGCCGAAGGGCGTGTGCCCCAGATCGTGTGCGAGCGCGACAGCCTCGGTGAGATCCTCATTCAGGCGCAGAGCACGGGCAATGGTACGCGCGATCTGCGACACCTCCAGCGTATGCGTCAGTCGGGTGCGGTAGTGATCGCCCTCCGGCGACAAAAACACCTGCGTTTTGTGCCGCAGGCGGCGAAACGCCTTGCAGTGCAACACACGGTCGCGGTCGCGCTGAAAATCGGTGCGAAAATCGCACGGAATCTCCGCCTTAGCGCGCCCTTGACTTTCGCAGGCCAGTGCTGCCCGCGGGGAAAGCATCTGACGCTCGATCTCTTCCGTTCGTAACCGTGGTACCATATCCCGCACCGCCTTTCATATAACATTATACGCCGGGCTCGTCCCGTTTTCCTGCAAAAACACTTACTTTTTTTCAAAAAATTCAAAAAATTCATCGGTTTGACGGAATTTCAGTGTGCCGGCGGACAATTCTGTCAATTCCCGGCAGAACGCATCCACCCGATCGGCTGGCAACAGCAACGACAGCGTGACCCCCTCGGCAAAGGCGGTATCCGTCACGCGGCCGCCAAATTCCGCGACGAGCGGCGCCACACGGCCGTACTGTGCGTAATCGCACGCGATCTCCCCCACCGCGCACAGGCGGCACTCGCCCACGTCGGCGGCGTCGATAGCCAATGAGGTGCTTTGCGAGTACGCGCGCACCAAGCCTCCCGTACCCAGCAGGATACCGCCGAAGTAACGGGTAACTACCACCACGCAATCCGTCAGTCCCCGCTTTTGCAGCGTTTCCAGCATCGGCAAGCCAGCGGTCCCCTGCGGCTCACCGTCATCCGAAAAGCGGCTGATGCCCGAGCGCAGCACGTAGGCGTGCACGTTGTGACGGGCATCCCAGTATTTCTTTTTGCGCATGGCGATAAACGCCAGCGCGGCCGCCTCATCCGTCACCGGCTCGATGGCGGCGATAAACCGCGAACGGCGGTCAACATATTCCGCCACCGCGCCCGCGCGGATGGTCGTGTATGCCCGGTCGTCCACCGTGATCCCTCCTGAACGAGAAAAGGCAGCGCATTGACTGCACTGCCCTTTTCCATCTTACTTGCTCTCTTTGATACCGAAACGCTTGTTAAAGCGATCCACACGGCCGCCGGTATCGACCAGCTTCTGTCTGCCGGTGAAAAACGGATGGCACTTGGAGCAGATTTCCACACGGATATTCTCCTTGGTGGAAGACGTCTCAATGACCTCACCGCACGCGCAAGTGATCGTCGTCTTGGCGTAGTTGGGATGGATATTCTCTTTCATTCCTCTGTCACCTCTTTCAGAAGCTGTATTCCATCGAAGGAATCCTTCGCTTGTATTCAATGGCGGAGAGTTAGGGATTTGAACCCTAGGTACGCTTTAAACGTACACACGATTTCCAATCGTGCGCCTTCGACCACTCAGCCAACTCTCCAAGTTTGCACACACGTGCTAAACTATTATAATGAATACCTTGCAAAAAATCAAGACTTAAATTGAATTTTCTGCAACTTTTTTTACAGAAGGTCGATTCCGGCTTCGGCGCAACGTTCTACCATCTCCTCCGGCCAGAGAGAGGCCTGCACCTCGCCGATGTGCGCTTTATCCAAAAAGTACATACACAGACGCGACTGACCGATGCCGCCGCCGATCGTGTACGGCAGCTCGCCTTCCAGCAATGCCTTCTGAAACGGAAGCCCGGCGCGATCCTCGCAGCCGGCCACGGCGAGCTGACGGCGCAGTGCGTCCTCATCCACGCGGATTCCCATGGAGGATACCTCGACTGCACGACCGAGCAGCGGGAAATGGAATAGAATATCGCCGTTGAGCGTCCAATCGTCGTAGTCCGGGGCGCGGCCGTCGTGCGGCTTGCCGGAGCGCAGGGTACCGCCGATCTGCATCAGGAATACCGCACCGTATTCGCGCACCGCCTCGTTCTCCCGCTCGTGCGCGGAGAGGTCGGGATACTTGTCCTCCAGCTCCTGCGTGGTGAGGAACGTGATGGTTTCCGGCAACTTGCGGGTAAGATAAGGGTATTTTTCGCACACGATGTCCTCCATCGTGCGGAAGGCCTCGTAGATGCGGCTGACCACATCGCGCAGGGTCTCCTCGGTGCGCTCCTCGCGGCGGATGACCAGCTCCCAATCCCACTGATCGACATACAGTGAGTGGAGGTTATCCGTCACCTCATCGCGGCGGATGGCGTTCATATCCGTATACAGGCCCTGCCCCACCGGCACGTGATACCGCTTGAGGGCATAGCGCTTCCACTTGGCAAGCGAGTGCACGACCTCGGCCACGCGACCCTCATCGTACCGCAGGTCGAAGCTGACGGGGCGTTCCACGCCGTTTAAGTTATCGTTAAGACCCGACTGCGGCTCCACGAACAGCGGAGCCGACACGCGCGTTAACGAGAGACGCTGTGCCAGTGCCTCTTCAAAGCCGTCCTTTAACAGCTTGATCGCCTTTTCGGTTTCCAGTATGTCCATCTGAGAGCGGTAGCCCTCCGGGATGACCAGACGATACTCGGTACTCATGCGCCAGACCTCTTCTCGGATAATTTGAAGATCATTTTATCACACTTGAAGGACGATTGCAAGAGACTTCCGCTTATTTCCCGGACTTTCTTGTGTAATTCTTTGTTGATCGGATGCCTATGCGGTGTTTTTGGATTTGTGGAATTGATAAAATCAAGCGTAGGGAACCGCATTTATGCGTTCCGCTGTTGTCGTACAAGCTCCCCCGGTCACGGCCAAGCCGTGACCGGGGGAGCTTGACTCTCCTTTTATTTTTAGCAATTTCCGCAACGTTTTATTCGTTCCGCAGGCGGGCGGCAAGGGCGGGATCGGGGGTGACGTAGACGGTACGGTTGTTCTCATAGATCACCATACCGGGCTTGGCCCCCGTCGGCTTCTTGACGTATCGTATCTGCGTGTAATCCACCGGCACCTGCGCCGATTGTGCCGCCTTGGAATGGGTGGCGGCAAGCACCGAAGCCTGCCGCATCGTTGTTTCCGGCGGCTCGGCACCCTCGGTCAGGATGACCGTGTGCGAGCCGGGAATATTCTTCGTGTGAAACCACCAATCGCTCCCCCTCGCGGTACGGGTGGTCAGGCGGTCGTTCTGCACGTTGTTGCGGCCAACCAAAATGGTAAACCCGTCATCCGACACAAAGGCGAACGGCTTTGTCGGCTGTACCGCACGGCGCTTTTCCTTTTTGGCGCGCAGATAGCCGCTTTGCTCCAGCTCCTGCCGTAGCTCCTCCAGCTCGCGGGTGCCCGAAGCGCGGGAGAGCGCGTCCGACACCGACTCCAGATAGCGTAGCTCCTCCTCACCGAGGGCGATCTGGCGCTGCAACACCTCCTCGGCGGTCTTGGCCTTGCGGTATTCCTTATAATACTTCTGCGCGTTGCGTGCGGCGGACAGTGCCGGATCGAGCGGCACGGTGAGCATCGCGCAGTTTTCGTCGTAGTAATTTATCAGCTCCACCGAGGCGACCCCCTTCGGGATCGCGTGCAGATTGGCGTTGATGAGATCGGCATACAGCCGCTTGCGGTCGCGATCCACCGATGCGGCCAGCTCCCGCCGCTGATTATCCAGCTTGCGGGTCAGGCGGTCGATAGCGGTATTCAGCGTACGGGTGATATCGTGCGCATAGCGACGCATTCGCTCCGCGTTATCCTTTTCGGCGTAAAAGTCGGTAAGTAATTCGGAGAACGAGGCCGCCTCGCGCCCGCTTGCATCCAGTCCGTACTGCGTGATGGGCAAAAAGCTGAATTCCAGCGGCGTACCGTCGGGGCGGTAGACGAGATACGGCACACGGCGACCGTCCGACAGCAGGGATGCGCGGAATTTTTCAATGGCCGCCTCCAACTGCGCACGGTCACCCTCGCCCACCAGATGCGCGATCTCTCGGCAAATTAGCGGCGAAAAGCCCTGCACGCTGCTTTGCAGTGCCTTATCCGTCGGCAGACCGCTGCCGAGAACGGTATCAGCGAGCTGTGCGGCGGTACACAGCAGCGCATCCCGCCGCGCGGCATCGGCGGGCGGGAGCAGATACGGTGCGCCGGGCAAAATGGGGCGCATCGGGGACATCGACAGATCGACGCGCTTGACCGCATCGACGATGCGAGCCTCCTCCCCGATCAGGATAAGATTGCTGTGCCGACCCATCAGCTCCGCCGCCATCGTCAGACGAACGGTGTCACCAAGCTCGTTGACAGCATCGAAATCAAAATACAGCACCCGCTCCAAGCCGGGCTGACGGATATCCGCAAGCCGTGCGCCGGTGAGCCGCTTACGCAGCAGCATACAAAACGGCGGCGGCGAGGCGGGATTTTCCGGCGACACGGAAATGAGCTGCACGCGCGGCGAGTTGACACGCGCGGACAGATACAGCTTTTCCGAGCCGTTCCGCCCACGCATGGTAAACACCAGCTCCTCGCGGGAGGGCTGGTGGATCTTATCAATGCGGGTATCCTGCAGCCGCTGCCACAGCTCGTCCCGCAGGCAATGTAAAAACGCGCCGTCGAGTGCCATAATACCATCAATCCTTCGCCATAGAATAAGGAGCCTTACCGCGGTGCAGTACCACGCAAAGCGACGGGAACGCGGCGGAGATCCACTCGACCAAGCGATCGGTCACCACCACCTCGGTGGCATAATGGCCGCCGTCGGCCATCGTTTTGGCAGGCGGCACCTCCAGCCACACGTGATGCTTGACCTCACCCGTGAGGGCGGCATCCGCTTCACCGAGCAGGGGCAGTACGCGGTCACCCGCACCGCCGCCGCACAGTGCCACGGTACGCACGGCATCGCTGCCGGCCTTCAGCCGCACGGGGGTATCCAGCACCCGCGCAACGAGCCGCCCGAAGTCCTCAGCCGGCAGCGGCTGAGGAAACTCACCCAAACGGCACATACCGTCCGGTCCGAGACGCACGTTTGACAGCCCCAGCCGCTCACACAAGCAATCGTTCACGCCACCCTCCGCGCGATCCAGATTGGTATGTGCGCAGATCGCGGCAATGCCGTGCTGAGCCAGACGGTACGGCACACTGCCGCGCTCCAACGTGCGCAGCGGCTCAAAGATGACGGGGTGGTGGCTGACGATCAGCTCTGCTCCTGCGGCGACCGCCGCATCGATAGCGTCGTGCGTGATATCCAGCGTGACGAGCACGGTGGTCACCTCACCGTCGCCGCTGCCGACGAGCAGACCGACGTTGTCATACGGCTCGGCCAGCTCAAACGGGGCTTTTTGCTGTAATAAATCAAAAATTTCTGCAATTTTCATCAAAATTCCTCCCACGGACGCCATACACCGCTGCGGTAGCGGCGAACGTCGTTCAAGCACCGCTCCCCCTCCGGGGTGGGATGCGCATTTTGCTGACGGACAAGGCGGTGCTCCACCACCTGCAAATAGCCGTCCCCCGACGGTAACGGGATACGACCGACATGGCACAAGGCCTCGTCGGCCTCGGTCACCTCGCCGGTGTATTCCGCACACAGCACGGTGTACCAATGCCGACCGACGCGGGTGACACGCTCCTCGCGAATGGCAAAGCCGTTGGCAAACAGATAGGCACGAAGCCGCTCCGCGCGGGTCATCGGTTGCAGGATAAGCCGATAGCGGGCATTCTGCAACCACGGTGCTTCCTCCAGAATAGCGGCTACGGTCTCGCCGCCCATACCGGCAATGACGATATCATCCGCCTCCTCCGGCTGTACGGTATGTAAGCCGTCGCCCAGACGGACAGAGATCACAGCCCCCAGCCCGGCCTCCTCCACGTTGCGGCAGGCGTTGGCCGCGGGCCCCTCACGCACGTCCGAGGCAATGGCTGACGGACAACGCCCCTCACGGACGAGCGTGACCGGCAGATGCGCGTGGTCGGTACCGATATCCGCCACGCGGCTGCCCGCCCGCACAAGCTCGGCAGCCAGGCGCAAACGAGAATCCAACATAGTATCACCTACAAGAAAGCGGCTCGCACCGCGAGCCGCCGCCTTTCATTACTTGCTCAGATGCCGGTTGATCTTCTCGACCATTTCGTCCGCATCCACACCGTGAACGGCGCAGGCCTGCTCCAGCGTTTCGCCGCGAGCCGAGGGACAGCCGAGGCAGTGCATACCCATCTCCAGAAAGAAGGGCGCGGTGGTGCGATCCATATCCAGGATATCACCGATAATCATATCTTTTGTTACTTGCATAATTTGAAGCTCCTTTGTATGTTATCAATTCTATTGTACCATAGTTTTTCCCGTTTGCAATGCTTAATTCATATTTTCCGTTAATTGCATTACAACGGACAGAGCCACCAGCGGCGCGGTTTCGCACCGCAGGATACGCGGACCGAGCGTGGCCACGTGCGCCCCCACCGCTTTCAGGTGTTCGATCTCCTTCTCCTCAAAGCCGCCCTCCGGCCCGATGACGAGGGATATCTGCCGAGTATCGGCCCTGACAAGCTCCGACAGCGGTGCACCGCCTCCCTCGTAAAAGGTGACGGTATTTTCATATTCCACTGCCTGAAGCAGCTGCTTAAATGAGAGCGGCTCCGCGACCTCGGGCACGATACCGCGACCGCTCTGCTCGGCGGCGGATGCGGCGATCTTTTGCCAGCGGGCGACCTTTTTCGCCCCCTCGGCGGCGTTTAATTTGACAATACTGCGTGCCATCGAGACCGGCACGACGCGCGTCACACCGATCTCCACGCATTTCTGCACGATGAGCTCCATTTTTTCGCTTTTCGGCAAACCCTGATACAGCGTGACCGCCGTCGTCGGCTCGCTGGCGGTCGGGCGGCGGTACAACACCTCCGCACGCACCTCACCGTCGCTCACCGACAGAATACGGCAACTATAGTCCGTGCCAGCACCGTCGCACAGCGTGAGCTCCTCCCCCATCCGCATACGTAGCACCCGCGCGATGTGGTGAGCCTCCTGCCCGGTAAGGATGGCGGTATCGCCGCCAAACGGTGCAACAAAAAACCGTGACATACCTTAGTCCTTTCCGCACACGAAGCAGCACCAGCCGCCGTACGTCAGGCGTTGCTTCAAGGTAAAGCCGCAGGCGGTAAGCCCTGCCTCAACCTCGGTGCCGCGTTCCTCAATAATGCCGGACACAATGTACACACCGCCGGGCAGCAGGAACTGCGGGATCACGGGCGACAGCTTTAAAATGGCATCCGCGACGATGTTGGCAAGGATGATGTGATACCGCCCGGTGATCCTGTCCACCAGATCGCCCTGCAAAATGGTGTAGCGCGGCTCGGCAAAGCCGTTGATCGCACCGTTTTCCACCGCCATCTTGACGGCAAGGGCATCGATATCCACGCCCACGGCGGAACGGGCGCCCAGCAGCAACGACGCGACCGACAGAATACCGCTGCCGCAGCCGACGTCCAGCACGTCCGCCTCGGGGGTAACGTACTGCTCCACGGCCTCCAGCACCATACGGGTAGTATCGTGCCCACCGGTACCGAACGCCATACCGGGGTCAATGGACAGCTTGACACGACCTGCGGTATTCTCCACCGTCTCCCACGTGGGACAAATAAGCAGGCGGCTACCGACCGACAGCGGCTTGAAATACTGCTTCCAGTTATTCGCCCAATCCTGCTCGCTGATGCACTTGGTATCAACCTCGCTGTCGATACCGCAGGCCGACAGACGCTCGTGCAAAAAGACAACCGTTTCGGCGGGATTTTCCTGCGGCTCTAGATAAATATGAATAATACTGTGCGTACGGTCGCGTTTGAGTAGCTCCTCGTCAATGAGGTCGATGCGCGCGATCTCCCGTGCGCCCTCCTCAAGGTCGCTGTAATCCTCCACGTAAATGCCGTGCGGCACCGCCATATTGGCGATCGCCGAGGCGCGCTCGGTATCCGCCGTTGCTACACGAATCCGTACTTCCGTCCAATCCATTGACATCGTCATTTACCTCCGCAGGCCGCTTTGCCGTTCAATGAACGGCCGCAGCTGTTCCAAGATCACATCACAACCGCCGACGGCGTTGCTTTCCACGTTCAGCGGCATCACGGGGTCGTGCACACTGAGGCGTAGCAAAAACCAACCGTCACACAGCGACACGCGTACACCCTCGCGGCTGTCATCCGCCACACGCCAGCCCTGCGCCCTCGCATACGGTTCCAGCTCGGCCAGCACCCGCTCGCCGTAGGCACGAAAATCCGGCACGGTGATAGTGAAGCGCACCTCGCGGCTCTCCGCAGGTTCGGGCAGTGCGGCAATGAGATTCTCCAGCGTTTTCCCCTGTGTGCGCAGCTGCACCGCCTTAATGATGATACGGGTAACGAGATACGCACCGTCATCCAGAAAATAGTTATCCCGCAGGGCGGCGTGACCCGACGTTTCAATGGCAAGGGGCGAGTTGACACCCTCGCGATTCAGCCGTTGTGCCTCGTTGATGACATTTTTGTATCCGCGCTTGAAACGGCAATGCACGCCTCCCAGCGTTTGCTCGATAAATTGCTTTAAGCCGTCGGACGTGACCGAGTCGGTCACGACGGTGCCCCCCGCATTGGCCTCCAACGCAATGGCCGCCGCCAGCGCGACCAGACGGTTGCGGTTGATCTCGCGACCGTCAGCACCGACACAGCCCGCGCGGTCAACATCGGTATCAAAGATGATACCGAGATCGGCACCCACACGGCGCACCGCACTGCACACCGACTCCATCGCCTCGGCGTTTTCGGGATTCGGAATATGATTTGGGAAGCGACCGTCAGGCTCTAGAAATTGACTACCGGACACGTCCGCGCCCAGCGGCGCGAGCACCTCGGACGCATAAAAGCCGCCTACACCGTTACCGGCATCCACCACGATATGCATCCCCTCAAGCGGTGTATCGCCGAGACCGGCACCCTCAATGATGAGCGTACGCAGACGGGCGGCATACTGCGTCATATACTCGCTTTGCTCGACCGTGCCGAGAGCGGCGGGAGCCGCGGCGCCCTCCGCAGCCAAGCTCAGTATCTCGCTGAGCTCGCTACCCTCAACGCCGCCGGTGGGCAGAAAGAATTTCAGGCCGTTGCGGTCCCACGGATGGTGGCT
>CAYYDD010000047.1:0-13292 GCA_964470515.1 uncultured Eubacteriales bacterium | reverse complement strand
GGCCGCCGGAGTTACCGGTATTCAGGGCGGCGTTGGTCTGCAGCAGGGTCATGGCCTTCTCTTTCTTTTTTCTGTATAGTGATATGCTGACTTTCGTCAGCGTGATATTTTCGCGTCGCGAAAGTGATATTAAACCTTGAGGGTTTAGTGGTATTCTATTCGCCACAAAACTTGCAAAGCAAATATTACTCGGCTAAAAGCCGAATATCACTGCGCAGCAATAGAACTCGCCGTAGGCGAATAGAGTTGCGTGATACTCCGCTTGGAGTATCACGCTATACGGTGCTCTGCTGTTTTTCTGCTTATTCGGTTTCTTCCGCTTTTTCTTCGGACGTCTCCTCGGTCTTGCCGAACAAGGAGGCGTTGGAGTACGCCGGGATCTCGCGACCTTCCATCGCGGCCGTGAACTGCTCGCCGTCCATCTTCTCGTGGTTGATCAGATATTCCGCGATCAGATCCAGCTTATCGCGATTATCCTGTAGCTTCTGCGTGGTGCGTGTATACGCACTGGTGATGATCGCGTTGATCTCGCTGTCGATCAGCGCGGCGATCTCCTCAGAGTAATTGCGCGTGTGCCCGAAATCACGGCCAAGGAATACCTCGCTGGATTCCGAACTGCCGAACACCACCGGGCCGAGCTTATCGCTCATACCGTACTTGGTCACCATCTTGCGGGCAGTCTCGGTCGAACGCTCCAGATCGTTGGAAGCACCCGTGGACACGTCGCCGATGACGATCTCCTCCGCCACACGGCCGCCCAGCAGCACCTCAATGTTTTCCAGCATCCGATTTTTCGTCATATGCTCGTGATCGTGCTCGGGCAGATTCATCGTAAAGCCCGCCGCCATACCGCGCGGGATGATGGAGATCTGGTGCACAGGATCCTGCGTGGGGCAGAAATACGATACAATGGCGTGACCCGCCTCGTGATACGCGGTAATACGCTTGTCGTGATCGGAGATCACGTGGCTACGCTTCTCCGTACCCACGACCACCTTCAGCGTGGCCTCCTCGATCTCCTGCATCGTCACAGCGTGCAGGCCGCGTCGCGCCGCCAACAGTGCCGACTCGTTCAGCAGGTTTTCCAGATCGGCGCCCGTGAAGCCGGCCGTCGATTTGGCAATAACTGCTAGGTCAACGTCGGGAGCCAGCGGCTTGCCCTTGGCGTGCACACGCAGAATGGCCTCACGGCCTTTGATATCCGGATAGTTTACCACGATTTGACGATCAAAGCGACCGGGACGCATCAGTGCCGGATCCAGAATATCCGGGCGGTTGGTCGCCGCCATCATAATGACACCCTCGTTGGCACCGAAGCCATCCATCTCCACCAGCAGCTGGTTCAGCGTCTGCTCTCGCTCATCGTGACCTCCGCCGAGACCTGCGCCGCGCTGACGACCGACTGCGTCGATCTCGTCGATAAAGATGATGCACGGGTTATTCTTCTTCGCCTGCTCAAACAGATCGCGCACACGGGAGGCACCCACGCCGACGTACATTTCCACGAAATCCGAGCCGGAGATCGAGAAAAAATGCACACCGGCCTCGCCTGCCACGGCACGTGCCAGCAGCGTTTTACCGGTACCCGGAGGGCCCACCAGCAGAACGCCCTTCGGCACCCTGGCACCCAACTCCTTGAAACGCTTGGGGGATCGCAGGAACTCCACGATCTCCTGTAGCTCTTCCTTTTCCTCATCGGCACCGGCCACATCGTCAAACGTGGTACGGCGGCCTTCCTCGTTCGGATGCTTGACGTGCGCCTTACCGAAGCCCATCATCTTGCCGCCGCCACCGTCAAAGTTGTTCAACGAACGGCGCATATAGAAGATCCCGACCATAACGATAAGAAGCATCAGCAACGACGGTGCCAAACTGGCGACCCACGATGACACCTGTGATGCGGGTGTCATATCGTGCGGAACGTTTTCAACGTAGGGATCAATATCTTCCAGAAACAGTCCGACGTTCGGCACCGTGTAAACGATAACGTCTTTCTCATCCTTCTTGTCGTCACCGTTGAGATCCTCGCGGTATTCCGCTTTCAGCAGGATCTCCACACGACCGCCGAGACTAAGCTCATAGCGCTCCACCTGTTCCTGCTTGAAATAGTTGATGTAATCGGAGTAGATCTTCTCCTCGGTCTGCGACCGGGTACCGGCCATAAACATCCAGAAAATGACCGAGATCAGCACCGGAATACCGATAATGAGACCCAGATTCCGGAGTATCTTCCCCCAATCGTTGTTATGCGATTCCATATTTCCCTCACGCCTCCTCGGTCGTATAGATCTCCGGCTTCAGCACACCGATATACGGAACGTTACGATACTTCTCCGCATAATCCAGGCCATAGCCCACAATAAACTTATCCGGCACCGACGCGCCCACATAATCGGCGTGGATATCCACCCGACGGCGCTCCGGCTTATCCAGAAACGTACACAAACGAATACTCGCGGGATTGCGCGCCGACAGCGTTTTCAGCAGATACGACAGCGTCACACCGGAGTCCAGAATATCCTCCACAACCAGCAGATCCTTGCCCTCCAACGACGCATCCAGATCCTTCAGGATACGCACCTCGCCCGAGGTCACCGTTCCCTTGCCGTAGCTGGATACCGATAAAAAATCGATAGAGCACGGAATGGTGATCTGCCGCATCAGATCCGCCATAAAGGGCAGCGAGCCCTTCAGCACGCTGACCATAAACAGGTTTTTCCCCTTATAATCTTCGCTGATCTGCCGTCCCATATTCCGAACGATTTCGGCAATTTCTTCTTCCGTAAACAAAATTTCACCGATATCATCAAACATCGAAGCCATTTTTACACATCCTCCATCTTTTTCAGTACCAGTACCGTTTCGGTATCCGATGTAATACGCACCCGCTCATCACAGCCAAAGCCGGCGACCAGCACGATCCCTTCCTCATCACAAAGGATCGGCATGGCCGCACGTTCAGAAGCGGACATTCCTGCCTCATTCAACAATTTTTTCAGCGTTTTCCCACAGCCACGCCCGGCCGGATGATATTTATCACCCTCCAGCCGTTGCCGTAAGCACAAGCACCCGTTTATCTTACCACAATCACACGCGTTTGAAAACCCAATTTTTGAAATATTTAGTTTTTGTTCATAATCTTCACGCGATAGACACAAAAGCTGCCACGTATCCGATCCGATCTGCCAAGTATCACCGGGCATCACACTGTCATAGCAAAACGTCGGCAGCAACTCAGCTTCTGCGGCAAATCGTACGTACTCCCCCGTCACCGTCATCTGCCGTCCTCCCGGCACCGATAACCGACCGCCGTGCCGCAGCAGCTCCGCCGCCAAGCGGATATGCCGCTCACTGCCGCGTTGCCGCCCGTGCTCGCCCAACAGATGACGCAGAGCCGCTGCCTGCACCTCCGGCTGTAAGTCCACCAGTGCCTTGCGGTGGTAGGTATCCTCCCCCGCCGCCGCGGCACGCAAGGTCTCCTGCGTCTGCTGTGCCAAACGCACATCCCATTCCCGGGCGCGACCGATCAGCCGCGTGATCGCGGACTCAGCCTGCGGGTTGATCGCTTTCAGTTGCGGCACCACCAACTGACGGATACGATTGCGCGCATACGCTACATCGGTGTTCGTACTGTCAGTCACATAGGACAACCCGTTCTCAGCACAGTACGCCTCGATCTCCCCGCGGGTACAATCAATAAGCGGTCGCACGATGCGTCCCCGTACCGGCGGGATACCGGCCAATCCATGCAGACCCGTACCGCGGCACAGATGCAGTAGCAACGTTTCCACGTTGTCGCTGGCCGTGTGCGCGGTGGCCACGTAGCCATTGATCCGCGCAGCAACCATTTCAAATTGCTCATACCGCACCGCACGGCCGGCCTCCTCCACGCCGATACGCTGCTCGGAGGCAAGCGCCGCCACGTCACAGCAATGCACCGTCAGCGGCACCGACCACCGTGCGCACAGTTCCTCAACAAATCGTTGATCTCGCTCGGCTTCCTCGCCGCGCAGGCCGTGATTGATATGTACCGCCGTCACCTCACAAAGCGAAAGCTCCTTCCGCAAGGACAGCAGCAGATGCAGCAGTGCCACCGAATCGGCACCGCCGGAAAGCCCTACCGCCACCGAAGCACCGGGCGGCAACATCTGCTCCCGTCGCATCGCGGCAAGAGCCTTCGTGTGAACCGTCATCGTATCAGCCCTCGTTCTGGTGCAGCTCCAGCGCGGTAAACTGCGTAAACTCACCCTGGAACACCATATTCACCGTGCCGGTCTCGCCGTGGCGGTTTTTGGCAACGATGATCTCGGATTTACCGACCTCCGCCTTAGCAGGATCGTCCTTTTCTTTTTCATAGTAGTCCTCGCGGTACAGAAACAACACCTGATCGGCATCCTGCTCAATAGAGCCGGATTCACGCAGATCGGATAGACCCGGCCGATGGTTGGCCTGCTTTTCCGTGCCACGCGACAGCTGCGCACACACCATTACGGGAATATCCAGCTCCTTCGCCATCACCTTCAGATCACGCGTGATCTTGGATACCTCGTTTACACGGTTTTCCGCCTTCTTATCCGAGCCGATCAACCCCAGATAGTCGATGACTACAAAGCCGACACCCTTCAAGCGGCGCAACCGTGCCTTCATCGTCGCCACCGTGATGTTGGCGGTATCGTCCAGATAAATAGGGGCCTTGCACAGTGCGCTGGAGGCATACGCCATCCGTGTCCACTCATCGGGTGTCAGGTTGCCGGTACGCAGCTTCTTGGAGGGCACACGCGCCTCGGCCGACAGAAAACGGTTGACCATCTGCTCGCGCGACATTTCCAGATTAAAGATCGCGACCTTGCGGTTTTGCTGCACGGCAACGTTACGCGCGATATTTAGAGCAAAGCTGGTCTTACCCATACCGGGACGGGCACCCACGATGATGATATCCGAACGGTTAAGACCCGTCGTAATCTCATCTAGTGCCGCGATACCGGAGGGAATGCCGATATACTTGTCCCGCTCCTCGGAATTAAGTTTGCTGTACAGCTCATAGTTCGACGCGATAACGTCCTGAATGGGTACCAGCCCGCCCTGATGCTGATCCTGACGGATATCAAAAATCTTCTGCTCCGCATTCTCAATCAAAACACGCGCATCCACGCCGGGGTCCATCGCCTCGCTCATAATATCACGAGACGCGTAAATGAGCGAACGCACGTCGTACTTTTCACGCACGATGCGCGCATAGTTGCCGATATTCGAGATCGACGGAACTATCTGTGCCAGCTTCAAAAGATAGGTCTTCCCCTCCTCACCGGAGAAAAAGTCCACCGATCTCAGCGACTCCAGTACCGTGACAAAGTCAATGGTCTTGGACTCCATCATTTTCTGGAGCATAACACGGTAGATGGCCTGATGCTCCGGAGGATAGAAATGCTCCGCACGCAGCACGTCGCCCACCAGATGGATACAATCCGCATCCATCAGAATGGCACCCAGCACTGCCTGCTCGGCTTCCAGACTGTAAGGCAGATTCAGTTCGTCAAACGTGGCTTCGTTCGCCATCGTGTTCACATCCTCGTATCGTTTTACTCCGTCACCATCACGGTGATCTTCGCGGTAACGCCCTGCGCAAATTTCAGCTCCGCCTCATACGCGCCGAACGCCTTAGCATCCGCCATCGCAATCTTGCGCTTGTCGATGGTCACGCCGTACTGCTTCGCCAGCTCCTCCGCCACTTCCTTCGTGGTAACAGAGCCGAACAGACGACCGCCCTGACCGGCACGGGCAATAATCTTCACCGTATGGCCGGACAGCTTCGCCGCGGCATCCTCGGCCTCTTTCTTTTCCACCGCTAAGTGATGCAACCGCGCCTCTTCCTTATTTTTTAGATCGTTCATTGCCTGCGCATCGGCCTCCACAGCCAGACCACGCGGCAACAAAAAGTTACGGGCATATCCGTCGGACACCTGCACCAGCTGTCCCTTTTTACCCTGACCCTTAACATCCTGCTTCAAAATGACTTTCATCGTTATTCCCCTGCTTTCTGTTGTTCTGACTGCTGCACCGCCTGCGCACGCCGACGCTCAGTAAGACACGCGTCGATCGCCTTGCGCAACAGATTCACCGCCGCCTTTTTATCGTTGACCTTCAAATAGGCACCCGCCATCGTCTGATGACCGCCGCCGCCGACAGTCTCCATCACCAATTGGACGTTGACTGCTCCGTACGACCGCGCCGAAACGCTGAAGCCGTCCCCATCCGGGAACAGTACGAACGAGGCCTCGACCCCCTTCACGCACAGCAGTTCATCCGCCGCCTGCGATGCGGCGATGCGCAACTGCGTTCCCGCCGCTTCCTCGGCGCAGGCAATGGCGGTCACGTCGCTGTACCGCTCCGCCGATGCCACGATCTCCGCCTTGCGGCGGTAGGTATCCATCGTTTCGGAGAACAGCTGCTTAACCTCGACCGTATCCGCGCCGATGCGTCGCAGGTACGCCGCCGCCTCAAAGGTGCGCACGCCTGCCTTCATTACAAAGCTGCGGGTATCCAGCATAATACCGGCCAGCAACGCCTCCGCCCCGGTACGGGTCAGATGCGCCTTCGGCATATACTGCACCAGCTCCGCCACCATTTCGGAGGCTGAACTGGAATACGGCTCGTGATAGAACATCGCCGCGTTGTTGATATGCTCCACCGTCTTGCGATGGTGATCGATGACCACCACTCTATCCGCGCGAGCATACAGCTCCGGGATATCCAGCCGCTCCGGCTGGTGAATATCCGTAATGATAAGCAACGTATTCTCCGCCATCAGCGGCAGAGCATCCTGCACATCAATGAACAGGTCCTTGCGGTCCTCTGCTACATACCGCTGCACCAGCACCCCGGCCAGCGTGGTCTTGGGATCGTATACCGTGTACGCCGGCTTGCCCAGACTGCGGCAGATCTCCGTCAGTGCCGCGCAGGACCCAAGACAATCCAAATCGGAATACCGATGACCCATCAGCAACACGTTTTCGCTGGTCTCGATCATATCCTGTAAAGCAGCGGCCATCACGCGGGTACGTACCTTGGTACGCTTTTCCACGCTCTTGGACAGACCTCCGTAGAAATCAAAGCCGTTTGCCGTTTTCACGGCAGCCTGGTCGCCGCCGCGTCCGAGAGCCATATCCAGCGATTGCCGTGACTGCGTTTCCGCCTCGGTCAGCGTATCGCCGATGCCCACGCCGACAGACAGCGTCACGCTCGCCCCGTTCGCCGTGCGGATCGCGCGCACCCGATCCAAAATATCGAATCGGCTTTCCAGCATCCCCGTCAGCGCACGTTTTTCCACCAAGGCCAGAAAACGGTCGGTGCCGCATTTGCGGAAGATGCCCACACTAGCGGCGATCCAATCCTCCAGTAGCGTTTCCACGCGCGAGATCAGCTGTGCGCGCTCGCTGTCACGCATATCCTTCGTGACTTCCTCGCTGTTGTCTATGTAAAGCGACAGCACGACCGGACGGCTGTTGGCATATTCCGTCGCGATCTGTGTCAGCTCGGTAATATCCGTAAAATACAGCACATATGCGGCACTGTCCCGCCGACGTAGCTTGGCCGTGTACACCGCATACGCGGCCGCACCGTGCGTGACGCACGGCAGATACCGCCGCCCCAGTCGATCGGCGGCCAGCCCGTCAAACCTATCGCAGAGCGATGTGCCGTACGCATCCTCCCCGGCCAGCACCTCACTGCGGAACAGGCTGTTGTACCACACCGTTTCGCCCGTATCCGTAGCCAGCACCACCGGCACAGGCGAGTTTTCCAGTGCTTGGCGATCATTCTGGTCCAGACTGTTCGCCAAGCCACCGAGATACCGACGGATGCTCCGTTGCAACCGCTGTGCGTGCCACACCGTAGCGCCGATAAGCAGCACCGTCAGCACCAGTTGAATATAAAACAGCGTGCGATGAAGGAAAAACACAGGTATCAGAACGGCGACCAGTGCCGCACACAATGCGATCAGGATCGGGCTTACCACCCACAAATTTCGCCATTTTTTCACCGTGCTTTCCCTCCTTATAACCACAACTGACGCATTTACTTTGGAGAAAGGCTGCGTCTGTTGCGTTAAAATACTCGTAAATCCGAAAGGATAACCTGCGTTTTTGCCTTACATCCCCCACCATTTTCCTCAAAGTAAATTCTCCGACCTAAAAACGGACGGATTGGGAGATGATTTGGGGGCGGCAGAAGACGCAAGGCTTCCTCCTTGCGATAATAACAAGCCGCAAATCCGCCGTTTTAGTCGGGCGCGAGTGCGTGAGTTGTGGTTATCCGTTTTTTCTTAAACTTCCATTAAAATCGGCAGGATCATCGGGCTACGCTTGGTCTTCTGGAACACCCGACGGGACAATTCATCCCGCACGCGGTTTTTCATCGTGTTCCAATCGTATGCGTGCATCGCGCAGCATTCCTCCAGCACCTCGGCGGCGATAGAGCGAATCTCCTCCATCAGATCCTCCGCCTCCCGCACATACACAAACCCGCGGGACACCACATCCGGCCCGGAGACCACGTACCCGGCAGCGGGATCGATGGTCGCCACCACCACGATAAGGCCGTCCTGCCCTAAGTGACGGCGGTCGCGTAGCACGATGCTGCCCACGTCGCCGATACCCAGACCGTCCACCATTACGCGGCCGGCGGGTACCGAGCCCACCACCGCCATTTTATCGGCGGTGATCTCGATAACCTTGCCGATATCCGTTATCATCACGTTTTTCGCGGGCATCCCCATCGACCGCGCGAGCTGCGCGTGCTTATGCAGGTGCTTTTGCTCACCGTGCACCGGGATAAAAAACTTCGGGCGGGTAATGCCCTGAATAATCTTGAGCTCCTCCTGACACGCGTGACCCGATACGTGCACATCGTACATCTTCTCATAGACCACGTCGCAGCCGCACTTCATCAGCTCGTTGACAACGCGCCCCACGGTCTTTTCATTGCCGGGAATAGGCGTTGCAGAAATGATGATGTAATCGTTCGGTCCGACCTCCACCTGGCGGTGCTCGGAAAACGCCATACGCGCCAGTGCTGACATCGGCTCACCCTGACTGCCGGTAGTAATGATCGCCATTTTATCCTTGGGATAGCGGTTGACCATCTCCATCTCCACCAACAGTCCCTCGGGAATATGCAGATACCCCAGTTCGTGAGCGATGGTGACATAGTTTATCATACTGCGGCCGGAAATAGCAATCTTACGGCCATCCTTGGCCGCGGCATCAATGATCTGCTGGATACGATGCAGATTGGAAGAGAATGTCGCAATAATAAGGCGCTTGCCCTCTGCGTTCTTGAACAGCTTGGAGAAGCTATCCCCCACTACGCGCTCACTCGGCGTGTAGCCGGGACGCTCCGCATTGGTGGAATCCGCCATCAGTGCCAACACGCCCTCGTTTCCCATCTCGCCCAGACGCGGCAGATCAATCATCTTGCCCTGAATGGGTGTGCAGTCGATCTTGAAGTCGCCGGTGTGGATAACGTAGCCGAGCGGGGTCTTGATGCCCAGCGCCACCGCATCGGGAATGGAATGATTGACGTGGATAAACTCCACCGATACGCGGCCGAACGGCACCACCTGACCGGGCGACACCACATGTAGCGGCACCTTGCCGGACAAACCGTGCTCCTTCAGCTTGGACTCGATGAGTGCAATGGTCAGCTTGGTGGCGTAGATCGGAAAAACGTGCTGCTTGAGCAGATACGGCAGAGCGCCGATGTGATCCTCGTGCCCGTGCGTGATGACGATACCGTGGATGCGGTCGGCATTCTTTTCCACATGGGAAAAGTCCGGCAGCACGATATCCACGCCCAGCAGATCCTCGTCCGGGAACGCCATACCGCAGTCGATGAGGAACGCATCCTCGCCGTATTCAAACATCGTAATGTTTTTACCGATTTCATTCAAACCACCCAGCATCGTCACACGCACCGGGAAGGCCGGCTCCTGCTTTTTGGGTGCGTTGCGCCGCGGCTGCTGGCGGCGGGTGTCCTTCTTCGCCGCCTTGGTTTCATTCTTTGGTGCGGCAGGACGGTTATTCGTATTCTTTTTCATCGAATGCTCATTCGGTTTCTTTTCCGCCGACTGTTCACCACTGCGCGGTGCGCGAGTGTATGGTTTCCGCTGGCTCTTTTTCGGCGTAGCGGATGTGCTTTTCTTTTGCTTTTCAGCTGTCATACAATACCTCTCATTCTTGTCAAGTATAAGCAAATAAGCCCCACCCGGTGTGAGGCTGCGAATATGTCTATCGCTCCGAACACATATCAGGACAAAACAGTTGCCAAACCGATCACAACATAGTTATTATTATTGTACCTTGATTTTATCCGCTTGTCAAGAAGTATAGTCGTGTGGTATTCGGTTTAGTCTTGCATCTTTGAAAATTTTTGGTATAATGGTTGCAAACACCGTAAAAGGAGCGATACTGTGAAACGAGTGCAACTGTTTACCGACGGCGCGTGCTCCGGCAACCCGGGCGCGGGCGGCTGGGCGGCGATCCTGCGCTACGGCACCCACGAAAAGGAACTGTGCGGCGGGGAGCCCGCCACCACCAACAACCGTATGGAGCTGACGGCGGTCATCAAGGGTCTGGCCGCGCTGAACGAACGGTGCGAGGTGCACATCACCACTGATTCGCAGTACGTCGTCAACGGGATCGAAAGAGGCTGGGCGGCTAACTGGAAGCGCAACGGCTGGCGCAAGGCGGATAAAAAGCCCGCGCTGAACGCCGATCTGTGGGATACGCTGTTAAATCTCATTGCCCTGCACGAGGTCACATTCCATTGGGTGCACGGGCACCAAGGCCACCCCGAAAACGAGCGGTGTGATGCCCTCGCCGTCGCCCAATATATGCATCTGAAGAATCGATCCTAACCAACGACTGAAATCCCACCGCACGGAAAGAGACTCCTCTCCCACGTGCCAAAACGGAAGACGAAACGTCTCCCTTATACGTCCTATCCTAATTCGCACAATTTCTAATCGTTTTCAACAAAGAAGACCCGCCCGACACGGCTGTGTCGGGCGGGTCTCTTACATTGACTTATTTGTACAGCGGGCCGTACGCGGCGCAGGCCTTGTAATCTGCGCTTTCATCGTCCTCAGTACCGAAGGCCGCCCAGGAGTGCGGACGGTAGATCTTGTCGGAGGGGACGTTGTGCATCGCGACCGGGATACGCATCATCGAGGCCAGCGTAATGAGGTCGGCACCCACGTGACCGTACACTGTCACGCCGTGGTTGGCACCCCAGCGCGCCATCACCGTGTACACATCCTTGAACGCACCCTCACCGGTCAGGCGCGGCGCAAACCACGTGGTCGGCCAGGTGAAGTCGGTGCGCTTGTCGATCGTCTCGTGGATCTGATCCGGCAGATCGGCGGTATGACCCTCGGCGATCTGCAGCACCGGGCCGATACCGTCGATGACGTTCAGGCGCAACATCGTCACCGGCATCTCGGCACGACAGCGGAAGTGGCTGGAGAAGCCGCCTCCACGGAAGTACTCGTAGTCGGCACGGCGCCAGTCGGTCGCCTCGGCACAAGCGGAAACGTCCGCCTCGGTCATCTCATAGAAGGGCTTCATACAGCCCTCGCCGGCGGCGTTCTTCGCCGCACCGCTGCCGTCCAGCGCGGTCGCGCCGGAGTTGATGAGATGGATAAAGCCGTTCTCGGCCACGCCCTCCGGCTTCATACCGGTCACGCGCTCGGTCGCCTCGGGACTCCAGTAGGTACGCACGTCGTGGAAGCAGGGCGCGGAGTGGGACACCAGCGTACCCAGCAGCATCGCCATACCGTTGCACACGTCGTTCTCGGTAGCCAGTGGGAACGGCTGACGGGCACCGTTCCAGTCAAACGTCGAGGACATAATGGCCTCAGTAAAGTCGGCATTGGGTAGCCAGTCGGTCCACTGACGCTGACCCTGGAAGCCGCCGACCACACCGTTGCGACCCAGCGCTTCCTCGTGCCAGCCCATCTCGCTCAGCTTCGGATTGCCGAGCATAATATCGCGGATGATGACCGTCATCTTGGCGATGAACTCCCAATCCTGATCGGCGGGGATCACCTTGGACTTGGTGATAACCTCGGGAAAGTTCTTGCCGGCGTTCTTGTCAATGCCTTCCTTGCAGTTGGCCTTGATCCACGCCAATGCCTTTTCGTACTCGGCCTCATCGTAGATGCCGAGCTTTATGCGGCGCAGGATCTCGACCTCGTCCACCCACTCGGAGCGCAGACCGAAGTACTTCTGCATAATATTCGCATCGCAGTAGCTACCCGCAATACCCATGCAGATAGCACCGATATTCACATACGCCTTATTCTTCATCCAGCCCACGGCGACTGCGCAGCGCGCAAAACGCAGGATCTTTTCCGCCACATCCTCGGGGATAGTGGTATCGGTGGCGTCCTGCACGTCGTGACCGTAGATAGAGAACGCCGGCAGGCCGCGCTGCGCGTGAGCCGCCAGCACCGCCGCCAGATACACCGCACCCGGACGCTCGGTACCGTTGAAGCCCCACACCGCTTTGATGGTGGTGGGATCCATATCAAACGTTTCCGTGCCGTAGCACCAGCAGGGCGTGACCGTCAGCGTAGCGACCACGTTCTCAGTAGAGAACTGCTCTGCCACACGCGCCGCCTCGGCACCGCTACCGATGGTGGTGCAGCCGACAACGCACTGCACCGGCGTACCGTCGGGGTATTTCAGAGTCTCGCTGATGAGCTTCGCGGCATTTTCCGCCATTCCCATCGTCTGCTTTTCCAGGCTCTCGCGCACGCCTCCCCAGCGACCGTCGATGGTGGGACGAATGCCGATTTTGGGATAGATCATACTAACACTCCTTTAAAATTATTTTTATTTTAAGTTTATCATACCATTGACTTACCGGGTTGTCTAATGTTATACTACCCTAAAATAGGACAATATTCACCTTTGGAGGTGCTTTATGCAACCGACAAACTATCACGAGAATCTCCCCTGCGGCATCCCGGATTTCCCCTTAGAGTTCTATCACCTGGACAAGCAGCACCCCCGTTATCAAATGGACTGCCACCAGCACGATGAGTTTGAGCTGATACGGGTGCTGCACGGATCGCTGCGAGTCACGTTGGACGGCGTCGAGCACCATCTGTACGCGGGCGACACGGCGTTTGTCGCGGGGGGGCAGGCGCACGCCGCCTCCCCCGATAACTGCGTCTACGAATGTACCGTATTTGATCCCGCGATTCTGCTACGCAGCGGGGATGCGTGCAAGTC
>CAYYDD010000046.1:0-13433 GCA_964470515.1 uncultured Eubacteriales bacterium | reverse complement strand
TTCCTTAAAACTAAAAGGAATGAGTCCGGTACAATACCGAACTCATTCACAAGCAGTTTAATATTTAATTTTGTCTAAACTTTGGGGTTCACTTCATGACGTCAGGCCTTCTCTTTTTTGCAAAACAGCTCGCGTACGCCGATATACAGCAGCAAAAGACCGAAGAGGCGGCGCAGCAGATCGGTATTCATCACCGAGGCCACCCACGCGGCCACGAGCGAGGTCACGATACCCGCCAGCGAGCACCACAGTACCGCTTTCAGCTCGACGCGCTTGTGGCGAAAGTGTGAGACCAGCGCCGCCGGTGCACAGCACAGAAAGTACAGGAGATTGATCCCGCCGGCGGTGTATTGATCCACACCGGCGAAGGCGGTCAGATATAGGATCAGCAGTGACCCGCCGCCGATCCCGAAGCCACTGAGGATGCCGGTCAGCAAGCCGACGACCATAGCGATCGCGAGCTTCATAACAGCAACACCGCCCGTACCCCACCGTACAGTAGCAATGCACCGAATAAGCGGCGCAGTAGCGTCGCTGAGGCGTTTTTGAACAGACAGCCGGATAACACACCGCCCACCGCGCCGCCAACGAGATACGGCCACGCACCTGCGAGCTGTAAGCCGCCGCCAAGCCAGAACACCAGCAGCGAGACCGGGGACAGCAGCGCGATGATCGCCACCGACGTGGCAAACGCGCGTTTTTGCTCCAGTCCCGTCCATTTTGTCAGCAGCGGCACGAGAAACAGCCCGCCGCCCGAGCCGAACAGCCCATTCGCCGCGCCCGCCAGTGCGCCGGTAATCAGATAGCGCGAACGCTCCCTCATCGCACAGCCTCCCTTTTTATTGGTTAGTGTGTGCCAATAAGGAGGATGTATACGAAAATTTTTAAAAAACAAGAGACCCGGTACCAGCCGGGTCTCCGTCTTTCTATATATTACAATTTGTATGATTACACTCGTTGGTTTTGGTTACATATTCGAAAGCTCGCAGCAGCCTACTTCATGGGACCCACCTTTTCTCTATCAGAATGGAGTACGCTCCTTCACTTGACCCACGGGACTCACCTTGACCTTTCTGCTATCATACGGTTGAAAATGGTTGGCATACGATTGTCAAACCATTGGACTCACCTTTATCTCAGTTTTTACACATGCCTGTTGGCGACGGTCTTAGTTCACGGGACTCACCTCTTCCGTTTCTATCTCGTTCTGTCTTCCCTTTCGTCATCTATACTATACCACACAGATTGTACATTGTCAATACTTTTTTCAAAAAAAGTTTAAATTTTTTATTTATTTTTACAGTATCATAATGCAACAACTTTTACTTGACGAGTGCGCGAAAACAGGGTACAATAGAAAGGTAGACTGCTATCGCAAAGGAGAATGTACAATGTCTGAGGAATACGGAAACGATCTCGTCACCGTCGTGGATGACGAAGGTAATCAGCATCAGTTTGAGATTTTGGATGCCATCGAAACGGATAACGGCCGCTACGTGGCGCTCGTGCCGGTGTACGATAACCCGTCCGATCTTATTAACGACGACGGCGAGCTGGTCATTCTGACGGTGAAAGAGGAGAACGGCGAGGATCTGCTGCTCCCCATCGAGGATGATGACGAATTCGAGGAAATCGCCGGTATCTTCGAGGAGCGTCTGGCCGATCTGTACGAGGTCGAGGAGCTCGAGAGCGAAAGCGAAAAGAAATAACATCCTCCCCCCTGCTCTGTGCGCGGACCGTCCCCTTATAACCCTACTACAGTATGATAACGGGAGCCCGGCTCGGGCGGCGGATTGCAGACCTCCCCGCTTTGCGGGACGAAGGGAGCGTGAAACCGCACGGCGGGCACCCACCTGCTAGCGATAGTAGCAGGTTATCCGGGGGATATTACGGCAGAGCGGGGCTAACAAAACAAACGACCGCCCGATGCGGATGCATCGGGCGGTTTTGTTATGCTGTAACTCCCTCACAGAGGAATCTATGAGTGTTATTCCGTATCAGCCTTCTCGATGACCGGCTCGGCGGGCTCTGCGACCTTCTTACCGAGAATTTCGGGTAGCTGCATACCGGCGAGCGCGAACACGTCCTGCAACGGCGGTACCGACTGCATCATCCCGGACAGGAAATTCGCCGTAGCGTTCTTACCGTCGGCACCCTGACCGTTATCCCACACGGTAACCTTGTCGATCCGGATATTCTTGATCGCATCGACCTGCACGCGCATCAGCTCCTCCAGCTTATCGGCAATGAGCAACTTGAGTGCCGCCTCGGCATCGCCGCCGGCGGACTTGACGATCTCGGCAAAGCCGGCCGCCTGCTTCTTCAAAATCTCCTCGGCACCGCGAGCCTCGGCCTCCATCTTCGCATAGATAGCGTCGGCTTCACCCTTGGCCTTGCGGCGGATCTGCTCAGCCTCGGCCTCAGCTTCCAGCTCCATCTGACGCTTTCTGGCCTCGGTCCGAACGATAACGTCCGCCTCCAGCGTGGCCTGCTCCTTGGCGCGTCTGGCCTCTTCCGCCGCCTGCTCGGCTGCGTAGGACTCCTCCAGTGCCTTCGCCGCCTGAATCTTCTCGGCGGTGACCGCGATCTTCATCGCCTCGGCCTCGCGCTCTTTCAGCGCCGCGTCGGACATCGCGATCTTCATCTTGGCTTCGTTTTCACCCTGAATGGCGATGGAATCGGCATCGGCGACCTTGATACGCTGATCCATATGGGCGTTCGCTTCACCGATAGAACCGTCTCTCTCCTGCTCGGCCACGCTCTTTTTCGCGTCGTTGATGGCCTTCGCGGCGGCTTCCTTACCGAGGGCGGCAATATAGCCGGATTCGTCGCTGATATCGGTCACGTTCACGTTGATGAGGCGCAGACCGATCTTCTTCAGCTCGGTCTCGACGTTGCTGCTGACAGCCTCCAAGAACTTATCACGGTCGGTGTTCAGCTCCTCGATATCCATCGTGGCGATGATAAGACGCATCTGACCGAAGATGATATCCTTCGACAGCTCCTGAATCTCCGACAACTGGAGACCGAGCAAACGCTCGGCAGCGTTTTGCATCACACCGGGTTCGGTGGAGATACCGACGGTGAAGCGTGAGGGCACGTCGATACGGATGTTCTGACGGGACAGCGCATTCGTCAGATCGACCTGAATGGAAATGGGTGTCAGATCAAGGAACGCATAGGACTGGAATACCGGCAACACAAACTCGGCACCACCGTGGATGCACTTCGCACTGCGATTCGTGCCATCCTTGTTTTTGCCGATCGAGCCGTACACGACCATAATTTTGTCGGACGGGCATTTCTTATACCGTGAGCAGACCCACACGATAAACGACACGACCACCAGCACGATGGCACATACCAACACAATTTCCATACTACCTTACCTCCGTTTAATGATGATATTTGAACTTCCTTAGTTGCTTATTTACGCTTGACCACAAGCATTGTCTGGCCGCTGAGACCGATCACCACGATCTCGCTGCCGGTGGGGATAGCCGTCTCCTCATCGGTGACGGCCCCCCGCTCCACATAGCTGCCCTGCAACAGGATATTGACCTTGCCCTCCCCCGCACGGGCAGCGGGCACGGTGAGATAGACCCTACCCGAAACGCCCAGCGCGTTGCGGTTATCGAGATTACCGTCGTTGCGCAACTTCATCACCGCGCGCATCAGGAACGCGAGCACCAGCATCATCGCAAAGCCGCACACCGCAGCCACCGGCAGGGTGATCCATAACGCCACACCGGAGGAATCCATCATCACGCCGACCCAGCCGAACACGACCAGAAACGCGATGATACCGCGCACGGTGAACACACGCAGCCCGTCCAGACCCAGCGGATCGGGATCGGCATCAAAAAACTCCTGACCGAACACACCGTCGGCACTGTCAACATCGACGTCCACATCGGTGTCGATATCCATATCGGTATCTGCTGCCTCCGATCCAATGCCGATGAGCATCAGCACCGTCTGGATAAGCAACACCGCGGTGGCGGGGATCGCCACACACGCGAATACCTGCGACACGACCGTCAACGAATCCCACCAAGCAAACATAACGAACACCTCTCCATTTCTATCAATCCATCTGTGAAAGCAATTTCTCGGCGGCATTACGCGACAATGACGCGTAATGCGCGTGCGCCATAACCTGTAAGATCTTCACCAACCGCCGCCTGGCACCGGGCTTCGGCTCCGCATAGCCGACCGCCGCCGCCTCGGCCGCCGAACGGATCACGGCCGTATCGGTCACAACGCCACCGCTGTCGGCGATCATATCGGTGTACGTATGGTACAGCTCGCTGTCCCCTATCAGGTCGTCGCTTTCATCGTGAAGGCAACCGTTGAGATACCCGAGAAGATCGCAAATGCGATCAAGATGCAACGACTCGCGCAGCATATTTATGATAACTATACGGGCGAATTGGTTTTTTGAGTACAACCGTTTTATCGGTGACGACACAAATCCGCGCTTGACCCAGTTTTGTATCACGTGCGGCTCCAGCCCGGTCATTATCGATACCTGCGACAGCGTGATACCTCCGGTAGCGAATATACCGTCGAACATACGGCGCGAAACGCCCGCTTCGATGCCGGAGACCTCGATCGTGGTACCCGGAAGTGTGGTTGCCATCTTTTCACCTACTTCTTAAGTTCATATTGATTATATCACACGGTCATATGACCGTCAATGGGGTTTTTGTGATTTCTTAAAAATTTTATAAAAAAGCCCGCGGCTGACCGCGGGCTGTGCTCAGTTATGCTTTTCGGGGATAAACGGGACGTAGTCGATGGCTTCGGCAATCGGCTCACGCATCCACAGCGCAGGCGTGACGCGCAGCGTAAAGCCGCATCCGGGCTCCGCGCCCCACGCGGACATATCCGCCCGCGGCAGTGCGTACGCCGCCATAATCATCATAATGACACCGCCATGGGTACAGATGACCGTGTCACGGTCCCCCTGCTTCATCGCATATTCCACCAGTGCCTCAAACGCCGCCGTCACACGCTCCTGGAATGCATCGGTCGCTTCGCCGCCGGGGATATCCCGCAAGTCACCCGTCAGCCAGCGACCGAACAGCTCGTCGTTTTTCAGCTCCTCTACGCGGCGGCCGTCCCACACGCCGAAATCGCACTCAGCCAAGCCTTCCGACACGGTGGGCTCACAGCCGGGATACAGCACCTCCAGCGTCTGGCGGCAACGTGTCAGCGGACTGACGAAGAAGCGCGTCGCCTCGGGGTAGACCGCCTCCTCCTTCTTGTTCAGCAGGTCGCGCAGTCCCCTCGCCGACAGCGGCAGATCGGTTTTTCCGACGTACAGCCCCTGCTCGTTTGCCTCGGTCATTCCGTGGCGAATCAGATGAAACTGATAGCTTTTCATAAAAAATTCCCCTTAAAAACGAAATTTGTACTTTACAAACTGTAAAACGCGCGTTATAATCAATAACGCACCGTATAATCCGAAAGATTTTTCAATAGGAGATATCGCTATGAACACGACTTTCCCCCGTGTACTGACCCTGCTGCGCAAGGAGCGCGGACTCAGCCAGAAGCAGGCGGCCGCCGAATTGAAAATATCGCAAGCCCTGCTTTCGCATTACGAAAAGGGCATCCGCGAATGCGGCTTGGATTTTGTGGTACGCGCCGCGGAGTTTTACGAGGTATCGTGCGATTACCTGCTGGGGCGCACCGCTGATAAATCGGGGGCGGTGATCTCGGTGGACGATATCCCCGAGGGAGACCCGAACGCGAACGACAGCCGCGTATCCGGCAACGTACTGTCGGCGCTCAATAAAAAGCTGCTGATCAACGCTGTCAATCTGCTGTTCGGTCTGTTACAGCGATACAACAGCAAGGAGCTGACCTCCGAGGTATCCGCGTATCTGAATCTGGCACTGTACACGATGTTCCGTGCGCTGTACGCGGCAGATAAGCGCAATTCCGCGGCACTGTTCTCGGTGCCGGCAGAATTATATCAGCCTGCGGCCTCCGGTGCAATGAGTCTGTGCGCCGCCCGTGTGGGAACGCTGGCATCACAGGCTCTGCCGAATGAGCAGGTGCCCGTACTGCTGCCGAATGAGCTCGCGAAGGTGTATCCCCTCTTTGCGACCTCGATGCTGAATCTGCTGAAAAATGCCGAGCACAAGCTGGGTAAAATATAATAGATCCGTCCGGATCCCCGGACGGATTTTTTATTTGCGGAATACCCAGCTACGCTGGATGCGGAAGCTGATGATAAACAGGATCAGGTCTACCACGACCTTGCAAAACGTTTCGGTAAAATGCGTCACGGCATACAAGCCACTGGTAGCAAACGCCGACACCGTGACCTGCGCGACGCACAGCACCGCGTACCGCGCCATACTGCCTCCCGTGGAGGCACGGCTTTTGAAAACGCCACGGCGGTTGACGGTATAATTAAATAAACCCGACAGCACACGCGACACAAATACCGCGATGATGATAGCCTGCTCCCGAGCAAGCGTAGGCGCGATCACCGTCGTAATAAGCCGGACAAACCACGAATAGAGCAGGATATCCACCACAAAGGACGACAGCGAGGCCGCAATGAACTTGGCAAACACGGAATAGATGCGCAGGGAATCCTTCAGCGGGTTGAAGTGGGAGGACTCATTATCCTCGATATACACCGTTTCAATAGGCACCTCACGTAGCGGGATACCGTGCTCCTTGGCATCCAAAATCATATTCATTTCAAACTCATACCGCTCACCCTTGGTGGCCAGAAAACGGCGCATCGCCTGCGGTGAAAAGCCGCGCAGACCGGTCTGCGTATCCGACAGCGTGATACCGCACAGCAAGCGAAGCAGACGGCTGGTAAGCACGTTGCCGAAGCGGCTGCGGGCGGGCACGCCGGTCGTTTTGGGCGAGAAATCACGGCAACCGAACACCAGCGACTCGGGGTGCTCCGCCGTTTCCCGCGCGACCGCTCGGATATCCGCCACGCGATGCTGACCGTCGGCATCCACCGTCACGGCGGCGGTGCAGTCCTTCATCGCGGTCAGAATATGGTGGAACGCGGTCTTCAGTGCGCGACCTTTGCCTTGGTTGATCGCGTGGGTCAACACCGTGCAACCGTACTGTGTGCGCGCCGCGTCAAAATAAGCATCGTATACCGATGCGCTGCCGTCATTGACTAAGACGATATGCTCAAACGCCGCCTCCCGCAGATCACCGAGCAGCTGTAGCAGCTTCTCATCGGGATTCAGCGACGGAATAATGATCGTCACCGCGCTGTATTCACCCATCGTTCTCACCTCTTTTTTCCATTATACCGAACTCCTCGCGGTTTTTCAACCGTTCTCAGCAAAAAAGAAGAAACAAATATCCACAGCTCTGCAACAATTTGCAACCGGCGGAAACTGTTGAATGACTGTAGAAGGATGTGAATAACTTTGTCTGCAACGATCTGCAACAAATTGTTGAAAACTGTTGTCCTGAATCCAATCCAATAGGAATCCGACTATGATATGAATATATATCTTTATTTGAACTCGCTGACGGCTGTCCCAGGGTTTACACAAGTGCCTGGCAACCGTTCCGTGTCATACGAAAAACGCCTGTCCGTGCGGTCGGACAGGCATTTTTTATTTTTTAAAAGTGTCTTGAAAGCGATCGGCGGGAGTGTGGTATGATAGATAGCGGACGACAGACCCTCGGTGAGAAGCCTTGGCGGTTGGTTTGAGCCTCAGCGGTCATTCCCCCTTGAGCAATGCCTTGTACAAGCGGATATACTCATTCGCTGAGCGACCCCAGCTGAAGTCACTGCGCATCGCACGGTCAACGATCAGCCGCCAATGCTCCTTATTGTGATAAGCGGCGAGGCCCCGACGGATCGCGTGAAGCATATCGTCCGCATTGTAGTTCTGGAACGTAAAGCCGTTTCCCTCTCCGTCGCCGCAGTCGCGGATGGAATCCTTGAGGCCTCCGGTCTCGCGCACGATGGGCACCGCGCCGTAGCGGCACGCAAGCATCTGCGAAAGACCGCACGGCTCGCTCTTGGACGGCATCAGAAACAGATCGGCCGCCGCGTAGATCTTCTGCGCCAGCTCCGGGATGAAGCCGGAACAGAAGCAGAATTTCTCCGGGTATTTCTCGTGTATCTCGCGGAAAAAGGTCTCATAGACCCACTCGCCCGAGCCGAGCGCCACCATCTGCACATCGTCCTCCAGCAGCTGCTCCTGAATGTGCTTGACAAGGTCAAAGCCCTTGTGCGAGGCCAGACGGCTCACCATACCGATAAGCGGCACGTCCGGGCGGATCGGTAATCCCAGCCGCTCCTGCAATGCGCGTTTATTTTCCGCCTTGCCCGACAGATCGTCCGCCGAATACGGCGCGTACAGCGCGGGATCAGTCGCCGGATCGTTCTGCACGGTGTCGATGCCGTTGAGGATGCCCGTCAGCTTCCATTCACGCAGACGCAATATGGGATCCATCCCGTGCGAAAACCACGGGTCGAGTATCTCCTTGGCATAGGTGCCGCTCACAGTCGTTACACGGTCAGCCGCCTCGATGCCCGCCTTCATCAGATTCAGGAAGCCGTCCAACTCCACAAAATCGCGGGCGTTTTGCGGCAGGCCGAACACGTCCTCCATAATTTCCAGACCGTATTTGCCCTGATACTGAATGTTGTGGATGGTGTACACCGTGCGGATATGGCTGTACGTCTCCTCCTTCGCATAAAACAGCGTATGATACACGGGAATAAGCGCACACTGCCAGTCGTTAGCGTGAATGATATCCGGCTTGAAATCGACGTATTTCAGCATTTCCAGCACAGCACGCGAAAAGAAGGCGAAGCGCTCGGCATCGTCGTAATGGCCGTACAGACCGGCGCGCTTGAAGTAATACTGATTGTCCAGCAGATAATAGATGACACCGTTGTGCTTGGCCTCAAACACACCGCAATACTGGCGGCGCCACGCCACCGGCACGGAAAAGCTGGTAAGGAAGGTCATCCCATCCCGCAGCTCCTGCGGCACCGCCTCGTACAGCGGCATCACCACGCGGCAGCCTACCAGACGATTGCGCAGTGCGCGCGGCAACGAGCTCGATACATCCGCCAGCCCACCCGACGCGGCAAACGGCCGGGATTCGCTGGTCGCATATAATACTTTCATAATACTACTCCTTGAGGTTATTACACCATAGATTTTTTACGGATCGTGATGGGATACTCCGCGCAGCCCTTGAGCTCACGGCCGTCACGCACACAGACGTACTTATCCGTGACCACGTACTCGAGTCGGCTGTTATCGCCGATCATACTACCCTGCATCAGAATGCAATGGCTCACCTCGGCACCGCGCGTTATATGAACGTTGCGAAACACGATGGAATCGCGCACCGTACCCTCGATCTTGCAGCCGTCAGCGATCAGCGAGCCGGACACGTCGGCGTGCAGTCCGTACAGCGCGGGCGAGCAATCACGCACCTTCGTATAGATCGGGCGACTGCCCGCAAACAGCTTGTCGCGCACCCCGGTCTCCAGCAGTGCGAAATTCGCACGGACATAGCTTTCCAGCGAAGAGATTACCATCGTGTATTCCGGCACGATGTAGGTGTACAAGCGACGATCATCCACGTGACGTTGCAGGATATCCCATTCAAAGCTGCGCTGGTTGCGGCTGACGGCGATATCCACAAACTGCATCAACATCTGACGCGACAGCACATACAGCCCCAGACCGTAGGTGACCGGACCGCTACTGTGGTCGGTGATGATCATATCGGTGATGCGACCGTTCTCATCCGTATCCACGACAGGCGAGAAGAGGTTGGTCGGCAGCTCGCCCCGGCAGCAGGCCATCGTGATCTCCGCGCCGCTTTCGACGTGTGCGTCAATCAGACGGCGATAATCAATGTTGCCGACGAAGTGGCAATCCGACAGAATGACAAATTCCTCCTTGGAGTTGCGCAGGAAGGTCATCACACCCGCCAGTGAGGTGATACGGCCGTCGTACTGCTCCTCCCCGCCGCCGAACGGAGGCAGAAAGTAAAGCCCCTCGGTCTTGCGGGACAGATCCCACGCCTTACCGGAGCCCAGGTGATCCATCAGCGACTGATAATTGCTCTTGGTGATAACGCCCACCTTGGACACACCAGCGTTGACCATATTGGACAGCGTGAAATCAATGAGACGGTAACGACCGCCGAACGGGACAGAGCCCATTGCACGCACCCCGGTCAGTTCCGGCAACGCCTCGTCGTGCATATTGGAAAATAAGAGACCCAATGCTCGGTTGTGACGCATCTTACGCTTCCCCCTTTACAACGTCGCTGTCGACCATCGCTTTGGCGGGGATAACACAGCCGTCCCCGACCCTGACGCCTGCGGCCACGACCGCTACGCCCCAGTTATCCAGCTCGGCGATCGTCTCCGGCAGCTCGCCCACGACGACGTTTTCGCCGATCACGGCGTTTTCGGCCACGATGGCGTATTGCACTGTCGCCCCGGCCTTGACGACCGTGCCGGGCATCACGATGGAGTCACGCACCGTCGCCCCCTCCTCCAACGTCACACCGGCGAAAATGAGCGAGGATTCCACATTGCCGTGGATATTGCCGCCCTCCGAGATCATACTGTTCTGTACCTTGGCGGTCGCCCCGATGTAGTGCGGCGGCAGGCCGGAGGTGCGGGAGTAGATGCGCCAGGTATCGTCGGACAGATCCAGCGGCACCTTGGGATTGAGGAGATCCATATTGGCCTCCCACAGGCTGTCGATGGTACCGACGTCCTTCCAGTATCCCTCAAAGCGGTAGGCAAACATCCGCTCGCCGGCGGCGAGCATCGCGGGAAGCACGTTTTTGCCGAAGTCGTTCTGGGACTTCTTGTTCCGCTCGTCCTCCTCCAGATACTTGCGCAGCTTTTTCCAGTTGAATACGTAGATACCCATTGATGCCAGATTACTCTTGGGCACGGCGGGCTTTTCGTCAAATTCATAGATGGAGCCATCCTCGTTGGTGTTGAGGATGCCGAAGCGACTGGCCTCCTCCATCTCCACCTCGAGGACTGCGATGGTGCAATCCGCCTTGTTTTTCTTATGCTCCGCAATCATTTTGGCATAATCCATCTTATAAATATGGTCGCCCGACAGCACCAGCACATATTCCGGGTCGTACCGCTCGATAAATACCATATTCTGATAGATGGCATTGGCGGTACCCTTGTACCAATCCGCGCCCTTATTGCGCTGATACGGCGGTAGCAGATGCACGCCCGCGTCCATACGGTCGAGATCCCACGGCTGACCCGAGCCGATATAATCACTCAGCTCCAGCGGCTGGTACTGGGTGAGCACCCCCACCGTTTCAATGCCCGAGTTCACACAGTTGGACAGTGGAAAATCAATGATACGGTATTTCCCACCGTAGGGCACGGCCGGCTTGGCGATAGTTTTGGTAAGCGCGTACAAGCGGCTTCCTTGCCCACCGGCCAGTAGCATAGCAACACATTCCTGCTTGCGAAACATTACGCAAGACCTCCTTTAGGTTTCTTTTTATTCTGCTTATTCTGCGGCAACCGCCGCTTGAGCTTGAAAAACTGTACCGACAACGGCGGTAACGTCAGCTCTGCCGATTGCTCCAGCCCGTGCATCGGGATAGCCTCGGTGCGTACAGCCCCGTTTTGACAGCCGCTGCCGCCGAAGGCCTCGTCGTCCGTGGAGAACACCTGCTCATATACCCCGTATACCGGTAGACCGATGCGATAGCCGGTGCGCTGCACCGGTGTGAAGTTGCACACCGCGATGAGTTCCCTCCCTCGGCGGTCGATGCGACGGAACACGATGACGCTTTGTGCCGCGTCGTCGCTTGCGATCCACGAAAAGCCCTCCCACGAGAAATCGTTTTCCCACAGCGGGGACTGCTCGCGGTAAAAACGGTTGAGTGCCCGGGTATACGCCTGCAACGTGCGGTGTGCCGGGTAATCCAAGAGCAACCAATCCAGCTCCTGCTGATAATTCCACTCGATAAATTGGCCAAATTCCGTGCCCATAAAGGTGAGCTTTTTGCCGGGATGCGCCATCATATACGCGAGGAACTGCCGCACACCCGCGAATTTCTGTTCATAGTCACCCGGCATTTTATTGATGAGCGAGCACTTACCGTGCACTACCTCGTCGTGCGAGATAGGCAACACGAAGTTTTCGGAAAACGCATAGACGAACGAAAATGTCAACACGTTGTGGTTGCCGCTACGGAACAGAGGATCCAGTGAGGTGTACCGCAACATATCGTTCATCCAGCCCATATTCCATTTGAAATTAAAGCCGAGGCCGCCCTCGCTGACGGGATGCGACACCATCGGCCACGCGGTGGACTCCTCGGCGATCATCATCGCGTGCGGGAACGCCGCGAACACGGCGGTGTTCAGATCGCGCAGGAAGGCGATGGCATCCAGATTTTCGCGCCCGCCGTAGCCATTGGCGACCCACTCGCCGTTCGGACGGTTATAGTCCAGATACAGCATCGAAGCCACCGCATCGACGCGGATACCGTCGATATGGTACTTCTCCAGCCAGAACAGTGCATTGGAGATGAGGAAGCTGCGCACCTCAGGCTTGCCGTAGTCGAACACGCAGGTGCCCCATTCCTTATGCTCTCCCTTGCGGGGATCGGCGTATTCATAACAAGCGGCACCGTCAAACCGATAAAGACCGCATTCGTCTTTCGGAAAATGCCCCGGCACCCAGTCCATAATGACACCGATGCCGTGCTGATGACAGCGGTCAACGAACGCCATCAGATCCCGCGGGGTGCCGTAGCGGGAGGTGGGCGCGTAATAGCCGATGACCTGATACCCCCACGAGCCGTCAAACGGGTGCTCAGCAAGCGGCATCAGCTCAATGTGGGTATACCCCATATCGCACACATACGGAATGAGCTCCTCCGCCAGCTTTTCATAGGAAAAGGTATTGCCGTCGGCATACCGCTTCCACGAGCCGGCGTGAACCTCGTAAACGTTCACGGGCGAATCGTAGATACGGTGCTTCGCTCTCTGTTTTTCCCAGGCACTGTCCTGCCACGCATAATCCGGCAACGTATACACACGCGACGCGGTGGCGGGACGCGTTTCATAGTGGTAGGCATACGGATCAGCCTTCATCACGCCGACACCGTCCGCACCCACGATATAGTATTTATATGTATCAAACTCCTGAACCGCAGCGGTGCGGCCTTCCCAGATACCGCTGTCCGTCACGCGGGTAAGCGGCAGGGCGGTACTATTCCAGCCGTTAAAATCGCCCACCAGCGAGACCGACTGTGCGTGCGGTGCCCATACGCGGAACACGTACCCTTCCTCGCACGGGTGACAGCCCAACACATCGTACGCGTAAAATCTGTCCTGAAAAAACACGTCACCGACAGAAGCGCGGCAGCGTTCGACCAACTCGCTCATACAG
>CAYYDD010000045.1:0-13465 GCA_964470515.1 uncultured Eubacteriales bacterium | reverse complement strand
TTTCCTTTATTATACCAGAAACGGGAGCGTATTGGAAGTTCTTTGACAGACTGAAAAACGCCGCTCACCCGATGGTGAGCGGCGTTTTTGTTGTTTTGGTATATTATTTCGTCATAAAGAGAACGCCGAGGGTATTCGGGCCGCAATGCGACGAGATGGTACAGCCCGCGCGGGTAACGAGGATCTCATCGAACGTCTGGCATTCCTCCACCGCTGCCTTGACCATAGCGATACGCTCCTCCGAAATGCCGGAGTGCGTGATGAAGATGCGGTCGGTGCGAATATCGGTACGACCCTTCAGCTGATCCTTCACATACTGCTGCAACGACTTTTCCAGCGAGCCGCGGTATTTTTTGCCGACGCCCATTTTGCCGGAGGTGTTATCCACCTCGATACAGGGCTTGAGATGCAGCAGGTTAGCTCCCATCATGGCCAGTGCAGAGCAACGGCCGCCCTTGTGCAGAAACTCCAGCGTATCCAGCACGAAGCTCGCCTGCACCTTTTCGGTCAGCGCCTGCACCTCCTCAGCGACCTGCTGAGCCGACAGACCGGCGGCGATGCGCTCGGCGGCTTCAATGACAAGCAGACCCATACCGGTGGACAGATTGCAACTGTTGACGACGTACACACCCTCCAGCTCCTCGGCAGCGAGGCGACAGTTGTTATGCGACGCTGACAGACCGGCACCTAGATTCAAGTGCACGATCTCATAGCCGTCGTCCAGAAACGGCTTGAAGAAATCAACGTATTCCGCCATATTGATGGCCGCAGTCTTGGGCAGAATATGCTTTTCATTATAAATGCGGTAGATATCGTCGGGGACGAGATCGACACCGTCACGGTAATTTTCTTCACCTAAGCTGACGTGGAACGGATAGGTGTGAACACCGTAGCGCTCTTTCAGTTCGGGACTGAGGTCGCAGGTGCTATCCGCGCACAAAATCACTTTTTTACTCAAAGAACAGTCCTCCCGTTGTTGTATGTTCAACAAGTAGTGTAGCACAAGCGGTTGAAAATTGCAAGTTTTTTCGAATATTGGGTCAAAAAGGCAAAAAACCGCGCGGATGCTTTCGCATCCGCGCGGTCGAGTGAGCCTGTAAGCCGAGTTCTGTCGTGGACGATCATCTATCTCGACTGCCTGTTGCCAGACAGCTCCAGCCGCCCTTCGAAGCACATCGGGCCAATGTATCGCTTCAGTCGGCGTTGCATCGGATAGGGTTTGCAGGGCCACGCAGTCTCCTGCGTGCCGGTGAGCTCTTACCTCGCCTTTCCATCCTTACCGTGACGGGCACGGCGGTATATCTCTGTTGCACTTTCCCTAAGGTCACCCTCGGCGGCCGTTAGCCGTTATCCTGCCCTATGATGCTCGGACTTTCCTCATACGCACAGCGCACGCGATCGCCCGGCTCACTCGCAGGGTTTATTGTACTCAACTTCGCCCCGTTTGTCAAGACCGGGTCTTTTCAAAGGTAAACTGCCCGTCTGTCACCGCGACGGTGACGGTATCCCCGGCACGGAACTCGCCCTCCAGCAGCTTTTCCGCCAGCGGATCCTCGATGCGGGACTGGATGGCGCGGCGCAGCGGGCGCGCACCGTAGACGGGGTCAAAGCCCGCGCGAGCCAGCTCAGCCACCGCTTCGTCGGTAACGGTGAGTGCGATCTCGAGCTCACCTACACGGCGGTCAAGCGAGCCGAGCATCCGACGCGCGATCTGACGGATATCCTCCTCCGTCAGCTGACGGAACACGATGATATCGTCCACGCGGTTGAGGAACTCGGGGCGGAAGGTCTTTTTCAGCTCGCCCATCACGTTTTCGCGGATGCGGCGGCTGCTTTCGGCGTCACCCACGGTCTCGCCCGCATCGCCGAAGCCGAAGCTGCGCTTCTCGGTGATGAGCCGTGCGCCGACGTTCGACGTCATAATGATGACGGTGTTTTTGAAATCCACGCGCCGCCCCTGCGAATCGGTCAGCACACCGTCTTCCAGAATTTGAAGCAGCATATTGAACACGTCGGGGTGCGCCTTTTCGATTTCGTCAAACAGCAACACGGTGTACGGCTTGCGGCGGATCTTTTCGGTAAGCTGGCCACCCTCGTCGTAGCCGACGTAACCGGGAGGCGAGCCGACCAGACGGGACACGGTGTGCTTTTCCATATATTCCGACATATCCAGGCGGATCATCGCGTTTTCATCGCCGAACATCGCTTCGGCCAGTGCCTTGCACAGCTCGGTCTTGCCGACGCCGGTGGGACCTAAGAAGATGAACGAGCCGATAGGACGACGGGGATCCTTCAGACCCACGCGGCCGCGGCGGATCGCCCGCGCAACGGCGGTGACGGCCTCATCCTGCCCGACGATGCGCTCGTGCAGGATATCCTCCATTTTCAAAAGACGCTGGCTTTCAGCCTCGGTGAGCTGTGACACGGGAACGCCCGTCCAGCCCGATACGATCTCCGCGATATCCGACGCCGTAACCTCGCCGCTGACAGCGGCGTTCTGTTCCTGCCAGCGGGCACGCTCCTGCTCCAACTGCTCCGCAACGCGCTTTTCCTCGTCACGCAGACCGGCAGCCCGTTCAAAATCCTGCTCGTTGATGGCCGATTGCTTTTCAGCCGACAAGCGCTTGACCTCTTCCTCCAGCTGACGCACGTCGGTGGGCGCGGTGAACGCGCGCAGACGGACGCGGGAGGCCGCCTCGTCGATCAGGTCAATAGCCTTATCCGGCAAAAAGCGGTCGGCAATATAGCGAGTCGATAGCTGTACTGAGGCACGCAGTGCTTCATCGGTGATCTTGACCTTGTGGTGCGCCTCGTATTTATCACGCAGACCGCGCAGAATCTCCTCGGTCTCCTCAGCGGTGGGCTCGCCCACCGTGATGGGCTGGAAGCGTCGCTCCAGCGCGGCATCCTTTTCGATGTGCTTGCGATATTCCTCCAGCGTGGTGGCACCGATGACCTGGATCTCTCCGCGTGCCAGCGAGGGCTTTAGGATGTTTGCGGCATCCACCGCACCCTCCGCCGCACCCGCACCGATCAGGGTGTGTATCTCGTCGATGAACAGAATGACGTTACCGGACTTGGCGACCTCCTCCAGTGCGTTTTTGATGCGCTCTTCAAAGTCGCCGCGGTATTTGGTACCGGCCACCATACCGGTAAGATCCAGCGTGACGACGCGCTTACCGCGCAGCGTATCCGGCACCTCCTCGGCGACGATCTTCTGTGCCAAGCCCTCGGCCACGGCGGTCTTGCCCACGCCGGGCTCACCGATGAGGCAGGGGTTGTTTTTGGTACGGCGCGAGAGAATCTGCACCACGCGTTGGATCTCTGCGGCACGACCGATGACGGGATCCAGCTTACCGGCCTTGGCCATCTCGGTCAGATCACGGCCGAATTGATCCAGCACCGGGGTCTTGCCGCTTGACGGCTTGGCACCGCCGGCGGCGGTCGGCTCGGCGGTGGCAGAGCCGATGGAACGGATCGTCTCCTCGATGAGCTCTGCGGGGCGTACGCCGAAGGTAGTCAGCAGACGTACCGCGACACCCGTTTCATCGCGCAGGATAGCAACGAGGATGTGCTCGGTGCCCACAAAGCCCTGCTGACCTACGCGGGCTTCCATCACAGCGGTCTCCATCGCCCGCTTGGTACGGGGAGTGAAATCCTCGGGGGCCAAGTGGGTGGGCTGGCCGCCGTTTTCACTCTCATTGATCTTTTGCTCGTACAGCGCGGCGGTGATACCGTGTGCGCTCAGCACTGCCGCAGCCACACCGGTACCCTCACGCAACAGACCGAGCAGGATATGCTCGGTGCCGATGTAGGTATGGCCCAGCTCCTGCGCCGCTGTGATGGCAAGGTTTAAGGCCGTATTGGCCTTTTCGGTAAAGCCTTTAAATACATATTTCATACGATACTCTCCTTTACTGTAACCGCTCGCGCACCAGCTGTGCACGGCGGATATCCCGCTGCGCGGGCTCCAGCTCCTCTCCCGCCGCTTCCATCACGGCTCCCGCACCGACGTCGATGAGCAGACTGTCCAGCGTTTCCAACGAGACCGTGTCAAGCATCCCCAACGCTACACCCATACGCACCTGCGAGGCCAGGGCCATACATTCACTGCCCGTAAGCAGACGCGCGTTCTGCAACACACCGAGTGCGCGGTAAACACGATCCTCAAAGGCGACGGTGCCGCGTAAAGCCTGACGGCAGGTGCGCTCCTCGCGCACGATCTGTGCGACGATACCCCGCAGGTTTTCGATGGCCTCCTGCTCGGTGATACCCAGCGTGACCTGATTGGACAGCTGATACAAAGCGCCCTCCGGCTTGCTACCCTCACCGTACAGACCGCGGATGGTAAGACCCAGCTTGCACACGGTAGCGGCGAGCTGCTGCACGATGCCTTTTTCCTGCAGTGCCGGCAGATGCAGCATCACTGAGGCACGCATACCGGTACCGAGGTTGGTGGGGCACTGCGTGAGATAGCCCAGACGCTCATCAAATGCAAAATGCAGGCGGGTATCGAGATAGTCGTCCCAGCAGGTGGCCTCCTGCCACGCGCTGTCCAGATCCAGACCGGGGCGCATCACCTGAATACGCAGGTGATCCTCCTCCCCTACCATAATGCTGACGCTTTCATCTGCGGTGACCAGCAGTGCCTCGCCCGACGGATCGCGGGTAAATTCACGGCTGATGAGGTGGCGTTCCACCATCGAGAGGATCGCGCGGGGTGGAAATTCACTCATACGGTGCTTTTCAAATGCGCAGGGCTCAGGAAACGCGTCAAACACCTCACGGATCATATCCTCCCGCTGCTCAGCGGTCATACGCGCGGGAAACGGCAAGTGCGCCAAATCGCGCGCCAAGCGGATACGGGTGCTGATGACGACGTCGCCGTCGGCACCGTTTTTTTGATACCATTTCTTGTCACTCATCACGCGTCACCCTCCTGTTCCAGTGCGCGGATCTGATCGCGTAGCTTAGCGCATGTCTCGTAATCCTGCGCCGCGATGCAGGCGTTCAGCTGCTCACGCAGCCCCTGCAGCTCGCGTTCCTTCTTGACAGCGCCGTCGGCCTGCGCCGCCACCTTGCCGGTATGCTGCGTTTTGCCGTGGATGCGCTGAATGGACGGCAGCAGCCGGTCGTAAAAGGTGAGATAGCAGGTGGGACAGCCGGGGCGACCGGCATCGGCGATCTCACGGAAGCCGGTGCCGCAGTCGGGACACCGCAGCGTATCCGCCTGAGCGCGCTGAGCCGGCTCTGCGAAAAGCGAGCCCCAGAAATCGCCCAGCTCCAGCCCGAAAGCCGAGCCGATACCCTGCTGTGCGGCACAGTGTGCGCACAGATGCAGCTCGGTGGTCTTGCCGTTGACGGTCTTTTTGACGTGTGTGGTAGCGGCGTGCTGGCCGCAGTGATCGCAATACATACCGTGTACCTCCTTACATTGTGTACGCTGTGAGCATCTGCTTGAGTAGCGATGCCCGTAATCGGTCACGTACCTCGGCGGGAACGTCGCGGTAACAGCGGTCGGACAGCGCCGCCGCCATCACGCCCGCCGAGCGTTGGCTGATAAAACCTTGATAGACCATACTTTGCAGGATAGCCTCTGCGGCCGCAGGTACCAGCTCGTCACCGATCGAATTGACGACGTGCATCAGCGGTGTCATCTGTTCGCGCGGGGCCACGCGGCGGATGCGGACGTATCCCCCGCCGCCGCGGCGGCTTTCCACCAGATACCCCTGCGCGGGTGTAAAACGGGACGACAGCACGTAGGTGATCTGGCTGGGAACACAGCCGAGTTCCTCCGCCAGCACGTTGCGTTGCAGCTCCGCCGCACCGTTTTCCGCCTGCTCCATAATATGAAGAATATAGGCGGTTATCTCATCGCTTATTCGCATATCATCACTTCCTTGTCTGTATTCTACCTCGAAAGTCAAATAAAGTCAAAGTCAAATAAAGTCAAATTGCGGTTCGATTATCCGAAATATCATAAGATATCTTTTGTTTTCTTTGAATATCTTCGATTTTCGTGAATTTTCAAAAAACCATCACCAACCTGCCGTACCAACATAGTATGGAAATGAAAGCACGGCTACCGGCTTTCGGAAAGGAGGCTACACGGTATGTGTCTGCGCAATCTCTTCTGCGGCGATGTCAGCTGCACCTGGCTGCTGTTTATCATCGCGATCATCCTGATCTTCGATCAGGGCGACTGCTGCGATAACGGCTGCATGAACAATCGCAGCAACAACTGCGGCTGCGGCTGCTGACCCCCTCAAAAAACAACGACTAAGGAGGATATAGTATGTGTCTGCGTAATCTGTTCTGCGGTGAGACCAACTGCAGCTGGCTGCTCTTCATCATCGTGATCCTGCTGCTCATCAACAACAGCGATTGCGATAACGGCTGCGACTGCGGCTGCTGAGTGATAATCCCCCGAAAGCCCGACACGGCCCGTGTCGGGCTTTACTTTTTTAGACCTGAGACGTTAGACGGACTCGCCGCGGGAATGAGGGATAAAATATGCTCCGACATCCGCAGGAGTGGATTTTCAAGCAGAAGCGAAGCCGAGGAACGAAGACATACACAGGCATTTCGAGTGACGAGGCAATGCTTATGCCGAAAAGCCGCCCTGCGTGAATTTGACAAATGGAGAAAAATGCGTTATACTGTATCAGTTGAATTACGCTCTTACGCGACAACAGGAGGAAACGGTATGACGATATCCGGATTTGCAGTTCCGGATACCACGCTGTCGGAGCGGCAGCGGTGGCTGTTGGCCGGTCTCCCGCTCACGCGGACACAGTATGTATTGAGCGCGGATACCCTCGAGCGGCTACACGGTATCTTATCCCCGGTGAAAACAACGATCGGGCTGTCCCAGATCCGTAGCATTGCGGTACAGCAAACGCGGTTGCAAAAGCTGTGCAGACTTTCAACCATTCACGTCGCCACGGACAACCCGGTAGTGCCGGAGCTGGTCATTCGCAACATTCGCAACGGTGCGCTGTTTGAGGAGCGGCTGCACCGATGTGTCGAGGAAGTACAGAACGCGCAGCCGCACACCGTGTAACGGGGTTGGCAACGACAACGAGGGGGATTACTTATGGAAAACAGAAAACGCCGTTTCGGCGACCGTAAGGACGGCTGGCGCCTGCGCCATACGCAATCGGTTTTCGCAGTGATGCCGCACATTATGAAAAGGCGTTCCGACGCGCAGGTGTTCTTTGACGAGGTCATCGAGATCGACGAGCTGGAAAAGTATGTGCGTAAAATGCGTCGCGAGTACGATATGCCGTATTTTTCGCTGTATCACATATTTATTGCCGCCACGATGCGGATGTTCGTGTTGCGACCGCGGCTGAACCGTTTCGTTATGAACGGTAAGACCTACGCGCGCAACCGCCTGACCTCGTCGATGACGGTCAAGCGCGAAATGTCCCAGAACGGTCTGGAGGCCACCATCAAGCCGCGTTTTGAAAAGACAGACACAGTGTTTGACGTGTACCGCCGTATCGACGCGGCGATGGAAAAGGAGGTCCGTGACGAATCCGGTGAAAACAGCACCGATATCGCCGCGAACATCTTGAACCGTCTGCCGGCGTGGCTGGTGCGCGCGTTTGTGAACTTTATCATTTTTATGGATCACCGCGGCTGGATGAACAATTTCATCAACGAGATCAGCCCGTTCCACACGTCGTTCTACATCACGGACGTGGGCTCCATCGGCATTGATCCGATCTACCATCATCTGTACGATTTCGGTACGACCTCGGTGTTTCTGGCACTGGGCAGAAAGCAGCGTATGCATTTTGTGGAGCTGGACGGTAGCGTATCCGTCAAGAAGGTCGTCCGCATCAAGCTGGTGCTGGACGAGCGCATCTGCGACGGTCAGTATTACGCGGAATCGTTCCGCATCTTCCGCCGTATGCTGAAAAAACCGGAGCTGCTGGAGACACCGCCAACGGAGTTCCCGGAGGACACCTGGATCTGAGACAACACACCTACCCGACCGTCCGGTCGCGCAAGGCGAACGGACGGTCTTTTTGCGGAGGCTGCACACTATGGGATACACTTTCAGAAAAGGCTTGATCGACGGATTGCCGGTGGGTATCGGTTATCTGTCGGTGGCGTTTGCCTTTGGCATTTTCGCCGTGGCAAGCGGACTCGGCATTTCCGATGCACTGCTCATTTCGATGACTAACGTGACCTCGGCGGGACAACTCGCGGCGGTACCGATCATCGCCGGAGGCGGGATGCTGACGGAGCTTGCAATGTCACAGCTCGTCATTAACCTGCGGTATGCGCTGATGTCGGTGTCGCTGTCACAAAGGTTGGACAAGACCGTTCGGGTGCTTGACCGTTTCATCATCGCGTTCGTCAACACCGACGAGGTGTTTGCCATCGCGACCTCGCAGAAGGAACCGGTGGGACGGCGGTATCTGTACGGACTGATACTGACACCGTTTGTGGGCTGGAGCCTGGGCACACTGCTGGGGGCGGTGGCCGGTGACGTTCTGCCGGATATCATCACCTCAGCACTGGGTATCGCCATTTACGGTATGTTCATTGCCATCGTGGTGCCTGCGGCACGCGGCAACCGTACCACGGCTGTATGCGTGCTGATCGCGGCGGTGCTGAGCTGTGTATTCTACTATGTACCGATGCTGAGCACCGTGCCGAGCGGCTTTGTCATCATTCTGTGCGCGGTGATCGCCGCCGGTGTGATGGCGGTCGTTGCGCCGATCAAGGCGGAAAGCGAGGTGGCATCCGATGAATAACTATTCGTTTTATGTATACCTCGCGGTGATGGCGGGTGTCACCTACCTCGTGCGCATGCTACCGCTGGTGCTCATAAAAAAGAAGATCACCAACCGATTTTTACTGTCGTTTCTGCATTATATCCCCTACGCGGTATTGACGGTAATGACCGTGCCCGCCTGCTTTTACGCAACGGGGCATCCGGCACCGGCCATCGTAGGATTCTTGGCCGCGCTGGTACTCGCGTGGTACAACAAGGGGTTGCCCATCGTAGCAGCTGCCGCCTGCGGGGGGGTGCTGATTGCCGATCTGATACGGATCTATGTGGTTCCGCTACTGTAGGTTCACGCATACGGCAACACCTCACCGTCTTTTTGCTTCGCAAAAATCCACCTTCTCTAAAAGTAAAACCGCCGCCCGGCAGTCACAGGGCGGCGGTTTATTTACTGTTATTGCTTTTCTACGTAGGCCTGAATGGCACGGAAAGTCTCGTCGCTGATGGCGTGCTCCATACGACAGGCATCGGCGGCGGCCGTCTCGCGATCAACGCCGAGCTGTGTCAGCAGCGCAGTGAGCACATTGTGACGGGCGTAGATGGTCTCCGCGATACGGCGGCCGGACTCGGTTAGAGTGATGTGACCTGCCTCATCCACCACGATGAGCTCTTCCTTCTTCAGCACACCGAGCGCACGGCTGACGCTGGGCTTGGAAAAGCCCATATGCTCGCTGATGTCGATCGCGCGCACCGCCGGCTTTTCGCCGGTCAGGATCAGGATGGTCTCCAGATACATTTCCCCGGATTCCTGAATACTCACGGCAAGCGCCTCCCTTAACGAATCTCCCGTAAATCATACGGGGTAGTTTGATAGACAAAATAGTTCAACCAGTTGGAAAACAGCAGATGCGCGTGACCGCGCCACGTGACCAGCGGCTCGGCCGTGGGGTCATCGTCCGGGAAATAGTTGCACGGCACGGTGATGGGCAGCCCCGCCGTCACATCGCGCTCGTACTCGTCACGCAGGGTACCGGGATCGTATTCCGCGTGGCCGGTCAGATAGATCTGGCGGCCGCGGTCGGTCGCGACAGCATAAACACCCGCTTCCTTTGAGGACGCGAGGATCTTCAGCTCCGGCACCGCCTCGATATCGCTGCGGCGCACGGTGGTGTGACGGGAATGCGGGATCATAAACACATCGTCAAACCCGCGAAACAGAATGGAGGACTTGCGCTCCACCGTGTGCGGGAAGATGCCGAACAGCTTTTCATCCAGCAGTTGCTTATCAATACCGTAGTGATAGTACAGACCTGCCTGCGCGGCCCAGCAGATATGCAGCGTACTGGTAACGTTGGTCTTGCTCCACTCAAGGATCTCGCACAGCTCGTCCCAGTATTCCACCTCTTCAAACGGCATCTGCTCCACCGGTGCCCCGGTGATGATAAGACCGTCGTATTTCTGGCGCTTGACGTCGTCAAACGTTTTGTAAAACGTGAGCAGATGATCCATCGGCGTATTGCGCGATTCGTGCGTGCGGGTATGGATGAGCTCCAGCTCCACCTGCAACGGGCTGTTGCCGAGCAATCGTGCCAGCTGTGTTTCGGTGACGATCTTTTTGGGCATCAGATTGAGCAGCAAGATCTTCAGGGGACGAATGTCCTGCGTCAGCGCCCGCGTTTCGGTGATGACAAAAATATTCTCATTTGTCAGCGTTTGCGTGGCAGGGAGCTGATTGGGGATCTTGATGGGCATAGTGATAAGCCTCCTCAGACTTGGGCCAAGGCCTGTTCGATATCGGCCAGAATGTCGTTGATATTTTCGATACCCACCGACAGACGGATCAGATCCGGGGTGATGCCGCCGGCGACGAGTTGCTCGTCGGTCAGCTGGCGATGGGTGGTGCTGGCGGGATGTAGCACGCAGGTGCGGGCATCCGCCACGTGGACGACCACGGCGGCAAGCTGGAGAGCATTCATAAAGCGAACAGCCGCCTCACGGCCTCCGCGAATGCCGAACGACAGAACGCCGCAGCAGCCGTCGGGCAAATATTTCTTGGCAAGCTCGTGCTGGTCGGACGAGGGCAACGCCGGGCAGTTAACCCAGGTGATCTTCTCGTGCTTCGCCAGATACTCGGCCACGGCCTTGGCGTTGGCGCAATGACGCTCCATACGCAGAGCAAGCGTTTCTAAGCCGAGGTTTAAGATGAAGGCGGCAAGCGGCTGCGGCGTAGAGCCTAAGTCGCGCATCAGTTGCACACGAGCCTTGGTGATATACGCCGCTTTGCCGAATTGCTCGGTGTACACGACACCGTGATACGAGTCATCCGGCGTGGTCAGCTCGGGGTATTTGCCTGAGGCGCCCCAATCGAAATTACCGCTGTCCACCACGCAGCCGCCGACGACGGTGGCGTGGCCGTCCATATACTTCGTGGTAGAATGCGTCACGATATCCGCTCCAAATTCAAACGGGCGGCACAGAATGGGCGTGGCAAACGTGTTATCCACCACCAGCGGCACACCGTGGCGATGTGCGAGCGCGGCGTAACGCTCGATATCCAGCACCTGCAGTGCGGGGTTGGCCAGCGTTTCACCGAATACCAGACGGGTGTTTTCATCAAACAGCGCGTCAAGCTGCTCATCGGTCATATCAGGGGTGGCAAAGCGCACCTCGATCCCCATCCGCTTCATCGTGACGGCAAACAGATTGGTGGTGCCGCCGTAGATGGTGGCAAGGCTGACAAAATTCTGACCCGCCGAGGTGATGTTGAGCACGGCCATCAGGCTGGCGGCCTGACCGGACGAGGTGCACATCGCACCGACGCCGCCCTCCAGCGACGCGATCTTCTGCTCGACCGCGTCAACCGTGGGGTTGGAGATGCGGGTGTACATATGGCCGGGGACCTTCAGATCAAACAGATCGCCGAGATGCTCGGCGGAATCGTATTTATACGTGGTGCTTTGATAGATAGGCAGTACGCGGGGATCACCGTTTTTCGGCTGATAGCCGCCCTGAATGCATTGGGTGTCGATACGATAGCTCATAGAAACGCTTCCTTTCCGTTATAAAAAACGAGCAGTACCTATTAGAAAAAGAGTACCACAAAAGCGCGTCCTTGTCAAATTTTTATTGTCATTTATCGTACAGTATGCTATACTTAGGGACGGTGATGAAAATGGAACTGAATTTCTCCAAAAAAATGCAACATATGAAGCCGTCGGCTATCCGCGAGATCTTCAAAAGTCTGGGGATGCCGGGGGCTATTTCGTTTGCCGCGGGCAATCCCGCGCCGGAGTCGTTCCCGGTAGAGCGGCTGAAAAAGCTGGCGGCGGATATTTTCGCGGAGGATGCCGCCAACGCACTGCAGTATAGCGTGACGGAGGGGTATCTCCCGCTGCGTGAGCTGGTGACGCGCCGCCTGCAAGACACATTCGCCATTGATACGGACTGTAATATGACACTGATAACCTCCGGCGGCCAGCAGGCCATCGAGCTGTGCTGCAAGGTGATGTGCAACGAGGGGGACGTGGTCATCTGCGAAAACCCCAGCTTTATCGGCGCGCTGAACGCGTTTCGCTCGCTAGGGGCTAAGCCGGTCGGTGTGGAGCTGGAGGACGACGGCATCAGCATCGCGGGTCTGGAGGCGGCACTACGCGAGCATCCGAACGCCAAGTTTTTGTATCTTATCCCCACGTTCCACAACCCGGCAGGCATCACGATGTCGCTCGAAAAGCGGCGCGCGGTGTATGCGCTGGCTCGGCAGTACGACGTGCTGATCTTAGAGGATAACCCGTACGGCGACCTGCGCTTTGCGGGCGAGGATCTGCCCACCATCAAGAGTATGGACACCGACGGGCGAGTACTGTATTGCAGCACGTTCTCCAAGATACTCTCCGCCGGTATGCGCGTGGGCTTTGCCTGCGGGTGCGAGGCGCTCATCCAGAAAATGGTGATTGCGAAGCAGGTGGAGGACGTACACACCAACATCTTTTTCCAGATGCTATGTGCGCGGTATATGCAGCAGTACGATATGGAGCAGCACATTGCAACCATTCGCGAGCTGTACCGCCGCAAGTGCGGGCTGATGCTGGAAATGCTGGACACGTATATGCCCCGTGAGGTCAAGTACACCCGACCCGAGGGCGGCTTGTTCCTGTGGTGCACGTTGCCGAAGGGTGTCGCGCTATCCGAGGTCGTCAGCGAGCTGTCGGCGCAGGGGGTGTTCGTCGTGCCGGGCACGACCTTCAACTGCGATGAAAGCGCACCGTCCTCGTCATTCCGCCTGAATTATTCCACACCGTCTGAGGAGCAGATCGAGCGCGGCATCAAGCTCTTATGTGACGTAATACGAAAGAGATTAGCATAGTCAAGACCACCGGCAAAGCCGGTGGCTTGGAAAAGCCCTGGAAGGGGCGCCGAAAGGTTTGCCGACCGCATCCCTTTTACGTCTTTTCCTTTTACGTTGAAGAACCGCCCTGTTATTGTAGTTGTATGGTCGGCAAACCACTTCTACTGTAACAGGGTGTTTCTTTTTTGTCTACTTTTCTCCTCGCCAAAAGCTATTTCTTTCCCCCGGTAAAAACGGGGGGTGCCTTTGTTGAAGCAAAGCAAGTGCCCCGCCGAACTGAACTGCCCCAATTTGTACGGACGGCACAAAAGGGCCCCTAAGACAGATACGGCACTCCTTCCTTGGTCTGGATATAAGAAATATCGGTCACCCAC
>CAYYDD010000044.1:0-13826 GCA_964470515.1 uncultured Eubacteriales bacterium | reverse complement strand
ACGGTTGCGTGGCTGGCAGGCCAATAAAAAGCGCACTTGTGCGCAGCCAGTATCGCATAGGGCTATGCCCGAAAATGAAATACCCCCCGCTATGTGGGGGGATTATTATTGTGATCAGAAGGAATACGAATAGGAATAAAAATCCTCGGTCATACCGATGGTGACGCTGACGACGATAAACAGTATAAATAAGGCAACGCCGATAGCACCGCAGATGATGCCGGCGGTGGACATACCGCTTTTGCTACCCTTGGACTTGGCGATGGCACCGAAAATGATGCCCAGCGAGCCGGTGATGATCGAAGATACGCACAGAAGCGACAGAATACCGCAGATCATCGAGGCGGTGGACATTCCCTTGGCAGGATCCGCTACGGGAGTCTGCGGCTGGTTGTAGTTATAATACGGCGGCTGAACGGGCTGCACCGGCTGAGCAGGTTGCTCGGCGGGAGCGGCGTTCTGAGAACTCAGCGGCGCGCCGCAATTCGTGCAGAACAAGCCGTCATTCTCGTTTTTGGAACCGCAATGTGTACAAAACATAGGACATCCTTCTTTCTTTTCAAGTATATATACAGCATACGGGATTTGACGACATTTGTCAAGAAAGGTTGCGGGAAATTGTAAAAATCACCAAAGCCGCCACCGACAGCCCCAGCATCGTGTAAAGGAACCGCCGACTTTTGATGACACCGAAAAAGCACAGCACCGCGATGACGTTCCAGACGATGAGCAGTACGAGCATCACGGGATGCTGTGCGAACGCGCCCGTGATATCCAGCCGGGCAAGTGACAAAAACATCCGCGACGTGCCGCAGCCGGGGCATTGCAGGCCCGTCCGTTGATACACGTAGCAGGGGAGATAGAGACCCGTTATCGCGCCCCACAGATAATACGCCGCGCCGAGCGGGAGTATGACCGCGTAGATCTTCAGTATTGCTTTTTTCACGCCTGTATTTCCCCTCGATCGTCCCACCTCCGGACGGCTTCCGGGTGGTTGAGAAGCTCCTGCCGCATCGTGACCAGATCCTCGGTCTTGTTCTCTCTTTCCTTTGACAGCGCGAGCCAGTTCCCTGTGGCCGCAAACACGCCTATGAGTGCTAAGGCCGGCATGGCAAACGCCGAGATTTGCATCGGAGTAACGGTTGCAAGGAGGATATAGAGAAGTATGGCGAGCAGGTCGAGGATCACGTCGAGCCACCGAAAGACGGCGGAGCCGCAGTCGTGCACGTTGTACAGCTTTACCACGGTTTTTCCGTTTTCCTCTGCGACGTTGTCGCAAAGATAGAAGGTGCGTATCGTATAGGTGCACCCATACCCTGCCGTGGAATAATGGCGGCTGTCACGTAAGTGCTGGGAAACGTTACCGCCAAAGGAGAACTTACCGTCCTCCGAGCAGCCGAACACCAACGGTTGCCGGTAGCAGTCGCGCGATGAGCATTCGCCGTGTAGCTGGCACAGCTTATCCACCACGTCGGCGTATTTTCCCGGTACGGCTACGGTTTCTTCGCTTAAAATTTTGTAAAACGGTGACGGTCTCAACATCTTCGTCTCCTTGCCATTATTATTCACCGATCCCAAGGCGGAACGCCTTTGTTCGTCCGCGGAAATCGGTATAACACATATCCTGCATCTATGATAACCGCTCGATCACTCTGTCCGGACGCAGTGGGATCGGTATGGTTTCTTCTTTTAACACCTTACAAAATCTGCATTTACGCATATCAGTCCCCATTTTTTATATACAATGTATCACAAACAATCGCGAAAGTAAACCGTTTTGTCGCCCGTTTTACAAAAAAACAGCACCGCTTTCACGGCACTGTCAATATCGTATTGAGTTTTTTCATCGTGTCCCGGTCGGGCTCGGGTAGATGGGCGAGAGGGAAGGGGATGCCCAAGGTATCGTACTTTGTCTGGCACAGCTTGCGGAACGGTAACAGCTCGACCTTGTCTACACACGCGTGTTGTGCGGCGACCTCTTTCAGCGCGCGCACATTTTCCTCGGTGTCGTTCAACGTGGGAATGATGACCTGTCGCAGCGTCGTGGGAATAGACTGCACGTTCAGATAGGCCAGAAACTCCCGCACGGGCGTGATACTGCAACCGACGCAGTCGCGATACCGTGCATCGTCGGTGTACTTGTAGTCCAACAGCACGCGGTCGGTCTCGCGCAGTAACGCCCGCGCCGCATCGTTCAGTACGCTGCCCGCAGTGTCGAGGCATGTGTGGATACCGACCTCGTGACACTGTGTAAATACCTTACGCGCAAATTCGGCCTGTAACAGCGGCTCACCGCCCGACAGCGTGATACCGCCGTCGGCGCCGAAATACTCACGGTAGCGCACCGCCTTCTGTACGAGCTGCTCCGGCGTGTATTCCGTGCCGCCGTGAACGTCCCACGTGTCGGGGTTGTGACAGCACCGACAGCGCAGATAGCAGCCCTGCAAAAACACCACAAACCGCACGCCCGGCCCGTCTACCGTGCCGAGGCTCTGGATGGAATGAACGCGACCGGCACTCATACCGCGTCGTGGAATGTGCGGCTGATGACCTCGCGCTGCTGCTCACGCGACAGCTTATGGAAGTTGACGGCGTAGCCGGACACACGAATGGTCAGATTCGGGAATGCCTCGGGATCCTTGTACGCCGTGATGAGCGTTTCGCGGTTGAGCACGTTGACGTTGATGTGGTGGGCACCTTTGGCAAAATAGCCGTCCAGAATGGCCACCAGATTGCTCACGCGCTCATCCTCGGTCTTGCCGAGGGCATCGGGCGTGATGGAGAAGGTGTTTGAGATACCGTCGCGGCAATCCTCGTAACGGATCTTCGCCACGGAGTTGAGCGACGCGAGTGCGCCGTTTTCCTCACGGTTGTGCATCGGGTTGGCACCGGGTGCAAAGGGAGCGCCGGCGGTGCGGCCGTCCGGCGTGGCACCCGTGTGTTTGCCGTACATCACGTTGGACGTGATGGTCAGCACCGACAGCGTGTGGATGGCATTGCGATAGGTGGGCGTTTTACGTAGCTCGGTGATGACCTGATGTGTCATATCCCGCGCGATCATATCCACGCGGTCGTCGTCGTTGCCGTATTTCGGGAACTCGCCGACGGTCTCAAAATCGGTGATGTAGCCGAAATCATCCTTGACGGGATGCACCTTGGCGTACTTGATGGCAGACAGCGAATCCGCCACCACCGACAGACCCGCCACACCGAACGCCATCAGGCGCTCGACCTGCGTGTCGTGCAACGCCATCTGGATCTTTTCGTAGGCGTACTTGTCGTGCATAAAGTGGATGACGTTCATCGTCTTGACGTACAGATGGCTCAGCCATTCGATGTAGATGGAATAACGCTCCATCACCGCGTCGAAATCCAGCGTATCGCCGTCCATGACCGGCATCTGCGGGCCGATGTGCATACCGCTGGTGGTATCGTAGCCGCCGTTGATGGCGATAAGCAGTAGCTTCGCCAGATTGCACCGCGCACCGAAGAACTGCATCTGCTTGCCGAGTTCCATCGCGGAAACGCAGCAGGCGATGGCGTAATCGTCTCCGTGCAGCGGGCGCATCACATCGTCGTTTTCATACTGGATGGAATCGGTATCCGCCGACACCTTGGCGCAGAAGCGCTTAAAGTCCTCCGGCAGTGCGGTGGACCACAGTACCGTCAGATTCGGCTCGGGGGAGGAGCCCAGCGTGTACAGCGTGTTCAGCATACGGAAGCTGGTCTTCGTGACCAGCGTGCGACCATCCTTTCCCATACCGCCCACGGCCTCGGTGATCCACATCGGATCGCCGCCGAACAGCTCGTTGTACTCGGCAGTGCGCAGATGCCGCGCCATACGCAGCTTCATCACAAAATCGTCCACCAGCTCCTGCGCACCTTCCTCGGTCAGTGCGCCGGTAGCGATGTCGCGCTCGATATAGATATCAAAGAAGGTGCCGACACGACCAAGCGACATCGCCGCGCCGTTTTGCTCCTTGATAGCGCCCAGATATGCAAAATACGTCCACTGGATCGCTTCACGCGTGTCCGATGCGGGCTGGCTGATATTGTAGCCGTACATAGCGGCCATTTCTTTCAAATGACCCAGAAAAGCGATCTGCTGGAACAGCTCCTCCGCCAGCTGGATGCTCTCCGGCCCGAAGGCACTTTCCGACAACTTCGCCTTGTCTTTTTTCTTTTCCTCGATCAGACGGTCGACACCGTACAATGCCACACGGCGATAGTCGCCGATGATACGGCCGCGACCGTAGGCATCCGGCAGGCCTGTGATGACGTGGCACTTGCGCGCTGCGCGCATCTCGTCGGTATAGGCGCGGAACACGCCGTCGTTATGCGTGGTGCGGAAACGGAAGCCGTCCTCCACGGCATCACCCAGACGATAGCCGTATGCGGCGCAGGCCTGCCGCGCCATACGCATACCGCCGAACGGATTGACACCGCGCTTGAGCGGGCTGTCCGTCTGCAGGCCGACGATGAGCTCCTTGTCCTTGTCGATATAGCCGGGGGCATAGCTCGTGAGCGAGGACACCGTATCGGTATCTATGTCCAGCACGCCGCCGCGGTGACGCTCCAGCGTGAACAGATCCTGCACCTTGCTCATCAGTGCCGAGGTACGGTCTGTCGCACCGGCGAGAAAGCTGTCGTCTCCGGTGTACTCCTTGTAATTTCTTTGAATAAAGTCGCGGACGTTGATCTCGTCCTGCCAGGCTCCTCCTACGAAGCCGTCCCAGTTGTTGTGTTTCATACTCCCATTCTCCTTGCTGAAAAAAAGACAACCCCAGCTCTTAATGAACTGCAGTTGCCCAGACGGTCGGCTTAGCGCATTTTACACTCCCCTGCGGTGACCCGCCAAATCCGTCAGTCATGTAAAAGCTGTGGTTGCATTATACAATATCTAGCACCGTTTGTCAATCGAAAATACAAGATATTGTAATTTATTTTTCGCTGTCGGTACGGCAATAGATATCTGCGCCGTGGTCGCGCATTTTCAAGAGACTTTCAACCAACCGAACAAGGACCCGAAGCCGCATCGTACCGAACTCCTTTACTTTCTTTTGGCTAAGGTGGTGATGGTTGCCATCGTACCGCCGTAGGCCACCCAGCAGAACAGCAACACGTATCCCCACGGCACACTTTCCAGCATCGGAGCGATCGCCGCTTTGCCGCCGACAAGGAACGTCAGCAGCACGGCCAGTAGCATAAAGATAGCCGTCATAGCCAGACCGAACACACCGCCCACGACGATGAGGAACATCAGGAACGTGCGCAGGCTTGCCTCGCGCATACCGGAATAGGTGTGCTGCTCGTCCTTGGTCAGCCGCTGCAGTTGTGCTTTCTTAGCCGCGACCGAGACGCACAGTCCCAGCTCCTGTGGGGTGTACTCAAAGTCCGGCTCATACAACAGCGTGGAATACTCCGTATGATGGAACAGCCTCCGTCCGCCGGCGTTAAACAAGCAGGAATAAATGTCCTTGGTCTCCTCACTGTCGTTCAGCAGTGCGGTGCCGCACAGGAACTGTACGGTCAGCTCGCGGTCTACCACGGTTTCGATGCAGTGGATGCGGCTCACCATCCGCGCCTTCGGCCCGAGGACGTACGGTGTGTCGTACGAGTCTTCCAAATGCACGCCCTGCAACGGACCCTCCTTTACAAAATTCGGATACTCACCGCTAAACCCGAGCCGTGCCATCTGCGCTTGTATCGCCTCACGCGTGGCAATCAGCACCGGCGAGGGACAGCATTCCTCCGCTTTGTCGGGATAGACCGCCTGCGAGGCGCAAATCTCATCAAACACCTCGCGCCACAGCGGCTCCACGCTCTGATCGCACAGGGCGGTGATGATCTTTTGCACCTGCCCGGTGTATTCCGCACTGTCGGGTGCTTTCTGACCCAGAGCGTCAAACAGCGGCACCAATGTATCGCAACCGTGCTTGGCAGCCAGTGCTTTGAGCGTGGGGAAGGTAAACGGGAAATCGTCCGGCAACTCGTCCCAATCATCCAGTGCGGCGATCTCGGTCAGTAGCGGTAGCAACATCAGCTCTTGATCGTTGCAGTGTGAGCCGGGCAGATACGCCTTGGCCACGATGCCGGACGCCGCCGTGATAAGAAAATTCCACGGGTGATCCCACAGACAAATGCTGTTGATGGCATCGTATACCTCGGTGACGGTCTCAGCATCCGCAAACGTGAAGCTGTAGCCGCGATAATCGTCGGTCATTGCGTCAAACACCTCGCCGGTCAGGCAATACCGATCACCGTCGCAGCTGAGAGTCAGCTCAATAGCGGCGAACCGCTCTTCCTCTTCGCCCTCGGGAATACCGTCTACGTCTTTCAGGAACAGCCGACGGCGGTAGGCCTCCGTACCGTCCACAACGATCTCCAGATCGTTGCCGTGACGTAGCACCGTCGGCCAGTTTGTGCCCTGCGCCAGCTTCCACAATGCCGCGCGCGTATCGTCCGACAGCGCGGCCGCCGTTTCATAAAAGCGCTGCTTTTCGCCGTCGAGCAGCACAAACAGCCGCTCCATGCACGCCTTCATAAACAAAAAGACCTCGCGATCGCTTACTGTGTCGGCAAAATGCACGCGCAACTCTGCCGGCAGGGAATTTAGCGCTTTCTTGTATTTTTTCGTCAGCCAGCGGCGCATCTGCCGCTGCTTGTACTCGGATGCCTCCTCGGGAGTGGGATCCAACAACGCCTGCACGTGCATATACACGTTCGTTAAGCGCCGGAGGTATCGTTTTTCAATGTCGGCGATCTCCATACTATATGCCTCCCAACGTGTTCAGTAGGATGTAGAGATTTTCGTAGGAATATTCGATCTCGGCGGAAAACGCCCGCGCGAGCTCGCATTGCTGTTCAAGATCAAAATGCCCATCAGCCGTCCACAGCACCGCGCCCAGCGCGTGGATCACCGTGTACCCGAGTACCGCAAAGCACGCGCGTGCCGCAATATCCTCGTCATCGGCGGCGTTCGCCAGATGACGGTAGATAAAATAGACGAGCAGCTGCTCGTATTCGGTTTGCCGATCAGCCATATACGCGTCAAATCCGTCGGTATCGGCGGTGTTCCACCCGTCCCGCAAACGGATGAGCAGCTCGCCCCATACATCATCCAGCCGTTCGAGCGACAGCAGTACCCGCGCCCACTCAGCGGGGGATACCCCCGGCATGGCTGCGTGGCAGGAGATCAGCATTGAAGTGATACGCTCGTCTATCGTGCGGGAGCGATCCTGCAAAATGACGAGCAGCTTGTCCCGCTGTGCGATGATCTCGTCATCACACTCGGCCGTGCCGCTGATGCACAGCACTGTCGGCTCTCGCTGCCCTAAGATGAGGTGTGCCGCCGCTTCGCAGCACAGCCCTAAACCGCTCTCTATGCGGCCGGGCAGCTCGTTGTGAAACCGCGGATGCTCTGCGCAGATGTCGCACAGCAGGTCGTCACCGAAGGCGAGTTGCAGATCACACAGGCCGTCCCCGTTCAGGAACGGACAGCGCCCCGCAGCATCGGTAATGAAGTGTGCGGATCCGTCATCGCCGACGTTTAGTACTAACCGCTCGCCCCAGTCACCGGGCATCGCGCGATAACGCGATAACGTCTCCTCGTCAATATCGATCTCCCAGCCGATACAGCAGTTATGACGGCATTGGCCGCCGATGCAGCGGAACGCCGCGTAATAATCCGGAACCACTGTCAGCACATTCGACACCCCATTTTGAAGTATTATAACACACCTTGTCGAAAAATGGAAGTCTTTTACAAAAATCCTTACAGAATGTATAATTCGCACGCGAAAACGGGAGACTAACGCGTGGAGGGATAACGATGCCAGAGAGAAAAGGACACTATACGATCAGCTTGTCAGGTCGCCCGCGTGTGTTGGGGTACGCATCGGCGGTCGGCAAAAAAGAGGGCGAGGGGCCGCTCGGCTCGGGGTTTGACGCGGTGTTTCAGGATGGCCGCTTAGGTGAGAAAACGTGGGAAAAGGCCGAAAGCCGTCTGCAAAAGGAGGCGTTTACCCGCGCACTGGACAAGGCGGGGTATTCGCCGTCACATGTGAACGTGCTGTTTACGGGCGACCTGCTCAATCAGAATATCGCGTCCACGTTCGGTATGCGGGAGTCCAACGTGCCGTTGCTCAACCAGTTCGGTGCGTGCTCCACGATGGCGCAAACGCTGTGTATGGCTTCCATTTTTGTGGACAGCGGTGCCGCAGACGTGGCGGCGGCGGTGACCTCATCGCACTTCTGTACTGCAGAGCGGCAGTTCCGCTTTCCGCTGGAATACGGCGGTCAGCGCACGCCCACCGCGCAGTGGACGGCTACCGCCGCGGGCTGTGTGCTGGTGGGGATGGGCGGTCGCGTGCGTATTGAGGACGTATGCATCGGCCGTATTGTGGATATGGGGATTAAGGATATGAACAATATGGGCGCGGCGATGGCACCTGCTGCGGCCGATACCCTGCTGAATTTTTTGCAGGATACCGGCACTCGCCCGGACGATTACGATTTTATCGCCACGGGTGACCTCGGTGCCGAAGGCAGCGCGCTGTTTAAAATGATCGCAGCGCAGGAGGGGTGTAAGATCGGGGACAACCATCTGGATTGCGGATTGCTGTTGTACGACCGCGAAAAGCAGGATGCGCATGCCGGTGCGTCCGGCTGCGGCTGCTCGGCGGCGGTGCTGTGCTCGCACATTCTCGGTAATCTGGAGAGCGGCGTGTGGAAAAACGGCCTCTTTATGGCCACCGGCGCGATGATGTCGCCGACCTCCTCGCAGCAGGGAGAGAGCATCCCCGGCATCGCCCATCTGGTGCATTTAAGGGTGGGATGATTCCGTAAACCTCACGAACGGAAGCCGGTATCGTAGGAGCGGTTAATAACAGAAGAGGCTGCGCCCGTAACGTAGCGCAGCCTCTCAATCTTGTGTGACTATACCTTTTCAGCTTTCATTGTTGCCCCTTCTTTATCCATTCACCCACATCTTCGGCTTGACTATAGTCAGCTATTATATGGCTATGCATGGCAGGGTCACGGCTTTCTATATGAAAATTCGTAAAATTAGTAAGTGGATAAACATCAACACGCTCGGACAATGCGAATACGGTTAGTGCGATCAGAACGATCATCATCAGTCTTTTTTATAATTTGCCTCCCGTCTTTGTGCTGCTTGATATTCCTTAGTTCAAGCATAGCATCCCGGAAGATAATTTGTCAAGAAAAAGGAGCGGGATCCCCGCTCCTTACAACACATTTTCCCACGTAGGCTGTTCCTGATCCCACAGCCGCTGCAGGAGCAGGCGGCAGCGACGCGCCTCGGCGGTAAAATCCTTTCGTTCGCCGTAGGGCAGGATGAGCGTCAGTCCCTCGATGCTTTTTTCCGCCTCGGTCAGTGCGGTGTGCGGCAAAAACAGCGCCATCAATCGGCTGCGCTCGGCAAAGACCTCCGCCAGACGGTCGGTCGCCTGCTGCGCGCTGTCCGGATTGCCGGCGCGGTAGTCGGTCTCGGCCTGCTCTGCGAGGTCGATCATCTGTTCAAAATGCTCTTTCTCCGTGACATACGATGCGACACAGCCGCTTATGACGATGAGCAGCAGTGCGACCGCTCCGATCACCCGTTTCATTGTGTATTCTCCCTCCGTACGATGCATACCTTATGCTGCTTATCTGCGGTCATCAGCAACACCTCACGTAGCGGAACGTTCCGCCGCCGCAGCTTCTCTCGCACCCATTCCGGCGTCAGCCCGCACATCGCGATGCCCCAGTCTACCAGCCTGCCGTCGCTCACCACCGGCACGGGTGCGCCTTCGTCGGCGACCTGAATATCCAGCACCTTGGGCGTGGCGGGCTTGGTGGAGGGAACCGGACACACGCTGATCTTGCCGTTGGTCTCGGCGATGGCATACTGCACCTCGCGGATATCGAAGATACCCTGTTGTCGCAGTGTCTCCATCAGATCCTCCACCGTCAGTCGCAACTGCTTCAGCGATTTCTGCTGCAACTTACCGTCGCGGATGATGACCACCGGATTTCCCGTTACCAGATGCGACAGCCAGCGGCATTTCATCATCAACGTGGACAGAATGAGCTCCAGTGCCACCAGCACCGCGATGGGCACAAGGCCGCTGAGCAGAGGAGTGCCGTTGTCCTGCATCGGTACGGCGGCGAGGTCGGCGATGAGCAGCGTCACCACCAGCTCTGCCGGTTGCAGCTCGCCGAGCTGCCGTTTTCCCGCCAGCCGCAGAGCGGCGATGATCATAACGTAAATGATCACCGTGCGAAGTGCCGCGATCGCCATTGTCATCCCGCCTTTCGGTGGTAGTATGCGCGGCGGGACGATGGATATTCCTGCCGCTTTGGGAAATGCTGTGAGCAGGGAAGTGATACGATGCCGAAAACAACACCGTTGACCGCGTCGCTGGCGGAAACGCTCGCCGCGCTGCGCACCGCCTTTGATGTCAGCTCCGACCTGGTCATCCGCGAGGTACGCGTCGCCGGCTACGATGCGGCACTCGTCAGCGTGGAGGGAATGGTGGATCGTCATATGATGGCGAACGCCGTCATCCTGCCGCTGATGCGTCTGCACGAGGGCTATCCCGATGCCGCAGCGCTGATGCGCGATATCCGTGAAAACGTGCTTGGCTTTGTGGATCTGTTAGAGGCGGATACCCTGGAGCAGCTCCTTGAGCTCATTATGTCCGGCTTTGCCGCTGTGCTGATCGACGGTGTGGCCACCGCGTCGCTCGGCGGCTTACAGGCGTTTATGATACGCGGTATCTCCGAGCCGTCCACCGAGGTCAGCGTGCGCGGCTCCCGCGAGGGCTTCACCGAGGCGATCCGCGTGAATATCTCGATGGTGCGCCGCCGCCTGAAAACACCGCAGCTTACCTTTGAAATGCTGAGTGCCGGCACCGAAAGCCGCACCGCTGTGTGCCTGTGCTATCTGCGCGACCGTGTTTCCCGCCGCCTGCTGCGGGATATCCGCCGCCGTATCAAGGACTGCCCCCTGGAGCTGGTGCTGGATTCGGGCTATTTGCAGCCGTTTTTAGAGGGTAAGGGTCGTTCGGCGTTCACGGGTGTCGATACCACCGAACGCCCCGACACACTGTGCGGCAAGATCGCGGAGGGGCGTATCGGTGTACTGGTGGACGGCACGCCCTTTGCGTTGGTGGTGCCGTATCTGTTCTCCGAGCATTTTCAATCAATGGACGATTACACACAGCATCCGCTGTACGCGAGCTTTATCCGCATTATCAAATATGTGTCGTTTATCGTCAGCCTGCTGCTGCCGGGGGCTTACGTTGCTGTCGGCACGCATCACGCCGAAATGCTGCCGTCGGTGTTTTTGCTGTCGTTCATCAACTCCGACCGCTCCACGCCGTTTTCGCTCACGGTCGAGGCACTGCTCATTCATTTTGTATTTGAAATTATGCGCGAGGCCGGGCTGCGGTTCCCCAAATCCGTCGGTCACGCGGTCAGCATCGTCGGGGCACTCGTCATCGGGGAATCCGCGGTGCGTGCGGGGCTGGTCAGTGCTCCCATGGTCATCATCGTGGCACTGACCTCCATCAGCGCGTTTGTACTGCCAAGTCTTTACGGCAGTATCGCCACGCTGCGCTTCGTGTTCATCGTACTCGGCGGTAGCTTCGGCGTTTACGGATTAGCCCTCGGCACTTTACTGCTGCTTTGCAGTGTGTGCTCGCTGAATATCCACAGCATCCCCATCACCGCACCCATTGCGCCGTTCAGCTGGAAGGCAATGCGCGACGTGTTTATCCGCTCGGATTGGCGAACGCTGACGCGCCGCCGCTTTTTGGTGCAGAACGTGGTCGGGTCACGCATTGCCGAAGGGGAGGAGGAGCAGCCGCGTGAATAAGGTCTCCCGTATCAGTGCCGCGCAGTTGACCGTACTGCTGCTTGCATCGCGTTTGTCGAATTGCCTGCTGCTCACCCCCGAAAGCACCGGCCATTTGAACGTGACCGACCGCTTGAGTGCTACCGCGCTGAGCGGTGTGCTACTGTTTTTGCTGTTTGTGCCCACGCTGTTGCTGTTGCGCCGCTCGTCACGTGGTGTCATCGGCTACGCCTATACCCGTTCACGGGTGCTTGGCCGCGTGGTATGCGTGGGGTATCTGCTGCTGTGTCTGTTCATTTTGTGCCTGGATATCGTGCAATTTTACGATTTTGCCGAAAAGGTGATGAAAAGCGACTTTTCCGTGCCCGCGCTCACTGTGGCACTCATTGTCGTGGCGTTTCTCGCGTCGTTTTACGGTATTCAGGCCTTGGGGCGGGCATCCATCCTCGTGGCGGTGTTCTCGGTGATCTGTCTTTTGGTGTTCAGTCTGTCACTGCTGCCGGAAATGCGGCTGATGCACTTCCCGCCCGTGGCGGGCAGCGGGGTGTGGGCGGTGCTCCGTGCGGCGGTGACCGAGCTGCCCCGCACGGCGGAAACTGTGGCTATCGGACTGCTGTACCCGTACGTCAGCGGCTCGCGTACCCGTGCGCTGGCCGCATTTTCGGGGCTGACCTCGCTGCTGACCGCGCTGGTCAGCGTCACGGCACTGGGTGTGCTGGGCGATTTTGCGATGCAGATCGCCTACCCGTACTACGCCGCTGTCACCGCCGCGCAGGTGGGGGTGTTTCAGCGGATGGATATCCTCATCACCGCCGTGTGGCTGAGCACGTTTTTTGTCCGGCTGACTCTGTTTTGCACGCTGTTTACCGATACCGCCCGCCGTCTGTTCGGCAAAAAAGCCCTCCTGCCGTCGGCTGCCGTAGGGGCGGTGCTGCTGTCGGTGTTTACACTGCTTATCCGCAGTGCGCAGGATTGGGAGTTTATCACCGTGATCTATTGGGGTGTGTTGGGTGTGTTTTGTCTGTTGCTGCCCGCAGCGCTGGGACTTTTGAAACGGAGGAAGGTCGTATGAAGCGTTTGCTGTGTGCCGTTATTCTCATCGCCGTGCTGTTAAGCGGCTGTCAGCCCGAATCCGAGGTGGGCGAGCAGGTTATCGTCACCGGCCTCGGCATTGACGGGCGGGACGGGCGGTGGACGCTGTCCATTCAGGCGGTGGAGGCGCTGCGCACCGCCGGCAGTCTGTCTGAGCAAAGCGAAGCGGCTACCGCGGTGTATACGGCCGACGGTGAGTCGGTCGCCGGGGCGTTGCAGGCGTTTCTCAACGAGACCGGCAAGCGCACCTATATCCTGCAAAATCAGATCATTGTGCTGAGCCTGGAGCACTGCCGCGACAATAATCTGTTCCAAATACTGGATTACTTTATCCGCAATCAGGAGGGGCGGTCACTGGTCGATCTGGTCGTGTGTCGCGGCGACCCGGCGGCGCTGTTGGACATCACCACCGGCAGCGATGCCATCCCCGCCGAATACGTGTCGCAGCTACTGGAGGAGGGTAGCCGCTACGCACAGTGCGTCACCACGCATCTGTTGGATGCTGAACGCGCACTCAGCGGTATGTACGATGCCGCACTTCCCCTTTTGGAGGTGGTGGACGGTACTCCGCGCCTGAGCGGTACGGCACTGTTTTGTCACGGAGTGCTTGTCGGTGAACTGACGATGCAAGAAACGACCGGTTTACTGTTGGCTGCGGGGGAGAGCGAGCACTGTCTTTACACGCTGGATAATACCACCTTCCGCTTGGAGGAAATAAAAACCACCCTCACCATCCGTCCGTCGGGTGAGGGCTGGCATTACGATATTCAGGTGTCAGCGGTGTCGCGTGTGATCGAAGAGGGGGAGGTCCCCGGGTCGCTCAATCCCTCCGAGTTGCCGCTGTTGCGCCGCGTGGAGGAGGCGGTGGCTTCGA
>CAYYDD010000043.1:0-13882 GCA_964470515.1 uncultured Eubacteriales bacterium | reverse complement strand
TCCTATTCGCTACTATTTTTTATCTTTTGTCACACATCATTGTAACACCTACACTGTATCAGCTGGTATTTTAAAAAACCTATTGACAGCACCGAAAAAGTGTGCTACAATGGGCGATGCCGCTTGTTCCGGGCGGTGTTTTGTCCTACGATAAAACACCATAAGTGAGCATTCCGCCCGAGCGCAGCGAGTCTTAAGAAAAGGCAGGTACTAGTATGTACGCCATCATTGAAACCGGCGGTAAGCAGTACAAGGTCCAGAACGGCGACGTTCTGTTCATTGAGAAGCTGGATGCCGCTGAAGACAGCAGTATCGTGTTGGACAAGGTCGTTGCTCTGCATAACGATAAAGAGCTGAAGCTCGGCGCGCCGTATCTCAAGGGCGCTTACGTTGACGCTCACGTTCTGAAGAACGGCAAGTCCAAGAAGATTACCGTGTTCACCTATCGTCCCAAGAAGGGCAGCAAGCGTGCTATGGGTCATCGTCAGCCCTACACCAAGGTGCAGATCGAAGGCATCCACGCCAGAGCTCCCAGAGCCCCCAAGGCGGAAGCTGCCGCTGAGGAATGATTCGCGCAATACTCCTGACCCGCGGCAAGCGGCTGTGCGGCTTTGAGCTTCAAGGCCACGCCGGCTATGCGGAGCAGGGACGCGACATCGTGTGTGCTGCGGTGTCCTCGGCTGTGTACCTGACAGCGAATACGCTCACGGACGTGTGTGGTTGTCATACCAAGGTACAGGAAAGCGAGGGTCGGCTGTCTGTGGTGGTTGCTCCCGGTGAGGAGGAAGCCGCACAGATCACGCTGAAAGGCCTGCAGCTCCATCTGGATGGGCTTTGCGCCCAATATCCCACATATATCCAGCTACAACTAACGGAGGTGTAACAAATGCTGAAAATCAACATCCAGCTCTTTGCTCATAAAAAGGGTATGGGCTCCACCAAAAACGGTCGTGATTCCGAGTCCAAGCGTCTGGGCGCCAAGCGCGCTGACGGTCAGTTCGTTCTCGCGGGCAATATTCTGGTGCGCCAGCGCGGCACCCACATCCATCCGGGCCAGAACGTCGGCATCGGCTCCGACGATACGCTGTATGCGAAGGCCAGCGGTACTGTCCGCTTTGAGCGTATGGGTAAGGATCGCAAGCGCGTCAGCGTCTATGTGACCGAGCAGTAATCCCTAAAACTGCACACAGCAAACGCCTTGTCGGTCTCCGGCAAGGCGTTTTTTCGGGTTTTCTGTGTGAAATTGTGAAAAATACTGTTCTTTATTCCGATTTTTGTGTATAATAAGGGCGAGTACAGTGAATGAGAGGAAACGCTATGTTTATTGATAAGGCGATCATTCATATCAAGGCAGGAAACGGCGGTAACGGTGCCGTGTCGTTCCACCGTGAGAAATACGTAGCGGCCGGCGGCCCCGACGGCGGTGACGGCGGTCGCGGCGGTAACGTCGTGTTCGTCGCGCAGGACGGCAGTAACACGCTGTCGGATTTCCGCTACAAGCGCAAATTCGTGGCCGCTGCGGGCGGTCAGGGCGGCGCGAAGCGTTGCTTCGGCAAGTCGGGAGAGGATCTCATCATCCCCGTACCGCGCGGTACACTGCTGTACGATAACGAGACCGGACGCTTAATGGCGGATATGTCCGGTGATGAGCCGTTTATCGCGGCCAAGGGCGGCCGCGGCGGCTGGGGCAACTCGCATTTTGCCACCGCGACCCGTCAGGTGCCGCGGTTTGCCAAGCCCGGTGTGCCGGGTGAGGAATATCAGATCCGCTTAGAGCTGAAGCTGTTGGCGGACGTGGGCTTGGTAGGCTTCCCTAATGTCGGTAAATCTACGCTGGTGTCTGTGGTAAGCGAGGCCAAACCCGAGATCGCGAATTATCACTTCACCACCATCACGCCCGTGCTCGGTGTGGTGCGTGTGGATCAGGGCGCGTCGTTCGTGATGGCGGATATTCCCGGCATCATCGAGGGTGCCAGCGAGGGTGTGGGTCTCGGTCACGAGTTTTTACGCCACGTGGAGCGTTGCCGCCTGCTGGTGCAAGTGGTGGACGTGTCCGGTAGTGAGGGTCGCGACCCGCTGGAGGACTTGGATACCATTTCCCGTGAGCTGGAGCGGTTTGACGCGGCGCTTGCCAAGCGGCCGATGCTGGTGGCAGGCAATAAGTGCGATCTGGCAACCGATGAGCAGCTGGCCGCGTTTGAGGCGGAGATGCAAAAGCGCGGGCTGGAATATTTCCCGCTGATGGCTGCCATCGCCCACGGCACCGAGGCACTGGTGCAGCGCTGTGCGGCGTTGCTCGCGGAGCTGCCGCCTATCCGCGAATTTGAGGCGGAGCCGGTACCGATGCAGGATGAAGCCTCGCTCAATGGCCGCGCCGTACGCATCGAACAGCACGACGGTGTGTTCTTTGTGGAGGGCGAGTGGCTGCTCAAGCTCTTGCAGACCATCGACCTGCAGGAGCCGGACAACTTACAGTATTTTGAACGGGTACTGATGTTCAGCGGTGTGATCGACCGTCTGCGCGAGGCCGGTGTGCAGGAAGGCGACACCGTGAGCATCTATGATCTGGAATTTGATTTTGTGAACTGACGGAGGACGTATATGGAACGATTGTGTCCGATGGAGGTGGATCTCCACACCATCAGCCCGTTGAATCTTGCGTTCGTGGGCGACGGTGTCTACGAGCTGATGGTGCGCGAGAGGCTGGTCAGCGCTGCGGGGCGGCCGAATAAGGATCAGCACCGTCTGGCGGTGCAGCAGGTGCGTGCCGAGGCGCAGGCCGCCGCGCTGGATAAAATTTATCCGCTGCTGACCGAGCAGGAGGAGGCGATCTACAAACGCGGACGCAACGCGCATACCTCGCGGTCGGGCGGGGCATACCATAAAGCGACTGGTTTGGAGGCGCTTTTCGGGTATTTGTACCTTGCGGGGCAACTGGAGCGGGTGCGTGAGTTGTTCGCTGTCATCAGCGGTGACGCGGAATGAAAGTTTCTGCGGCGATTGCATAAAAAACTATTGACAAACAGCGCATTTTTGAATACTATTTTTATAGTGGATCACGGCGGGTGCCGCGGCCGATAGTTTTATGGAAGGATGAGATTTGTGGTTCTTGAAAAGTTGAAAATGATTCTGAGTAACCAGTTTGATGTTGAGGAAGATTCCATTACGTTGGAAACGAATATCCAGGAGGATCTGGGTGCCGATTCGCTGGATGTTGTCGATATGCTGATGTCCCTTGAGGACGAGTTCGACGTCGAGATCCCCGATGAGAAGATCGAGAAGCTGCGCACGGTCGGCGAGGTTGTCGCGTACATCGAAGAAAATCTGTAAGATAAAATAATAAAACCGACGTATCGGAAAATCCGATACGTCGGTTTTATTGTATCAAGAAAACCACTCGCTAAGCGAGTGGTTCCGTGAGGGCTTTTGCCGATGAACAAAAACGAAGCTCCTATGGTATAATGCGAGAGGTCTGCCAACCACAAGCATTAAAGACGTAGGAGGTCAATAATGAGAATCGACAAAAGTAGTATAGCACACACAGCGTGGAATTGCAAATATCATATAGTTTTTGCACCGAAGTACAGAAGACAAGTAATCTATGGAAAGATAAAAGCGGATATAGGGCAAATAATAAGAAAACTATGTGAATGGAAAGTGTAGAAATTATTGAGGCAGAAGCCTGCCCCGACCACGTACATTTACTGGTATCAATACCACCAAAGATAAGTGTATCAAGTTTTATGGGATATTTAAAAGGGAAGATCAGTTTAATGATTTTCGACAAACACGCAAATCTAAAATACCGATACGGAAACCGAGAGTTTTGGTGTAGAGAATATTATGTAGATACCGTAGGAAAGAACAAAAAGGCAATAGCAGAATATATACGGAATCAATTACAAGAAGATTTAGCGTACGAACAAATAAGTATAAAAGAATTAGTTGACCCGTTTACGGGTGAGCCAGTTAGGGCAAGCAAAAAATAACCAACCGCTTTAGCGGTAGCTAAGAGTCCGCTTGCGGTTGGCAGATTATTCGGTGGACTTTCAGTCCCACCAGTAACAGCGGCTTATAGCCGCAGAGCAAACTGCCGGCTAAGCCGGTAGTTATGATTATTTGATTTAGTTCAGAAGCGCGCGGTCGTTGGCAAATTCGGTGCCGCTGGACTTGGCGAACTCGGCCAGCAGGTCTTCGACGGTGAGCTTTTTCTTGTCCTCACCGCTGATATCCAGAATGATGCGGCCGCTGTTCATCATAATAAGACGGTTGCCGTGCGCAATAGCATCCTTCATATTGTGCGTGACCATCAGCGCGGTCAGGTTGCTTTCGGAGATAAACTTATCCGTCAGCTCCAGCACCTTCGCGGCGGTCTTGGGATCCAGTGCGGCGGTGTGCTCGTCGAGCAGCAGCAGTTTCGGCCGCTTCAGGACAGCCATCAGCAGCGTCAGTGCCTGACGCTGACCGCCGGATAGCAGACCCACCTTGGTGGACAAGCGATCCTCCAGCCCCAGATCGAGCTGTGCGAGCATATCCTTGAATGCGACGCGCTCCTTGGAGGAGATCGCCCATTTCAGCGTGCGGTGCTGACCGCGGCGGGCGGCCAGTGCCAGATTTTCCTCAATCCACATATCCGCAGCGGTGCCCATCATCGGGTCCTGAAACACGCGGCCGAGGTACTTGGCGCGCTTGTATTCCGGCAGGCGGGTGATATCCACGCCGTCGATGACGATGGAGCCGCTGTCCACCGGGTACACGCCCGCGACCATATTCAGCATCGTGGACTTACCCGCCCCGTTACCTCCAATGACGGTGACGAAATCACCCTCGTTCAGCGTGAGCGAGATATCGTCCAGTGCCAATTTCTCATTGACTGTGCCGGCATTGAAGGTCTTGCTGATATTCTTCAGTTCAAGCATGCTTTTTGCCTCCTTTGCCGTGCTTTGCGAACAATGTTTTTCTTAGGTGTGGGATGCCGAGGAATACCGCGACCACAACAGCCGACAGCATCTTGAGCAGGTCGGGATCCAGACCGATGAAGATGACCGTCTGGTATACCGCGAAGTAGATGATACCGCCGATGACAACACCGATCAAACGGACGATAAAGCCGCTACCGAAGCGGGAGACCAGTGCCTCACCGATGATGACGGCGGCCAACCCGATAACGATGGCACCGCGTCCCATATTGATATCGGAGAAGCCCTGAAACTGTGCCAGCAGACCACCGGACAGTGCGACGATGCCGTTGGAGATCATCAGACCCAGCACGGTGGTGAAGTTGGTGTTGATGCCCTGCGCGTGGCTCATTTGCAGGTTATTACCCGTCGCGCGCAGCGACGCGCCCATTTCGGTGCCGAAGAACCAGTACAACACGGCGATGATGACAACACAGAAACCGGCAAGGATCAGGATGGTCGAGGTGATCTCCTTCCGATTGAGAATGAGATCGTACGACCGCGAGGGGAGGGCGACATTGGCCTTCCCCATAATTTTCAGGTTGATCGACCACAGCATCAGTTGGGTCAGGATGCCGGCGAGAATGGGCGGGATGCCCAGCGCGGTGTGGAACAGACCCGTCAGCAGGCCGGTCAGCATACCGGCGACGGTGGCGACCAGCAGAGCCACCCACACGTTAACGCCGGAAAGTACCAGCATAGCGCAGACCGCGCCGCCGGTGCAGATAGAACCGTCGACCGTCAGGTCGGCGATATCGAGGATACGGAACGTGATGAACACGCCGATTGCCATAATGCCCCAAACCATACCTTGGCCGATGGCACCGGGCATAGCGGAAAGCCAGTTGAGTAAAACGTCCATAGGGGAATTCCTTTCCGTAATACAAGTCGTTATAAACCAACAGACACCGGAGCTGCCGTGCGGCAGCTCCGGTGGAGTTTTTTTACGGTTGAAGCTGTAAGCAGTGCTTATTCGGTAACTTCCGTACCCTCGATGACGATGTAACCGGCATCTTCCAGCGCGGCGGTGTCGATGTTCAGCTCCGCACAGCGGGAGGCGTTGTACTTCTTCGTGAAGGTCGCCGCGTACTCGACGGGCATCTCGGAGACGTTGGCCTCGCCCTTCAGGATCTTCGCAGCCATCTTACCGGTGGCCACGCCCAGATCGTAGTAGCTGATGGACAGCGTGGCCACGCCGCAGCCGGAGCAGATACCCTCTTCACCGGCGATGACGGGCGTGTTGCCGATCGCGCCGTAGATGGCACCGGTGCACTCCGCAGCCTTGTTATCCGTGGGGATGTAGATAACATCCTTTGCAGCGGCAGCCGTAGCGACCGAGGCAACGTCATTGGAATCGGTGAACGGGAACAGCTCGCAGGTGTAACCCTTGTTCTCGAGCTCGGACTTGACGACCTTGATCTGATAGTCGGAGTTTGCCTCGCCGGAGCAGTACAGCAGCGCGACTGTCTTGGCATCCGGATACAGATCCTTGATCATTTGAGCCTGCTGATCCAGCGGAGCCAGATCGGACGTACCGGAAACATTACCGCCGACGGTGCCCGAGAAATCCTTGATGGACAGCGCGGTGCCGTACTCGGTGATGGAGGTGCCGAGCACCGGGATGGTCTCGGTGCCTTCCGCAGCAGCCTGCAGGGCGGCGGTGGCGTTCGCCATGATAAGATCGACGTTCTTGGTGGTAAAGTCGGTGATGATGGTGGTGCAAACGGTGGGCTCGCCCTGAGCGTTCTGCTCGAGGAACTCCACGTTATCAGCACCCAACTCAGCGGCGAGCTGATCGCGGAAGCCCTTAGTAGCCGCATCCAACGCTACGTGCGGGGCCAGCTGGCAGATACCCACAACATACTTCTTGGCAGTGCCCTGATCGTCGCCATCGGTGTCGACGCCCTTCTTCTCACAGCCGCCCAGTGCGAACACCGAAACAGTCAGCAGGGCCAGAGCCAACACGATGGACAGGATCTTCTTCATACGCATACAAAACACTCCTAACATCGTATTCCGGCATACCGCCGGAACAGAGATACTTGATAGTGTACACAATATAACACTTTAAAGCAGTAAAGTCAATACTTTTTATGAAATTTTTTATGTAACGGATAGAAAACGTTAATGCTGAGATGGGTATAGCACAAAAAATCGCCCCACGGTGCGGGCACCGTGGGGCGATAAGTCAGCCTTACTTCAGGTTGTTCTTGAGGGTATCGAGCTCCTCGGCCAGCTTTGCGGGCAGTTTGTTGCCGAACTTGGCATAGAACTCTTCGATGCCGGCGATCTCCGCGCTCCACAGCTCCTTATCCACCTCAAGGATGGACTTCAGCGTGTTGAGATCGAAGTTCTCCAGACCTTCGAGGTTGATATCCTCGGCATAGGGGACGTAACCGATCGCGGTGGTCTGTGCGTCGGCCTTGCCCTCGCAGCGCTTGACGATCCAGTCGAGCACGCGCAGGTTGTCGCCGAAGCCGGGCCACAGGAAGTGCCCCTCGTCGTCGGTGCGGAACCAGTTGACGTTGAAGATCTTGGGAGCTTTGTCGCCAAGCTTCTTGCCCATCTCGATCCAGTGTGCCCAGTAGTCGCCCATATGATAGCCGCAGAACGGCAGCATCGCCATCGGGTCACGGCGGACAACGCCGACGGCACCGGTCGCGGCGGCGGTGGTCTCCGATGCCATAATGGAGCCTACGAATACGCCGTGATCCCAATCGCGGGACTGGTACACCAGCGGAGCGGTCTTCGCGCGGCGGCCACCGAAGATGATCGCGGAGATCGGCACACCGGCCGGGGAATCAAACTCGGCAGAAACGCAGGGGCAGTTCTTCGCGGGTGCGGTGAAACGGGAGTTCGGATGAGCGCCCTTGGAGCCGTCGGTGCAGTCCCACAGCTCGCCCTTCCAGTTGCGGGCGTTCTTCGGCGGGTTTTTATCCATACTCTCCCACCACACGGTGTTATCATCCAGATTATGCACCACGTTGGTGAAGATGGTATTTTTCTGGGTGGAGATCAGCGCGTTGGGGTTGGACTTCATATTGGTGCCGGGTGCCACGCCGAAGAAGCCGTTTTCGGGATTGCACGCCCACAGACGGCCGTCCTCACCGATGCGCATCCAAGCGATATCGTCACCGACACACCAGACCTTGTAGCCCTTCTTGCGGTACAGCTCCGGCGGGATCAGCATCGCGAGGTTGGTCTTGCCGCAGGCCGACGGGAACGCGGCAGCCACATAGGTGGTCTTGCCCTCGGGGCTTTCCAGACCCAGGATCAGCATATGCTCAGCCAGCCAGCCTTCCTTGCGGCCGAGGTTGGACGCGATACGCAGCGCGAAGCACTTTTTGCCCAGCAACACGTTTCCGCCGTAGCCGGAGTTGACCGAGATGATGGTATTATCCTGCGGGAAGTGGCAGATATACCGCTTTTCCTCGTCGATATCGCACTTGCAGTGTAGGCCGCGGATCCAGTCGTTGCTGTCGCCCAGTGCGTCGTACACCTGCTTGCCCATACGGGTCATAATAGCCATACTGACGACGACGTAGATGGAGTCGGTCAGCTCAATGCCGTACTTGGCAAACGGAGAGCCGACGGGGCCCATCGAATAGGGGATGACGTACATCGTGCGGCCCTTGTATGCGCCGCGGGCGATGTTGTACAGCAGATCGTAAGCTTCGGCGGGAGCCATCCAGTGGTTGGTCGGGCCGGCATCCTCCTCTTTCTCCGAGCAGATGAACGTGCGTCCCTCGACGCGGGCAACGTCATTCAGCGCCGACAGATGCAGATAACAGCCGGGTAGCTTCTCCTCGTTCAGCTTGGTCAGCTCGCCGGTGCTGCAAGCTTCAGCGCGCAACGCCTCAAGCTGCTCCTCGGAGCCGTCAATCCACACGATCTGATCGGGTTGGGTCAGTTCGACCTTTTCCCGGATCCACGCGAGGATCGAAGGGTTTGTGGTCAGTGCGTTTTTCATAGCGGGGTTCTCCTTTCGCGGGGCAAAATAAAAAACTTCAATTTTCCCTTAATAGCATTATACCCATAATTTTCTGGGTTTGCAAGATATAAATATGAATATTTCGTTAAAAGTACAAAGAAAAGACCCCCTTTTGTAAAGGGGGCGTCAAAATGCATCGAAAGACGGGGAAGGATGCGGAATTTACTCAATAGGCAGAGTCGCGCAGGCGTTCAGATCCGGCCCCGCGACGTGCCCGGTGAGATATTCGTAATAGCCCTGCGCACCGACCATCGCGGCGTTATCGCCGCACAGCGGCAACGGCGGGACGTACAGCGTCAGCCCCCGTGCGGCGCATTCCCGCTCCATACGGGTACGCAGCTCGGAATTGGCCGAAACACCGCCCGCCAGCGCGATGACGGTATCGCCTGTCTGCTCCGCAGCCGCCATCACGTGCGAACAGAGGATATCGCACACCGCGTGCTGAAACGACGCACACAGATCCGGCAACGGCAGGCTTTCACCGCGTTGCTCCGCCTTATGCAGCAGATTGATAACAGCGGTCTTCAATCCCGAAAAGCTGAAATCAAAGGGAGATCCTTCTACGTGCGGGCGGGGCAGGGCAAACGCCGTGGGATCACCGTCGGCGGCCGCTTTATCCAAATGTACACCGCCGGGATACGGCATCCCCATAGCGCGTGCGGCCTTGTCGAAGCATTCACCGGCTGCGTCGTCCCGCGTGCGGCCTATGACGGTGAATGTCGTGTAATCCTCCACCCGCACGACGTGCGTGTGTCCGCCCGACACCACCAGACACAAAAACGGTGGCTTCAGCGCGGAATGCGCCAGATAATTGGCCGCGATGTGCGAGCGCAGATGGTGCACCGGCACCAGCGGCAGCCCCGCCGCCTGCGATAACCCCTTGGCGAAGTTGACCCCCACCAGTAGCGCACCGATCAGGCCCGGAGCGTAGGTCACGGCCACCGCGTCGATATCCCGCAGGGTCAGCCCGGCCTGCTCCAGTGCCTGACGGGTCACACCGCTCACAGCCTCCGCGTGGCGGCGGCTCGCGATCTCGGGGACCACACCGCCGTACAGCCGATGCTCGTCCGCTTGTGAGGCGATAATATTGGACAGTATCTCCCGCCCGTCCCGCACCACGGCGGCGGCGGTCTCATCGCAAGACGACTCCAAGGCTAAGATGTTCATAATCAATCAACTCCGATAATAGCTATACAAAATAGCATCCTCGGTGGGATGCGCGTAAAAGAGGGGGCGGATACCGTCCTCCGTAAAGCCGAGTGATCGGTACAACGCGATGGCCGCCGCGTTGGAGACGCGTACCTCCAGTGCCAGACGGGAGATCGGCTCGGTCAGCGCGGCCTGCACCAGCGCACGACCGATACCGCGGCGGCGGTAGGCGGGACGTACGGCGATATTGGTCACAAAGCCCTCACCCGCGACGTGATGGCAACCGAGATATCCCGCAACCTCGTCTTCACACAGTGCCACGAGGAAGTGCGCACACGGGTTGGATAGCTCCTCCCGCAGAGCCTCCTCGCTCCACGGGTCGGCAAAGCAGGCGGCCTCGAGCTGTGCCAGAGCGGGCAGGTGGGCTTCGCTCATCGGCACGATACGCGCATTACTCATAGCAGAGCCTTGATATCCGTGACCAGTTGCGGCAGTGCCTCAACGAGCTGATCGCGGCATTCGCGGTAGGTGGCGAGGTCACACCCGAACGGATCAGGAATGCCTGAACCAGGCATCAGAATACGCTCGGGGTCGATGCCATACTGGAACGCCAGCGTAACGCCGTGCTCCACCGACAATGCGACACAAGCATCCGTGCCTTCGGCGAGCTCAAGCGTCATCTGGCGGGAGAGGTTATCCGAAATATCGATATCCAGCTCCTTCATCACGGTGATGGCGTGCGCGGACGGCGGCACACCGTCGGTGGTAGCGGTGCCGGCACCCGTCACCTCGCAGTCGATTCCCTCCTTCGCCAGCGCGTCGCGCAGCAAATACGTCAGCATCGGGCTGCGGCAGATGTTGCCGGTACATACACATAAAATCTTCATCGCTGCCACTCCTTTCAGTATGCTTTCATTATACCGAAGTTTCGGGGAAGTTGCAACCGACTTTTTTTAATTTGTCCGATACGGGGCAATTTGCACAAAGAATGGGGGCGGAATTTGTCGGATGTCACAGAAATGTGATGGGGGTTATAAATGAAGGGAAGATTTATTGAAATCTTGCGGCACGTATAGTATGTTAGGAATACAAGGAAGGGAGAAATCACGGTGAAAGGGAATGTGTTTTTGAAGCCGAGCGGGAAAACGCGTACGGAAACGGGCATCTGTCTTCGGGCGTGGATACAACGGAAAGCGGAAAAGAGCGTCGGGTCACAATGATGCGGAGGACCGAGGATATGCAGTATATCACCATAGCGGATGCGACCGGTTTTGCCAAGCCGTACAAGGATGGCTACTACAGCTTCGTCGCACTGCTTCCGAGCCAAACGGTGGGATTGGATCAGTATATTTCTTCTTTGACGGTTGAAAAGGTACAGACCGCTTCGAATTCCGGCGCGACCAAGGTGAATGCCGCTATCCTGAAATTCACTTATGAGTACGATGCCGATATGAACGATATCCTGTCCGCTATGGGCATCAACGCGGCGTTTGGTCGTGGAACGACGGATTTTTCCGGACTCAGTGCGAGCAGGGGACTGTATCTGGATGAGGTCGTTCACAAGACGAAGATGGAACTGAGCGAGGAAGGTGCCAAGGCGGGCGCGGTCACGACAGCCCGAGTTACGAAAGGTGCTTCCACGATCTCGGTGACACTGGATCACCCGTTTGTGTATATGATGATGGATAATACGACCAATCTTCCGATCTTCATCGGTGCCGTTACCGATATCCCTGAATAAACGTAAGGGATTGCTGCGGAAACCGCCCCTCGGGGCGATTTTTCTTTTCTTCTTGTGTTAAACCCAAAAATGTGGCATAATATTATACACTATATACTAAGGTAAGGGGCAAATTCTGTGAAGCCGTTATTCAATTCCCGCGATAGTCGATACCGTGTGCCGTTCGGCGCGGTGGCCGAGGGAACAGCCGTGCTGTTCCGCCTTTCCCTGCCGCGCGAGTGGCATTGCCACGCTGCGCATTTGCTGCGGTGTGAGGATAACGGGCTGACTAAATGGGACGGCATGTTCTGGGCCGGTATGGACGGCGACGACCGCGAATGGTGGGATTGTCACTATACCCCGGAGCAGGCCGGGCTCTACTGGTACGGCTTTGCGGTCGACAGCGACCGCGGACGTGAGTATCTGACCTGTTGCCCCGACGGCACGGCCGCACTGTTCCGCGAGGCAGGCGCGATGTGGCAGCTCACCTGCTACGAAAAGGGCTTTATTACCCCGGATTGGCTGGCGGGAGGAGTGATGTATCAGGTGTTTCCCGACCGCTTCGCGCGCTCGGGCGAGGAAAAAACGGGTGTGCCCGCGGATCGTGTGCGTCGCGAGGTGTGGGGGGAACAGCCGCATTGGCGTCCGGATGCGGCGGGCATCGTGCGTAACAACGACTTCTTCGGCGGCGATCTCTGCGGCATCCGCGAAAAGCTACCGTATCTCAAGCGGCTGGGCGTGACTTGTCTGTATCTCAATCCGATCTTTGAGTCCCATTCCAACCACCGGTACGACACGGCGGATTACAGCCACATCGATCCGATGCTCGGCACCGAGGAGGATCTGCGCGAGCTGGCGGTTGCTGCCGACAAGCTGGGTATCCGCCTGATGCTGGACGGCGTGTTCAGCCACACGGGTGCGGACAGCGTCTATTTTAACCGCCACGGGCGGTACCCGTCGATGGGTGCGTACCAGTCGCCCGATTCGCCGTATGCCGGGTGGTATCGGTTTTCCCGTTGGCCGGACAGCTACGCCGGGTGGTGGGGCTTCCCGACACTGCCCGAGGTGGAGGAGCTGGACGACACTTTCTTATCCTATATAAACGGTAAAGACGGCATCGTAGCCAAATGGCTGAACGCGGGCGCGTCGGGCTGGCGGCTGGATGTGGCGGACGAATTGCCGGATGCGTTTCTTGACTCGTTGCGTCAGCGCGTCAAGGCCACCGACCCGGAGGCGATCGTGCTGGGAGAGGTCTGGGAGGATGCCAGCAATAAGCACAGCTACGGTCATCGTCGTCGGTATCTGCTTGGGCGGCAGCTCGACAGCGTGATGAACTATCCGTTCCGCGAGGCGATACTGGATGTCCTGCGCGACGGCAATACCGCACGGTTTTTCGAGCGGGTTTGCGCGGTGGTGGAGAATTATCCGCCGCAGGTGACGCGGCTGCTGATGAATTTGCTCGGCACACACGATACCGAGCGGGCGATCACACTGCTGGCGGGCGAGCCGTCTCACGGCCGCGGCCGTAGCTGGCAGGCAGAACAACGTCTGACGGCGGAGCAGCGCGAACGCGGCGGGAGAATGCTGCGTGCGGCGTCGGTGTTGCAGTATTGCCTGCCCGGCGTGCCGTGCATCTATTACGGCGATGAGACCGGGATGGAGGGCTACCGCGATCCGTTCAACCGTGGCTGTTACCCGTGGGGTGCACAAAACAAGGAACTTATCGCTTGGTTTGAACAGCTCGGCGCGATGCGTGCGCAGTGTCCCGTGCTGCGCGAAGGGACGTTCCATCCGTTGCCGTCGCCCGACGGAACGATCCTGTTTGAACGGCGCGACGGCGACGACAGCCTGTTGTGCGCGGTCAACTGCCGCGACTGTGAAACGACGTTGACACTGCCCACAGGGGATTGGAGAACAGTTGTCGGCGAGAGAAAACCAGATTTCGGAACGTTGTGTCTGCCCGCATTTGGCGGAAGCGTTTTTATTTGCAAAAAATCTGAAAAAACACAAAAAAGGTGTTGACAAACGGGGAATAGGGTGGTATGATAGCAAAGCTGTCTGAAG
>CAYYDD010000042.1:0-14378 GCA_964470515.1 uncultured Eubacteriales bacterium | reverse complement strand
ATTAGCTGTTCGTCAACGCCAATACAACAATTTCCCTATGCGTCCCCTCAACTGGTGCTCTCCCAAACACATCCTTGCTGCTTTCCCTAGTGTGTAACACATCATTGACAAACCTACACAAGAAAAAAGGGATTACTTTTTCTTGCATTTTTAGCAAGGACGTGCACCGATCCCGTGCAAATATTCTCCGACAAGTCCTCTCCCCCTTTCGTTTTGACAGCGTACGTGCTCCCGCAATTTGTTCAGCGACCAAAAGATGTCCGATTGTGTTAAAAAAATTGTCTGTTTTGACACTCCATTATGGTGAAAATACTGCTAAAATAAAAGAAAATCAACTCAAGGGGTCGTCGTTGTGATAACGTGGCGCGACGTGAAGTGCGCCTTAGAAGAACTCGGCGTTACCGAGGTGCTGTTCATCGGCTGTAATCTGCGCAAATGCACATTCCGGCATCTGGCGGAGTATCAGTTTACGGAGAGGAAAGTACAGCACACCGCCTGCGGTGATTCGGAGCTGAAGCTCGTTTCCTCCAAGGCGTTTGTCAAGCTCGCCCACGAGCTGATGGAAAAACGGGGTCTGAAGGCGTTTTACGCGGATAACGGCGGGTGGGATCCGCTACGCTGGATTGGCCGGCCGAGGTAGAGGCTCTGTGATGCAGGCGGTATCAAAAACCTAATAGAGTTACATAGGAGGTAAAGACAATGAGTAAAGTACGGTTTGGTATCATCGGTAGCGGCGGTATTGCGCAGAAGCGCACCATTCCCGGTCTGCTGCTGGCGGAAAACGCAGAGTGCGCCGCCATTATGGATCTCAACGAGGAGCTGTTGAACGCGGTGGGGGATCGCTTCGGTATCGCCCGGCGGTATACCTCGTTGGAGGAGCTGCTGGCGCAGCCCGATATCGACGCGGTGTACATCGCTACGCCGGTATTCACGCACAAGGAGCAGGTGTTTGCGGCTGCGGAGGCGGGCAAGCATATCCTGCTGGAGAAGCCGATGGGGCTGACCACCGCCGAGGGCGAGGAAATGCGCCGTTTCTGCGAAAAAAAAGGCGTGAAGCTGGGCGTTGGATTTATGATGCGGTTCCACGGTGCACACGAGGAGATCCGCCATCTGCTGGCCGAGGGTGAGATCGGCGAGGTCGTCACGGCGTATGCGAAGTTCAACTGCGTGTCCCCCGTCAGCGACAAGAAATGGCGGCAGACCAAGGCTTTCAGCGGCGGCGGCACGATGATGGATATGGGTATCCACTGCATCGATCTGTTGCAGTATATGACGGGGCTCACGGCCACAGAGGTCACGGCGTTCTGCGGCAATCAGATCTTCGAGTATCCCGATACTGAGGACGGCGCGACGGCCATTATGCGGATGACGAACGGGGCACTGTTTACGGTGGAGGCGAACTTCAACGTATCGGATGAGTTCGGCGGCTGTCGGTTTGACATTTACGGCACGCACGGCTGCATCACCGCCGAGAGAACGCTCGGGCAGACCGAGACGGGGACGGTGCGTATCGTCACCGAGAGCGGCACCCGTATGCTGACCTACGACACGAAGAATATGTACACCAAGGAGATCGAGGCGTTGGCTGAGGCGATCCTGAACGATACCGCCGAGCCGGTGGATGCAACGAGCGCGATCTTCGATCAGCGGATCGTGGAAGCGGTGTATGAGAGTCAGGAGACCGGCAAGCATATTCGGATGTGATAAATCAAAATACCGCCTGCCTTGATAACAAGGCAGGCGGTATTTTTCAGTCGGGATTATTGTTACGTTCCCTGCGGCGGATGGCGGCGGTGACGCACAACACACGGGTCGCACCAAAGAGCTTCAGCATTTTGGCACATTCGTCGGTGGTGGAGCCGGTGGTCAGCACGTCGTCCACCAGCAACACGGTCTTGCCGCAGACGGCAGTACCGTCGGTGACATCGAACGCACCCAGCACGTTACCGGCGCGTTGCCACGCACTGAGACTCTTTTGCGGTTTGGTGGCGTACCGCTTGGTCAGCAACGGCAGGAACGGGAGATTTATCCGCTCGGACAACGCCTGCGCGAGCAGTGCGCTTTGATTGTAGCCGCGGTCGTACACGGCCTCCGCCGTCATCGGCACAGAAACGACCAGCCGCGGCTGCTCCGTGCGAAATTCGCGACGGATGACCGCAGCCATCTGCTCGGCAAAGTAGCCGACAGCCAACGGATCGTCCCTCCGCTTCATGCGCAAAAGGCCCTCGTATATCGCGCCATCGGAGTAAAACGGCGCGGCAACACGGTCATACCGATGGCGGCGACGTTTGCAGGAGCAATCCGTCTTGGACATACCGCACAACGGGCACAGCGGCGGGCGGATCACCGTGATATCGCCGCGGCAGGCATCACAGCACAGTGTCAATGACGGGATCGCCACGCCGCAGAAGATGCAGTGCTCGGGATAGAGCCACGCCACCGCTCGCCGCCAAAGGCGGGTGGGTTTACTCAGCATAGTTATTTGATCTCCTGCTCCAGTTCATCAAATTCGGGTGCGGAAAAGAAGTCGCTCAGCGTAATATCCAGACCGTCGCACAGTTTTTTAACGGTGACCACGGAAATGTCCCGTCTGTTCTCGTCCAGCATACTGTACACGGTAGAGGGAGTTACGCCGGATACATTGGCCAGCGCGTTTGCCGTCAGACCCCGTTCTCTGCATAATTGAGTAAAACGATAGGCCACAGCATCCTTGATGCCCATACTCTTCACCTCAAGGATATTGTAGCCACTTATTCGCACGTGCGTATACGCAGACGCGTAAGTTATTGCAAACAATCAACGGGGCAATCACAATTGACACACCGTAGGGGGCGATTCACGAATCTCCCGCGGGGGATTGGGGGACGGCGTAGGATTTGACAATCCCCCCAGTCACGGCGTTGCCGTGACAGTCCCCTAAAGGGATAATTTCCGCTTGACAAATCAAAGATTTGGAGCCTCACGCCACCTTGACACAAGGGGGCGGTTTAATAAGGGAGCTTTGTTCTTGATATTACAACGCCTGATACAGTTGGGCGGAGATATCGTAAAATTCCTCGGGCAGGAGCTTCATCACACGACGGTCGTAGGTGACGAGGCCGTTGGTCTCGTCCTCAATATCCGACACCTGCGTGTACACGGTGGCGCAAAGCCCCTGCGGGATCAGCGGCAGCACCTGATCGGTATACAAGCGGCGCACCGCCGCGACAAATTCATCGCGGGTCGCAAATTTGCCGTAGCCGTAGGTCTGCTCGGTATTGAACACGTGACCCTCCGGTTTGTAGGAATAGCCGCCGAATTCCGAGAGAAACAGCGGTTTGTCGGAAGCACGGAGTTTTAATTTGCGGAAATAGATATGTCGGCTATCCACGTCGGTCTCTTTTGCGGTAAACCAGCCGGAGGCGGTATCAATAAAGCGGCTGCTGTCCAACGTACGCAGACGGTGATACTGCTCGTCGGCGCAGAACTGACCCCAGCCCTCGTTAAAGATCGTCCAGCAGCAAATGCAGGGATGGTTATAAAGCTGACGCACCGTCTGCTCCATTCCCTGCTCAAACGCGCGGCGGGAGACCGGATCGCGGTGCAGACGGCGGTCGTTCCGCCGTAGCAGCCCCACGGTGGGCAGCGCGGTATCGCGGAAGAAGGAATAGTCGCTGTTGTTGACCATATCCTGAAACACGAGCATACCGAGGCGGTCGCAATCGTAATAGAACTGCTCCGGCTCGACCTTGATATGCTTGCGCAGCATATTGAAGCCCAGTGCCTTCATCGCGAGGATATCCTGCTCGTAGCACGCGGGGGTCGCGGGAGTGAACAGACCGTCGCTCCAGTAGCCCTGATCCAGCAGGCCGTGGAAAAAGGTCGGTTTGCCATTTATGCACAAGCGCAGCCGACCGTCTACCGTGCGAATATCCAAGGTGCGCAGGGCGAAATACGACTCCACCCTATCGGTGGCGGTCTGCACGGTGAAGGTGTACAGATACGGGTCGTCGGGCGACCACGGCCTCGGGTGTGCGGGAGTGATATGGGCAACACCTCCGGTCAGCGGAACGGTCAGCTTGCCATCGGGGGTGTTGACGGTCACGGTACCGTCGGTCGCACCGTCGACAGTTACAGTCGCCGTTTCGGTGGTAACGTCGAGCTTCAGACCGCGGACGTACTGCTCGGGCACGCTTTCCAGCCACACCGTTTGCCAGATACCGGACACCGGCGTGTACCACATACCGCCGCGGCGATGACACTGCTTGCCGTACGGTAGCACGCCGTCGAGGTGATCGGTCACGCGGACGGTGACGGTGTTTTCCTCGCGCAGGGACTCGGTGATATCGCAACAAAACGCCTCGTACCCGCCGACGTGCTCGCCCACGGGGAGACCGTTGACAAACACGGAGGCGCACTGATCGGCCGCACCGACGTGCAGTAGCACGCGGTCACGGCGAAAGCCCGTCGGCAGTGTGAAGCGGCGGCGGTACCACAGCGTCGGCTCCTCGGGATACGTCTCCCCGATGCCGGATAGCAACGATTCGGGCGGAAACGGGACGCGAATGGTCTTGTCGTACACGGACGGCTCGTCTGCCCCTCCGACGGCGAAGTCCCAGTCACCGTTTAAGCACACAAAGGACTCCCGTCTCAGCTGCGGGCGGGGATATTGCTCCCACGGGACGCCGATCAAGACCTCCCCTGCTGCGGTGTATAGGCACTCGGTCTTACTCATTGTGACACCCCGTTTTTGACGCGACGGCCGATGATCCACAGTAGCGGCAACAGACCCAACGCAACCGCCAGTGCCGCGAGAAATATGTTCTCATTAGGAATAAAAGAATAGGTACCATCGGTATTCAGAGCCATTTCGGCATTGCTGAGTACAGCCGCGCCGATAGCGGGGCCGATCACACCGGGGACGAGCACCTGCGCGACGATGCGGAGCCCCTGAAACATACCGGCCTTGCCGACGGGAGTACGGTCGCGTAGCATCGCGCCGAACACCGCCATACCCGTCAGGTAGCCGCACATCATCATCAGCGAGCCAACGAATACAAGAGCCGTGCTGCGGAAGAAATACAGCACGATATACCCGGCACACAGCATCACCAGCGATGGGATGATCGCGCACATAAACCCGGCTTTATCGTACACGCGACCGTACACGGCGGTGACGATGGCGGCCAGCACGATGGCGGGAGCCATCACCAGCACGTAGTTTTCCATTTGCAGGCTGACGTTATAGTACAGAATCAGATACGGCATAAAAATTTGGATGGAAATACAGAACACGGCAAACGCCAGCAATGTGAGATACAGCAGCGGATTGCGGCGCACCACCGACAGGCGGAAGCCGTACACGACGTTACGGAAGCAGCTGTTGTTTTCCGCATTGCGTGAAACAGTGTCGCGGATGAGGAAAAAGCCGAGGATTCCGATGACAAGCACCGCCGCACCGATAATAAGGAAAATGGCCGTCCAGTTCTCCTGCTGTTCCAGATCAAACGCCATAAATCCACCGAACACCACCAGAATGGCGAGCAGCGGCATCATCGCGTTGATGCCCTCTGCCTTGCCGCGCCCGGCGTTGGCGGTGGAATCCGTCACCCACGCGTTGAACGCGGCATCGTTGGCCGCTGAGCCGAAGAAGGTCATCACGCAGTCGAGCACGATGACCAGCGTCACGCCGATAGCGGACACCGACACAGCGCCGGGAAACACGACGTCGATCACATCCGCGCGAAGCAGGGCAAAAGCCGCAATGGTAAGGCCCCACAAAATATACCCGCCGCAGATGAACACACGGCGGCGACCGAGCTTATCCGACAGTGCGCCGATCAGGATCGTCGTAAGCGCTGCGGATACGGCCGAGGCCGCGACCATCGTGGAGATGGCCGCAGCACTTGCTCCGAACATTTTATACAGAAACACGTTGAAGTACATATTTTCCACAACCCACGCGACCTGACCGACCAGGCTGAACACGATGAGCGCCGGCCAGAAGCGGGGCGGATAGGCGGAGCGTTTCATAGTATCACCGACTTTCTGTTAGTGCTTTCAGTATAGCGCACGGGGAACAGTGGGACAAGAGCGAGCTTTCGTTTATTCCTTTACAAACAGCGGCGTGGATAAATAGCGGTCACCGGTATCCGGCAACAGGACCACGATGGTTTTTCCCTCGTTCTCAGGGTACTGCGCCAGTGTGACAGCGGCGTGCAGTGCCGCCCCCGAAGAGATACCCGCCAGCACGCCCTCGTGCTGTGCAAGCAACCGCGCTGCGGTATAGGCCTCGTCCGTTGTCACGGTGATGATCTCGTCCAATACTGCGGTGTCCAACACATCCGGCACAAACCCCGCACCGATGCCCTGCAGCCCGTGCGGTCCGGCCGCGCCGCCCGAGAGGACGGGAGAGTCCGTAGGCTCCACGCCCACTACTCGCACCGTCGGCTTTTGTTCTTTCAGATAGAGACCCGTGCCAGTCACGGTGCCACCGGTACCCACACCGGCCACAAACATATCCACCGCACCGTCGGTGTCGTTCCATATCTCGGGCCCGGTGCTCGCTCTGTGCGCCGCCGGGTTGGAAGGGTTGACGAACTGCCCCGCCATAAAGCTGTGGGGGAGCGTATCGGCCAGCTCCTTCGCCTTTTCAATGGCTCCCGCCATACCGCGCGCCCCCGGTGTCAGCACCACCTCGGCACCGTACGCCGCCGCCAGCTGACGCCGCTCGACCGACATCGTGTCCGGCATCACCAGCATCAGCCGATACCCACGCGCCGCGGCCACCGCCGCCAGACCGATCCCGGTATTGCCGCTGGTCGGCTCAATGATGACCGAGCCCGGTCGTAATACGCCTGCGGCCTCTGCGTCGTTTATCATTGACAACGCCACACGATCCTTGACCGATCCGGCGGGGTTGAGATATTCCAGCTTGGCCAGCACACGGGCGCACAGTCCCAGCTCGCTTTCGATATGCGTCAGCTCCAGCAGCGGTGTGCCGCCGATAAGCTGATCCACGGAGGTATACACGGTTGCCATACGATCACTCCTTGTGCCATTAGTGTACCACGTTTTTTACCGCGCTGTCAATCTCGGCAAAAATGTGAACAAATATAAAATAATGCCGTACTTCCCTTGAAAAATTTCCCGCTTCGTTGCATAATAAAACCATTCACTACGAAAGGAAGTCTTTTCGGATGCTCGAACTCAAGCAAATCAAAAAGGATTACCCCGCAGGCGGGGAAACGGTGCACGCGCTCAAGGGCGTGTCGCTGCGTTTCCGCGACAGCGAATTTGTATCCATTCTGGGCCCCTCCGGTTGCGGTAAGACCACGATGCTCAACATCATCGGCGGCCTTGACCAATACAGCGAGGGCGATCTCGTTATCAACGGCATCTCCACCCGAAATTATCGCGACCGCGATTGGGATACCTATCGTAACCACTCGGTCGGCTTTGTGTTCCAGACGTATAACCTCATTCCGCACCAGAGCGTGCTGCAGAACGTCGAGCTGGCACTGACGCTGTCGGGCGTTTCCAAGGCGGAGCGCCGCCGCCGCGCCAAGGAGGCACTGGAGTCGGTGGGTCTGGGCGATCAGCTCAAAAAGCGTCCCAGTGAGATGTCGGGCGGTCAGATGCAGCGTGTGGCCATCGCTCGTGCCATCGTCAACGACCCGGATATCATTCTGGCCGATGAGCCTACCGGTGCGCTGGACAGTGAAACCAGCGTGCAGGTGATGGAGATCCTCAAGGAGATCTCGCACGACCGTCTGGTCATTATGGTCACGCATAATCCCGAGCTGGCGGAGCAGTATTCCACCCGCATCGTGAGAATGCTGGACGGCGAGATCACCGACGATTCCGCGCCGCCCACCGACGAGGAAATGACCCTGCCCGCTGCGGAGCCCGCCGCCAAGACTAAAAAGCCCACTATGTCATTCGTCACAGCGTTCGGTCTGTCGCTGAAAAATCTGTTCACCAAGAAAGGGCGCACGGTGCTCACGTCGTTTGCCGGCAGCATCGGCATCATCGGCATCGCGCTGATCTACGCCGTATCCAACGGTATGACCGCGTACATCGACACCGTGCAGGAGGATACACTGGCCTCTTATCCGCTGATGCTGGAGGAACAGCATATGGATATCACCACGCTGATGACAACGTTTATCAGCGCGGCACAGTCGCAGGACGATCACGGCGGCGATGCCGTGTACGAAAAGCCCGTGCTGCACGATCTGGTCAATGCACTCAACTCCGTAGATGCCCACGAAAACGACCTCAAATCGTTCAAGGCGTGGCTGGAAGCCGAGCGGGCGAACGCGGAAAGCGAAAGCGGCCTACATCAGGCCGTCAGCGGTGTGCAGTACACCTACGATATGGATATGCTCATCTACACCGAAACCGAGGACGGTACCATTCTCCATTCGGACACACAGGAGCTGATGCAAACACTGCTTGCGCGTTACTTCGGTCAGAGCGTCACGCAGGAAACGATGTCAGGCTCCGATGGTATGTCGTCGATGATATCGGGCGGGATGATGAACCGCAACACACTGTGGCAGGAGATGCTCTCCGGCGACAACGGCAAGCTCGTCAGCCCGCTGCTGGAAAAGCAGTACGACGTGGTATACGGCTCGTGGCCGAGCTCCTACAACGAGGTCGTGCTGGTGCTGGATGAAAACAACGAGGTCAACGATATGGCACTATATGCGCTGGGGCTGATCTCGGAGGACGAGATCAACGCCATCGTCGATGCGGCGATCAACAAGGAGACCCTGCCGAACAACGACCGTCAATGGACGTACCAGGAGATCTGCGCCAAGGAATACCGCACCATCCTTGGGGCCGATTGCTATACCAAGGACGAGGCTACCGGTCTGTACACCGACCTGCGCAATACCAACGCGGGACTGAAATATCTTTACGATAACGGCATCGTGCTGAAGGTGTCCGGCATCGTGCGTAAAAACGAGGAGGCACTGTCCGGTATGCTCACCGCCTCTATCGCCTACACCGGCGCACTGACCGAGTATGTCATCGAGCAGTCTGCGGAGTCGGAGGCGCTGAAGGCGCAGCTTGCGGACGATACCACGGATATCTTCACCGGCTTGCCGTTTAAGGAGCTGTCCGGTGTGCTGAGCGACGAGGAAAAGGAGTCCGAGTTCCGTACCTACGTCGATGGGCTGGAGAACAAGGGGAAGGCCGAGGCGTATATCGCCATTATGAGCATTCCGCCGCAGGAGCAGGTGGAGGCCGCCGTGCAGCAGACACTCGGGTCGATGGATCGTGCGGCGATGGAGCAGTCCATCACGCAGGCGTTATCGGCCCAGACGGGTATGAGCCAGGACGAGCTCAGCGCGTACATCACCGAAATGACCGATGAGGATCTGGAGGAGCTGTTCACGCAGGCCATTACCGAGCAGTTCACGGCACAGTACGCTGCGGGTGTACAGCAGCAGCTTGGCGCGATGAACAATGCCCAGCTTGCCGCGATGCTGAACGCTGCCCTGCCGGGCTACACTGCAGAGCAGTGCGCCACGTACTACGAGGAGGTGCTGGCGTTCTCCGAGTCCACCTACGAGGAGAATCTGCGCGCGCTCAGCTACGTCGATCTCGCCGATCCCTCCGGCATCAATCTGTACGCCGCCTCATTTGGGGATAAGGATGTCATCGAGGATGCTATCTCGCTGTACAACAAGGGCATCGACGACGAGCTTTCCCGCATCACCTACACCGACTACGTCGGTCTGATGATGTCGTCGGTCACCACCATCATCAACGCCATCACCTACGTGCTGATCGCCTTCGTGGCGGTGTCGCTGGTGGTATCGTCCATTATGATCGGTGTCATCACGCTGATCTCGGTACAGGAGCGCACCAAGGAGATCGGCATCCTGCGCGCCATCGGCGCATCGAAACGCAATGTGTCCGGTATGTTCAACGCCGAAACGATGATTATCGGCTTCACCTCCGGTCTGCTCGGTGTCGGGATGACGTATCTGCTGTGTATCCCCATCAACCTCATCCTGCACTCGCTTACCGGTATTTCCAATCTCAGCGCGGCACTGCCCATCAGTGTGGCCGTTACGCTGATCGTTATCAGTGTACTGCTGACGCTGATCGCCGGCATCATCCCCTCGCGCAGTGCCGCCCGCAAGGATCCCGTGGTGGCTCTCCGCACCGAATAACCGCAGACACGTCACGTCCGATTTTGCTTTGGGGCGGCAGAAAACAAGCTCCAAGGCGTCTGAGCTCGGCTGTTTCAGGCGGTTCCGATCCTATCACACAAAAAGGCTTTCGGTCACCCGAAAGCCTTTTTTATCTTTTCCCCTCCCCGACGAGGAAGGCTCATAGCTTATGCGGTTTGTGGGAGGACAGCTCGTTCCACAGGGTAAAGCCCAGAATGAGCGCACCGCCGAGCAGCTGCCACACGGTCATACTCTCACCTAAGATCAGCACCGAGCACAGCACCGCGACCAGCGGATCGATGTAGCTGAGGATCGCCACCTGCTGCCCCGACAGCTCGCCGAGCGACGAGAAATAGAGGCAATAGGTGATGCCGGTATGTACCAGACCGACAATGAGGAGCAACACCCAGCCAACGCCCGACAGCGTGCTGAGATGCACGCCGTCGGTCAGCAAAACGTACGGGAGAATCACCGCCGCCGCGACGAGGAACTGCAAGAACGTACGGTGGATGCCGTTCACGGTTTTGATAAACTTATTAAGCAGCACGACGGTGGCATACAGCACTGCGGCACCGAGACCGAACAAAATGCCGGTGATGTGTGCGTTGCCGCTACCAAGATCACCGAGACCGGTAATGAGCACCAGACCCACGGTAGAGGCGGCAAAGCAGAGCCACTGCTTTGCCGTCATTTTTTCACGGAACAGCAGCGGGCTGACCACCGTAACGATGACCGGCGCAAAGTAATAACTGAGCGTGGCCACCGAAACGGTGGTATAGCGGTACGCCTCAAACAGCAATATCCAGTTGAAGCCCATCGCGATACCCGACAGCAGGATGAGCGGCAGTTGTTTTTTGACGGCGGCCAACGCGATCGGCCGACGGGCGACAACCAGACATCCGCCGATGAGTAACGCCGCCAGCACCGCGCGGTACAGCGCGAGCTCGCCGGAGGACAGCGGGATATACCGAACGAACAGACCGATGGTGCCGAACACCGTCATCGAAACGATGAGCTGCAGCCGCGGTTTATTGGATGTTTCCATAGCTTACAATTCCTTGCCCAGCATTTTATAGAGGATGCGGTACAGCGCGACAGCCTCCTCCGGCGACAGACGCGAGCATTTGGCAATGCCAGCCGGCACCGCCGCGGCGCCGGCTTTCAGCTGTGCGCCCGCCTCGGTGACCGACACGTTGAGCACGCGTTCATCCTGCTCGGCACGGGTGCGCGTGATAAGACCCTTAGCCTCCAGCTTTTTCAGCAGCGGCGTGAGCGTGCCGGAATCGAGATATAAGCATTCACCGAGCTCCTTGACGGTGAGCGTCTTTCTCTCCCACAGTGCCATCATCGCGATATACTGCGTGTAGGTGAGCCCCAGCTTGTCCAGAAACGGCTTGTATTGCCGAATGATCTCGCGGGAAGCGGCGTACAGCGGAAAGCAGAGCTGATTTTCCAGCTTTAAGGCATCAAAATTCGGCTGTGGCATACGCGGTCATCCCTCCCAGGATCTATTATACGCCTCTCTGACGGCTTTTGCAAGCTGATCCGTGCAGGACGTAGGACGGCGGCCGCAGGTATTGCCCGCGAGCTTCTCCTCGATCTCAGAAACGGTCGCGCCCTCCAGCAGCTTAGCGATGGCTTTCAGGTTGCCGTTGCAGCCGCCGTAAAACTCGATATTCCGTACCACGTCACCCTCGATATCAAAGCGGATGATCTGGGCGCAGGTATCCTTGGTTTTATATTCGTAACGCATTACCGCAGCTCCTCGATCTTGGCCTGTAGCTTTTTCAGCGAGGTCATCGGCTCAAAGCGGGCGACGATCTCACCGTCACGGCCGATGAGGAACTTGGTGAAGTTCCATTTCACCGCGCCGTTCTTTTTATAATCCTTATCCATCTTTTTAACAACGCCGGACAGCATCAGACCCATCGGGTTTTTATCAAAGCCCTCGAAGGCACTGTTCTGCGACAGCCACTTGTACAGCGGGATAGCGTTCTCCCCGATCACATCCACCTTGGCGAACTGCGGGAAGGTGATCCCGTAACGGCCGGTGCAGAAGGAATGGATATCCTCATCGCTGCCGGGAGCCTGCTCACCAAACTGGTTGCAGGGGAAATCCAGAATTTCAAGACCCTTATCCTTGAACTCATCATACATATCCTGCAGCTCGTCGTACTGCGGGGTGAAGCCGCAGCCCGTGGCAGTGTTAACGATCAGTAGCACCCGCCCCTTGTAATCCGACAGCGAGACCTCGCCGCCTTCCTGCGTTTTGACCGTAAAATCGTAGATGCTCATAACCACACCCCTGTTTTTGATTGGGTGCAATTAAATTGTGTGCAATTAAATTATATCGGTTTAGTTTGCCTTTGTCAATAGATTAGGATGGTTAAATAATGGGATATTATGCAAAAAATGCCCCCTTTTTTGAAAAAAAGGGGGTGAAGGGCGGGCGATTTACGAATCGCCCCTACAGCTCCATTATGCTTTTTTACCTTTTTTCCAGTTGCCTGTGAAGTAGAACGCCAAGCCGATCCAGAACGGGGTGAAGCCCGCAAGGGCATCGCCCAGCCAGAAGCCGTAGTGCTGCATATTCAGGGTCAAACCGAACAGCACTGCCAGACCGATGCGCATAATGACGCCGTCGAAGATGGCGGTAGCGAAATTGACCTTGTAGTTACCGCTGCCGTTGAGCAGGGCGTTCATTACGGCGCGCGCCGCGGCACCGAAGAAGAGCAACGCAGCAATGGGAACGAAGCCGGGAGCGAGCGCCAGCACATCGGCATCGCCGCTGTCGGTGAACAGGCCGAAGATCTGTTCCGGGAAACAGTAGACCAGCACCGACAACGCCGCTGCGATGGTGAGCGTGATGACGGCGATATCCTTCATAATCTTCTTGACGCGACCGAACTCGCCCGCGGCGATGTTCTGCCCCACCATCGTGGAGCCGGCGGTGTTCATTGCCATCGAAATGAGGTTGGCGACACTGGCGATCTTATTGGCAATGCCCGCAAACGCCGACACCGCCACGCCGTAGCCGTTGATCCACGAATTGACGAACAGCTTGGACACCTGAATGGACGCGGTCTTGACCGCCATCGGCACGCCGAGCTTGACGAGGTCGGACAGCATCTCTTTATTCCACTTGACGAACGCCCCTGCGCGCACATCCAGCTCGAACTGACGGCGGCGTTTTACCAGAAAGACGGTGCACGAGAGAAAGCTGACCGCCTGACTGATGACGGTGGCCAGTGCCGCGCCGCCCGCGCCCATACCAAAGCCGACGACAAACAGGAGATCCAGCACCAGATTGAGCACGGCTGCGATGCTGATGAAAATGAACGGGTGCTTGGAGTCGCCCATACCGCGCAGAATGGCACTGACGACGTTATAGCCGTAGATGAACACAAGACCCGACATACAGACGGTGGCGTAGCTTTTGGCACCGACGTACGCTTCGGCAGGGGTGTTCATCAGTGAGAGCATCCCGTCCTGACACGTCAGGCCGACCACGCTGAGCGCGACGGCACACAGCAGCAAAAATGAGCTCATCGTGCCGATGAAGGTGCCGATCTTACCGCGTTCCTTGGCACCGATGTATTGCGCGATAATGACCTGCCCCGCGTTGGAAAAGCCCATCGCAATAAAGGTGAGCAGGTTGGACACGTCGCCGCCGACCGAGACCGCGGAGATGCCCGCCTTGCCCAGTACGTTGCCGACGACCATCATATCCACCATATTGTAAACCACCTGCAAAAGGTTGGACAAAAAGAGCGGCCACGCAAACGCGACAAGCTGTTTGGTGACGTTGCCCGTAGTAAAGTCCTTGATGTGTGTCGTGCTCATATATACGCCGTCTTTCCCTTGAATTTGCCTATCAGTATAGCACAATTTCCGACAAAATGCAAAGCAGCAGGAATTTTTCCTGCTACTTTCGGTGTAGGTGTTACAATGATGTGTGACAAAAGATAAAAAAGAGTAGCGAATAGGAGTGACCTGTGTTAAGGTTGAGTTGCTCAAGACAAAACCGAAAGGCAGGTGTCACCCTATTCGCTATGAATAAGATAACACAAAGCATGCAGTATAGGCAATCCCTAATTTTGTACGCAAAGAAACACGGAGTAACCAAAGCCGCCATTCGCTATCGCACTAACCGCCAATATATCTACCGCTGGATGAGCCGATACGATGGAACGTTGCAATCTCTTGCGG
>CAYYDD010000041.1:0-14773 GCA_964470515.1 uncultured Eubacteriales bacterium | reverse complement strand
CTCCTATTCGCTACTCTTTTTTATCTTTTGTCACACATCATTGTAACACCTACAATGATTGCTCGTCAAATCTTCGAAGCCTGTTGCTATTTCCCGCTCATTCGTGTATAATGCATACCGTTTTATGCCGCTTGCTGCGGTACGTAAAAATCCGATACGGGAGACCGCTATGAACATTCAGCTATCCGACCATTTTTCCCTGCGCCGACTCATCCGTTTCACCCTACCGTCGATCGCGATGATGATATTCACCTCCATCTACGGCGTGGTGGATGGTTTTTTTGTGTCCAATTTCGCCGGTAAGACCCCCTTTGCGGCGGTTAACCTGATTATGCCGTTCCTGATGATCCTCGCCACCGTCGGCTTTATGTTCGGCACGGGCGGCACCGCCATCATCGCCAAGACCTTCGGTGAGGGCGATAAGGAAAAAGCCAACCGCTATTTTTCGCTGTTCGTGTACGTCGCGTTTGCGTTGGGGACGCTGTTCGCCGTTCTCGGCATCGTGTTTATCCGTCCCATCTCCGCACTGCTGGGTGCGGAGGGCGCACTGCTGGAAAGCTGCGTGATCTACGCTCGTATCATCCTCGCCGCCCTACCGTTCTACGTGTTGCAACTCTTGTTCCAGAGCTTTTTTGTCACCGCCGAACGACCGCAGCTCGGTCTCATCGTCACGGTGTCCTCCGGCGTCACCAATATGGTGCTGGACGCCCTGCTCGTTATCCTGCTGCCGCAGGAGCACAAACTCGCGGGTGCGGCGATCGCCACCGCGATAAGCCAAGTCGTCGGCGGCGGCATCCCGCTACTGTACTTCTTCCGTAAAAACAGCAGTATCCTGCACCTCGGCAAAGCACGGTTTGACGGCAAAGCCATCCTGAAGGCCTGCGCTAACGGCTCCTCCGAGTTTATGAGCAACGTTTCAATGAGCATCGTCGGTATGCTGTACAACGTACAGCTGATGGTCTACGCCGGCGAAAACGGCATTGCCGCCTACGGCGTGATGATGTACGTCAGTCTGGTGTTTGCGGCGGCGTTTATCGGGTACTCCATCGGCACCGCGCCGGTGTTCAGCTACCACCACGGCGCACAGCATCACGCGGAGCTGCGAAGCCTGCTGCGCAAAAGCCTCGCTATGATCGGCGTGTTCGGCATCGCGACGGTCATCGCGGCGGAAGCACTGGCCGTCCCGCTGGCGCGTATCTTCGTGGGGTACGATCCCGAGCTGCTGGAGCTGACGGTCTCCGGTTTCCGCATCTTTGCACTGTCCTTCTTCTTTATGGGCTTTGCGATCTTCGGCTCCGGCTTCTTCACCGCCCTGAACGACGGCCTCACCTCTGCGGTGATCTCCTTTTTACGCACGTTGGTGTTCCAGATCGCCGCCGTGCTTCTCCTGCCTCTGCTTTGGGGCATCGACGGTGTGTGGTTGTCCATCATCGTCGCGGAGCTGATGGCGGTGGTGCTCACCTCCGTGTTTTTGGTCGCCAAGCAAAAGAAATATCATTACTGAGCCACAGCGGCGGGAATCTCCCGCCGCTGATTTTTTATTTTACCCCGATTTTACACCGCTTCGCTTACGGATTTTACCACAGACGGGTACACTATAACCGTAGCAACCGAACGGTTGCACGAAAGGAGTTTGAAAACAATGAAAAGAAGCACAGGCTTGCTTATGGCTGTCATCCTGATCGTCGCACTGCTGGCGGGCTGCTCCGCCAGGAACGGTGTTTCGACCGACGGCTCCACCTCGATGAACAAGGTCATCGGCGCGTTGGGGGAGGCGTTCGAGATGGACACCGGCATCACCGTTACCTACAATGCCACCGGCTCGGGTGCGGGCATTCAGGCGGTGCTGGAGGGCCGTTGCGATATCGGTCTGTCCAGCCGTGCACTGAAGAGCGAGGAAAAAGCAGAAGGTCTTGCGGAAACCGTGCTCGCCTACGACGGCATCGCCGTCATTGTCAACCCCCAAAACCCGGTGTCCGATCTCACGGTGGAGACCATCGCGAAGATCTACACCGGCGAGATCAAAAACTGGAGTGAGGTCGGCGGCAGCAATGCGGAGATCGTGCTCATCGGCCGCGAGGCCGGCAGTGGCACCCGCGACGGCTTCGAGTCCATCACCGACACCGAGGACAACTGCCAATACCGTCAGGAGCTGACCTCGACGGGCGACGTTATCACCACCGTGGCTGGGAATCCCGCCGCCATCGGCTACGCGTCGCTCGCTTCCGTCAAGGATACCGTCAAAGCGCTCACCGTCGGCGGCGTCGCACCCGGTGAGGCGACCATCAAGGACGGCAGCTACGCCGTGCAGCGTCCCTTCGTGCTTGTCACCCGGCAGGACACGGCGCTGAGTGAGAATGCACAGCAGTTCTTCGACTTCGCCACCTCCGAGGCTGTTACGGATATCATTACCAAGGCGGGTGTCGTCCCTGCCGCAGGATAACGGTATGAAGAAAAAACAATGGTTAGAAACCGCCGTCCACGGCGTGTTTCTGGTGCTCGGTCTCATCACTGTCGGCTGTGTCTTGCTCATCACGGTGTATCTGGTGATCTCAGGTCTGCCCGCCATCCGTGAGATCGGCCTTGCCGAGTTCCTGTTCGGTCGGGAATGGGCTTCTACCGCCGCCGAACCCCGATACGGCATCCTGCCGTTTATTTTGACGAGCGTCTACGGCACCGCCGGCGCCATCCTGATCGGTGTGCCTATCGGTTTTTTTACCGCCGTGTTTCTGTCCAAGGCGGCGAATAAACGGCTCCGCGCCGCGATACAAGCGGCTGTCGATCTGCTGGCCGGTATCCCGTCCGTCGTGTACGGTCTGGTCGGTATGCTGGTGCTGGTACCTGCGATCCGTGAGGTGTTTGACGTGCCGGACGGTGCCAGCCTGCTGGCCGCTATTCTCGTGCTGGCGGTGATGATTCTGCCGAACATCATCAAGGTGTCTATCACGGCGCTGGATGCCGTGCCGAAGGAATACGAGGATGCCTCCCTCGCGCTGGGAGCGACCCCCACCGAAACCTTTTTTCGGGTATCGGTGCCCGCCGCCAAGAGCGGTATCGCCGCCGCCGTCGTGCTCGGTGTCGGCCGTGCCATCGGTGAGGCAATGGCGGTGATGATGGTCGCCGGTAACGTGGCCAATATGCCGTCGCTGTTCCAGAGCGTGCGGTTCCTCACCACGGCGGTCGCCACGGAGATGGCCTATGCCAGCCCCGGTAGCCTGCAACGTCAGGCACTGTTCTCCATCGCGCTGGTGCTGTTTCTGTTTATTATGCTCATCAACGCGACGCTCAATTTCTTTTTAAAAAAACACAAGGAGAACTAATATGCCGCATGGAAAACGAAAACTGTATAGTATCCTGATGCGCACGCTGATGCTCCTATCAACGGCGCTGACCGTGGCGCTGGTACTCTTTTTGCTCGGCTACGTGCTGATACGGGGTCTCCCGCATATCACGTGGGAGCTGCTGTCCACGAGACCTAGCTACCTGACCGACCGCATCGGTATCCTGCCGGATATTCTCAACACGGTCTATATCGTGCTCGCTACCCTCATCATCGTGCTGCCTCTCGGCGTGGGCGCGGCGATCTATCTCACCGAATACGCGAAAAACAAACGCATCGTGGGTATGATCGAATACGCCGCCGAAACGCTGTCCGGCATCCCGTCCATTATCTACGGTCTGGTGGGTATGCTGCTCTTTTCCAATAACTTCGGCACCAGCCTGCTTGCCGGTGCGCTGACGTTGGTCATTATGAATCTGCCTACCGTAATGCGCACCACGCAGGAAAGCCTCAAGACCGTGCCGCAAAGCTACCGCGAGGGCGCGTTCGGCCTCGGTGCGGGCAAATGGCGCGTTATCCGTACGGTGGTGCTGCCCGGCTGTGTGGACGGTGTCATCACCGGCTGTATTCTGTCCGTCGGGCGTATCCTCGGCGAATCGGCGGCACTGCTTTTTACAGCGGGTTTCGCCCACGCGCTGAACGGAGTTTTTACGGGGCTGACAAGCCCGGGCGCCACCCTCACCGTCGCCCTCTACGTGTACGCCAAGGAGGAGGGCGAGTTTGAAGTCGCCTTCGCGATAGCGTCTATTCTGATGATACTGACGCTGCTTATCAATCTATCCGCCACGCTGGTCGGACATTACTTTGCCAAAAGGAGAAAGCTATGAGCGATATTATGACGGCGCAAAAGCTGTGCTTATGGTATGGAAACGCACAAGCGTTGAAGCACGTCAGCCTCTCCATACCCGAAAACAGCATCACCGCACTGATCGGCCCGTCGGGCTGCGGTAAATCCACCTTTCTCAAGACGCTCAACCGTATGAACGACCTCGTCCCCGGTGTGAGGATCACCGGCGAGGTGCGCTACAAGGGTACCGATATCTTCAGTCCCGCCGTCGATGTCAGTGAGCTGCGCCGCGACGTGGGTATGGTGTTCCAGAAGCCCAATCCGTTCCCGATGAGCATTTACGATAACGTCGCCTACGGCCCGCGTACCCACGGTATCACGAGCCGCGTTAAGCTGGATGAGATCGTTGAGCGGGCGTTGCGCGATGCCGCCATCTGGGACGAGGTCAAGGATCGTCTGAAGAAAAACGCCCTGGGGCTGTCCGGCGGCCAGCAGCAGCGGCTGTGTATCGCCCGTGCGCTGGCCGTGGAGCCGCAGGTGCTACTGATGGACGAGCCCACCTCGGCACTGGACCCCATCTCCACCTCCCGTATTGAGGAGCTTGCCTTGCAATTAAAGGAAAAATATACTATAATTATCGTAACCCACAATATGCAGCAGGCTGTTCGCATTTCCGATCACACGGCGTTTTTCCTGCTCGGGGAGCTCGTGGAGGTCGGTAAGACCGAGGAATTGTTCTCACAGCCGAAGGATCGCCGCACCGAAGATTATATTACAGGAAGGTTTGGTTGATATGCGAAGCCGATTTGATGAACAGCTGGCACTGCTGAATAAAAAGATGATCGAAATGGGCGCACTGTGCGAGAATATCATCGCCCGCGCCGCTAAAGCCCTGCTGGAGGGTGACGAAAAAGCCGCCGACGGTATTCGATCAAGCGGCCACGAGATCGACCAAATGGAGCAGGAGATCGAGGCCATCTGCTTAAAGCTGCTGCTTCAGCAGCAGCCCGTCGCCCGCGATCTCCGCCAGATCTCCGCCGCACTGAAAATGATAACGGATATGGAGCGCATCGGCGATCAGGCGGAGGATATTGCCGAGATCATCCCGTATCTGCACGGCAGAACGGGGGAGGAATGTCACGGCATCCGCGCGATGGCTGAGGCCACCATCAAAATGGTGACCGACAGCGTCGATGCGTACGTCCGTCAGGATCTCAAGCTGGCGGAGTCGGTCTCCGCCTACGACGACGTGGTGGACGATCATTTTGACAGCGTCAAGCAAACGCTGATCGCGATGATCTCGGAAAACACCGCCGACGGCGAGTACGCGATCGACCTGCTGATGATCGCCAAGTATTTCGAGCGAATCGGCGACCACGCGACCAATATCGCCGAATGGGTCGAATTTGCTGTAACCGGAGTGCATAAAGGCGAAAGCTAACGGAGGGAATACGATGATCTGGTGTGTTGATGACGACGCTACCATCCGCGATATCGAGGTGTATACGCTGACACAGACCGGCTTTCAGGCGCGGGGCTTTGCCGACGGTGTGTCGATGCTGGAGACACTGAAAACCGAAACGCCCGAGCTGATCGTGCTGGATATTATGATGCCCGGCAAGGACGGTGTCGAGGTGCTACGGGAGCTTCGCTCCGACCCTGCGACCCGGAAGATCCCCGTCATTATGGCGACCGCCAAGGGCACCGAGATGGATAAGATACAAGGGCTGGATACCGGTGCGGATGACTACCTCGTCAAGCCGTTTGGCGTGATGGAAATGGTGTCGCGCATCAAGGCGGTGCTCCGCCGTTGTCAGCCCGCCGTTACGGAGAACGTGCTCAGCGTCGGCCGCATCACACTGAACGACAAAGCCCACCTGGTAACGGTGGACGGCGAAAAGGTCGTACTGACCTTTAAGGAATTTGAACTGCTGAAGCTGTTTATGCAGCATCCCGGCATCGTGTTCTCGCGGGACACGTTGCTGTCGGAGATCTGGGGCATCGACTATCTCGGTGAGACCCGCACGGTGGACGTGCATATCAAGACCCTGCGGCAGAAGCTGGGCGAAGCTGCCGGACAGATCGAAACCGTGATCGGTGTCGGCTATCGTCTGGAGGGAGCACGATGACTAAACGGATATTTCGCGCCATCATCACAGTGTCCATGACCGTGCTGCTGGCGTGTCTGGTGCTTGCGACCGGCATGTTGTACGACCATTTCAGTAAAACACAGGCCAGCCAGCTTCGGGATGAGCTGACGCTGGCGGTTGCCGGTGTGGAAACCGTGGGGGAGAGCTATTTTCAGGGTCTCGATTCCGCCGCTTCTCGCTTTACACTGGTGGCACAGGACGGCACCGTGCTGTATGATACGCAGGCGGCTGCCACGGAGTTGGAAAATCACGGCGACCGTGAGGAGATACGGGAGGCGTTGCGCGACGGTCGCGGCAGCAGTGCACGGTGTTCCGCCACGCTGACCGAAAGAACGCTGTACGAGGCGGTACGGCTGGAGGATGGCACGGTTCTCCGCATCGCAGTCAGCCGGCTCACCCTCGGTGCACTGCTGCTGAGTATGTTGCCCGCTGTCGCCGCCGTTATCCTGATCGCGGTGGTCGTGTCCATATTTTTGTCCGACCGTATGGCCAAGAGCATCGTGCGGCCGCTCAGTCGCTTGGATTCCGAGTCACCCGCCGAGGACGAGATCTATGAGGAGCTGGCTCCGATTCTCGTCAGGCTGCGCCGACAGCGCGGTCGGATCGAACGGCAGATGGCGTTGCTGCGCCGCAAGACGGACGAATTTGAGCAGATCACAGCCTCTATGAACGAGGGGCTCATCCTGCTGGACAGTCAGGGAACGGTACTCAGCATCAATTCTGCTGCGCGGCGGCTGTTCGGTATCCGGGAGGTGCCTGTCGGCCGCAATTTTCTCACGGTTGACCGCGGTCCCGAAATGAGCCGCGCCGTCGAGGCCGCTCTGGCGGGTCGCCACAGTGAATTTCGCGAAGTGCGCGGCGGCGAGGAGTATCAATTCATTATCAACGGTATTGAATCGGAAGGGCAGACTCTCGGCGTCGTTATTTTGTGCTTTGACGTGACCGAGACCGCCGCCGCCGAGCGCACCCGTCGGGAGTTTACCGCCAACGTGTCCCACGAGCTGAAGACTCCGCTGCAATCCATCATCGGCAGTGCCGAGCTGCTGGAGCACGGGCTGGTGAAGCCGGAGGATATCCCGCGGTTCGTCGGTAATATTCGTGGGGAAGCCACACGGCTGGTCTCGCTTATCAACGATATCATCCGCCTGTCACAAATGGATGAAAACGGCGAGGCAGCCACCGAGACGGTCGAGCTGTATGCGGTGGCCTCTGAGGTGCTGGAGACACTGACCGCCTCTGCGGTACAGCGGCAGGTGTCCTTGCGTTTAAGCGGCGAGCCGTGCGTGATGAACGGTGTTCGCCGTTATCTGTACGAGATCATCTACAATCTGTGCGACAATGCCATCCGCTATAATACCGAGGGAGGTAGCGTACACGTCGGTCTGACAAATAACGGCGGGCGTATCACCTTATCCGTCAGCGATACGGGCATCGGTATCCCGCCCGAGCATCAGACACGCGTATTTGAACGCTTTTACCGCGTGGATAAAAGCCACTCCCGCGAGACCGGCGGCACCGGTCTCGGTCTGTCTATCGTCAAGCATGCGGTAGCGTACCATGGCGGCACCGTCCGTCTGGACAGCACGCCCGGCAAGGGCACCACCGTCACGGTCGCCTTTTGAGGTATTCTCATTTTTTCAATTACCTATTGATAAGGTAGGCGATCCGTGCTATACTATAAACAATTCAATACGGTAAACCGTTGAAGCGGAGATAACGGCAAGGATGCCTTTACAGAGAGCCTGCGATGCTGAGAATCAGGCAAGAAACCCCTTGTCAAATGGACCGCGGAGGGTGCAGTCAAATGTGAGCGTATCACAGAGTATTCTGCAACGTGTGGGCATACGTCAGTTGCCGGGGATATGTTGGTATCCTGTTAAGAGCACGGGTCATACCGTGAAGTCAAGGTGGCACCGCGCATAGCGCTTGTATTATTCGTCCTTGACAGAACGTATAGTTCTGTCAAGGACGTTTCTTATTGCAGGGAGGCGATCATAATGATACTGACGAAACGCTGGTGGCGCCCCGCGCGCCGAATACGACGGTGTAACTCGACCCGATTTAAAATGATACGGAGGATACGATTATGAAAACCGAAAAGATTCCTTATAAAATTTATCTGGACGAAGCGGAGATGCCGTGCGCGTGGTATAACCTGCGGGCGGATATGAAGCAAAAGCCCGCACCGCTTCTTAATCCCGGCACCCATCAGCCGATGAAGGCGGAGGAGCTTGCCGGTGTGTTCTGCGAGGAGCTTATCGCGCAGGAGCTGGATAACGATACCGCGTATTTCGAGATCCCCGGGGAGATCCGCGATTTCTACAAGATGTACCGACCGGCACCGCTGGTGCGTGCGTACCGTCTGGAAGAAAAGCTCGGCACGCCCGCCAAGATCTATTACAAGTTCGAGGGCAACAACACCAGCGGTAGCCACAAGCTCAATTCCGCCATCGCGCAGGCCTATTACGCGAAAAAGCAGGGGCTGAAAGGTGTGACCACGGAGACCGGAGCCGGCCAGTGGGGTACGGCACTGTCGATGGCCTGCTCGTACTTCGGTCTCAACTGCAAGGTGTATATGGTTAAATGCTCGTATGAGCAAAAGCCCTTCCGCCGCGAGGTGATGCGCACCTACGGCGCGTCGGTCACGCCGTCGCCGTCGATGGAGACGGAGGTCGGCCGAAGGATACTCGCCGAGCATCCCGGCACCACGGGCAGCCTCGGCTGTGCCATCTCCGAGGCAGTGGAAAAGGCGGTCACCAGCGACGGCTACCGTTACGTGCTCGGCAGCGTGCTCAATCAGGTGCTACTGCATCAGTCGGTCATCGGTCTGGAAACCAAGGCCGCACTGGATAAATACGGTGTCAAGCCGGATATCATCATCGGCTGTGCGGGCGGCGGCTCCAATCTCGGCGGTCTCATCGCCCCGTTTATGGGTGAGAAGCTACGCGGCGAGGCGGATTACCGCATCATCGCCGTGGAGCCCGCGTCCTGCCCCAGCTTCACCCGCGGCGCGTATGCCTACGACTTCTGCGATACCGGTATGGTTTGCCCGCTTGCGAAGATGTACACGCTCGGCAGCGATTTCATCCCCACCGCCAACCACGCGGGCGGCTTGCGCTACCACGGTATGAGCTCCACGCTCTCCGAGCTGTATCACCAAGGCCTGATGGAGGCCGTCAGCGTCAAGCAGACCGACGTGTTCGAGGCGGCGGAATACTTCGCACGGGTCGAGGGCATCCTGCCCGCACCTGAGAGCTCCCACGCCATCCGCGTCGCCATCGACGAAGCGCTCCAATGCAAGGAGACGGGCGAGGAAAAGACCATCGTGTTTGGCCTCACCGGCACCGGCTATTTCGATATGGTGGCGTACGAGAAATTCCACGACGGTGATATGAGCGATTATATTCCCACCGACGAGGAGTTGGCAACGTACCGCGCAAAGCTTCCCCCAATAGACTGATCCGCACAACAAAAGGCAACGCTGTCAGCGACGCCTTTTGCTTATTGTTCAGCAATAAAATTTATCTTCGTTCCGAGGCCTGCGACGCGCTTCCATGGTTTCTTCCCTAGCCGTTTTCCGCGCTAGGATGACAGCCGCCTCGACTTCAACGTTGACGGGCGGGTAATGCAGACCGCTCTTTAACGCCTGCACCATCTGCTCCGTACGGCTGCGGATCTTATACTCCTTGCCGTCCTTGATGAAGACGTTGCCGGTCTGGCCGAAAATGAGCTGAACATTGTACTCCGCACACGCATCGTGCACCCGCTTGACCCATTCATAATGTAGCGGACGGGAGCCCAGATAGTTTTCGCCGTCGGCCAGCACGGTCTCGATCTTTCCGGTTGCCAGATACGGTGCGATATCCACCGCGCCGATGAACGGCTTCAGACTTATCCAACGATGCTTGGCGGGAATATTCAACAGATACGGCATCCGCTACTCCAGCCGTTTCTGGTTTTCGCAGGAGACCGAAAAGGACACGTTATCCCAGCCCTCGCCCCAGTCGGCGGGCAAGCAGTTTTTGATACGCTCGGCACGCTTCGTCAGCAGAGAAAAGGTCACGTCGGGTCGGCGGCGGATAAACTCCCACGCCTCGTCCCGCCACGCATCAGCTTCTTCAATGAAAAAGTCACTGGCCATACACACACGCACAAAGCAGCCGCTCGGCAGTTTCCAGTTGCCTGCTCGGTCCCTCTTGACGGGCAGATTGAAATCCGACTTGTTTCTGACCACCTCATTGGTATCCCGGCCGTACCGCTTATCCAAGAAGTACGTATAGCAGTTCTGGTAGCCCTCACTGCATTTGTGGTAGCCGTGCCACGGGTTCCATATCCTATGGTTGATATCCATAGACCATTCTTCTTTCCTAGCTTTATTTATATTGCGGCGATGTCGATTTGTCAAGTTGTATTTCTTCACTCGCAAGCCCTAATTGTCGGTTTTGACTTGTGCACAACCCATAGGCGTGGCTTTTCGGCTATAGTGCTGAAAGCACGTCGTTATGCGACGTGCTTTTCTGTTTTTCTTGATGAAATTTAAAGTGCCGGGCAAAAAAATCTTGAAATTTTATAGCGGATATTTTATAATGTTCCATATCAGTATGAAAGCGTGAGTGGAAGTGCTGGGAATCTATTTAAGGGAGTCTTACAAATGAAAACGCTTTACACGGGAAAAACCAAGAACGTTATGCTGGATGAAGAAAACAACGTCGTCCATCTGTTCTTTAAGGACAGTATGACCGGTGAAAACGGCGTATTCGACCCCGGCTCCAACACTGTCGGCGGTAGCGTGGAGGGCAAGGGTAAGATCGGTCTCGCCATTTCCAAGTATTTCTTCGAATTGATGGAGAAAAACGGTATTCCCACGCACTACATTGCCGCCGATATCGACAAGGGTCTGATGCAGGTGCGCAACCTGACGGTGCCGAAGTTGGAGTTCGTGCTCCGCTATTTCACCGCCGGCAGTATGTGCCGCCGCTTCACGCTGGAGGAGGGCATCGTGTTTGATCCTCCGTACGCCGAGGTCACGCTGAAGGACGATATTCAGGGCGATCCGCTCATCAGCGAGCGCATCTGCCTGATGAAGGGTCTGCTCAAGGAAGGCCAGTACGACGAGGCACAGGATATCGTGTTGCGCGTGGGTGAGGTGCTCAAGAACGAGCTGGCGCCGATGGGCCTGACGCTCATCGACTTCAAGATCGAGATCGGCTACGACGAGAACGGCAAGATGTATGTGGCGGACGAGATCACGCCGGATATCTGGCGTGTCCGTGACGAAAACGGCAACATCCCGAATCAGCTCGAGTGCTCGAAAATGTTGCTCGAGAAGATGGGTCTGTAATATAGCCAAAACCGCGGCGGCAGGGTATCCTGCCGCCGCGGTTCGCTGTCCGTTCGCGATCCCTTACAAGGTCGTCTCCCTGAGGGGGCTGTCACGCGCAACGTGACTGGGGAGTTCCCGTTGCAAAATCCCCCTTGACAATTCCGAAAAACTGCGCTATACCGTGATTGAACAACCGTTCAACTACGAAGAGGAGACGGCACGATGGATAAACAATACACCTGCGATTGCGAGGTCATCCACGAGTGTGTGGTCAACGATGTGCGCGGCCGACTGCAAAGCACCGATGACTACGTACGGCTCGCCTCGCTGTACAAGCTGTTCGGCGATGCCACCCGCGTACGCATTCTGCACGCACTGGAGCACAGCGAAATGTGTGTTTGCGATCTGGCGGTGCTGCTCGGCCTCACCAAATCGGCGGTGTCCCATCAGCTCAAGGTGCTGCGCCTTGCGAATCTCGTGAAATTCCGCAAGGAAGCGCAGATCGTATATTACTCACTGTCCGACGATCACGTCAAGCAGATCATTGATATGGGCCTTGAGCACCTCAGCGAATAAAAAAGCACCCGGTGCTGTTTTTATTTCCCGTTATAGTTGAATGATTGAACAACTACAAAAATAGCGAGCGGAGGCGTACTATGAAACAGATATTTGTACTGAAAGGGCTGGATTGTCCGCACTGCAGCGCGGAGATCGAACGCGAGGTGGGGGCGCTTCGCGGCATTCGTTCGGCATCGGTCAATCTGATGAGGCAGACCTTGACGGTGGATGTGGAAGCGACCGAGTCGCCGCTGTCGCAGATCACCGCCATCATCCACAGCCACGAGCCGGAGATTACGGTGACAGAATACGCTGCATCCGTGCAGGAAGAGGATGACAGCCGCGTGATACTTGTGCGCCTGGCCGTCGGCGCGGCCGTGTTTGTTGCGGGCTTGCTGTGCCGTGTGTTTGCGGTCAGGCTGACGCTGCTCATCCTCGCGTATCTTCTCCTCGGCGGTGACGTGCTGTGGAAAGCGGCGAGAAACATCGTCAAGGGTCGCGTGTTCGATGAGAATTTCTTGATGAGCCTGTCCACCGTGGGCGCGTTTGCCATCGGGGAATACCCGGAGGCCGTCGCTGTGATGCTGTTTTATCAGATGGGCGAGTTCTTTCAGGAGCTGTCGGTCAAACGCTCCCGCCGTTCCATTGCGGCATTGATGGATATCCGCCCCGACGTAGCTACCGTTCTCCGCGGAGGTGAACGCGTGGTCGTGCCGCCCGAAGAGGTCGCCGTCGGTGAGACCATCGTCGTCAAGCCGGGCGAGCGGGTACCGATCGACGGTGTCGTGTTGGCGGGTGAGTCCGCGCTGGATACCCGTGCCCTGACGGGTGAAACCGTCCCGCGCACCGTGCGGGTGGGGGATACCGTGCTGTCCGGCAGCATTAATCAGCGCGGTGTGCTGACGGTCGCTGTTACCAAGCCGTTCGGCGAGTCTACCGCCTCCAAAATTCTGGAGCTGGTGGAAAACGCCGCCGCCAACAAAGCCTCCACCGAGAACTTTATCACCACCTTTGCCCGCTATTATACCCCTGCCGTGGTCGTTCTGGCGGCACTGCTCGCCGTCATCCCTCCGCTGTTCGTCGGCGGCTGGTCTGAATGGCTACGTCGCGGGCTGGTATTTCTGGTCATTTCCTGCCCGTGCGCGTTGGTCATTTCGATACCGCTCACGTTCTTCGGCGGCATCGGTGCCGCCTCCAAGCACGGCGTGTTGGTCAAGGGCAGTAACTATCTGGAAGCCCTCGGCCGCGTCAGCACCGTCGTGTTCGATAAAACGGGCACACTCACCCGCGGTGTGTTCAAGGTCACCGCGATCACACCTGGCGACGGCTTCACCGCCGATGAGGTGCTGGCCTACGCTGCGGCGGCGGAGCAGGAGTCCACCCATCCCATCGCCGCGTCGGTGCGCGCGGCCTGCCCGCAGTCTCCGATGCCGGAAGGCTGTGAGGAATTGGCGGGGCGCGGTATCGCCGCCACGGTTAACGGCCACCGTGTACTGGCGGGCAGTGCGCGGCTGATGCAAGATGAGGGTGTCAGCTATACACCGTGTGAGGCGGCGGGCACCCAGGTCTATGTGGCCGTGGACGGCGCGTACGCCGGGTGTATCCTCATCGCCGACGAGCTCAAGCCCGACAGCAAAGCCGCCGTGGCCGCGCTGAAGCGAAACGGCGTACAGCAAACGGCGATGCTGACGGGTGACGATGAGCATATCGCCCGCGCCGTTGCCGAGGAACTGGGGGTGGATACCTGCTTTGCCGGGCTGCTGCCCGATCAAAAGGTGCAAAGGCTCGAACTGCTCGACCGTGAAAAGCGTCCCGGCAGCAAGCTCGTGTTCGTGGGTGACGGAATCAACGATGCCCCCGTACTGGCACGCGCGGATATCGGTATCGCCATGGGTGGTGTCGGCTCGGATGCTGCTATCGAAGCTGCGGACGTTGTGCTGATGACGGATGAGCCTGCCAAACTGGTGGAAGCGATCACCATCGCCAAGGCCACCAAACGCATCGTCGTACAGAACATTGTGATCGCCATCGGCATCAAGGCGCTGTTTTTGATGCTCGGTGCCGTAGGCATCGCCGGTATGTGGGAGGCTGTATTCGCCGACGTGGGCGTGGCACTCATCGCCGTCGGCAATGCAATGCGTATTATGAAACGTTGATCCCGCAAGGTCGCCCTGACCTAAACCATCCCCGCCGCCAACACCCGCGCAAAACAAAAACCAACATCGTAAGGGACGGATTCATCCGTTCCGCCGAGGTTTATACCGATTTTGAGACGGAACGTATGCCGTGAGCACGCCTTTATGGCGTGTGAGGAAATGCCCTTGGGGTAAAATGCGTTCCCTACGCCCGGTTCCTGCGGCTTTGCTGACGGGTACAAAAACCACGGGCGACCAATGGTCGCCTCTACAAGGCTGATTTGAGACCGTAGGGGCGAACCTGGCACCTGCTAACACCCGTACGCCCGGCGGCACGATGTGGACGTCATTCCCTAGAAGGCTCCCAAAACCGAAAGTAGCAGGAAAAATTCCTGCTGTAGGTTTGTCAATGATGTGTTACACATTAGGGAAAGCGAACAAGATGTGTTTAGGTGAGCGCCAGTTGAGTGGACGCATAGG
>CAYYDD010000040.1:0-16028 GCA_964470515.1 uncultured Eubacteriales bacterium | reverse complement strand
TCCTATTCGCTACTCTTTTTTATCTTTTGTCACACATCATTGTAACACCTACAAAAATCTTTTCGTTTGGGTGCGATTAACTGTTGAAGTTCCGTGCGGAATTTGTTATAATAAATCTAATTATCGGAATCGTATCGGAAAGGGTTTTTCTATGGCCAATACCCGTGTCATTTCACCCGAGGAGTTGCAGCGGCAGGAGCCGTTCAAGCAGCAGCTTCGTCGGTTTTATGAGGAGCGCCGGCCGGGCGCGGCACCGCTGGCGTATATACGCACGTACGGCTGTCAGCAGAACGTGTCCGACTCGGAGCATATGAAAGGACAGCTTGCGCAGATGGGCTTCGGGTTTACCGACAAGGCGGAGGACGCGGATCTCATTTTGTTCAACACCTGCGCAGTGCGTGAGCACGCGGAGGATCGCGTGTTCGGTAACGTGGGGGCGTTGAAGGCGCTCAAGCGCCGCCGCCCCGAGGTGCTGATCGCGCTGTGCGGCTGTATGGTGCAACAGGAGCATATTGCGAAGAAGCTGTACCAAAGCTATCCGTTTGTGGGGCTGGTATTCGGCACGCACGTGCAGCACCGTCTGCCGGAGCTGCTGGTGCGCACCCTCGTGGAGCACCGCCGTGTGGTCGAGATCCCCGACTGTGACGGTGTTATTACCGAGGGCATCCCCGCCGAGCGGGACGGCACGTTCAAGGCGTTTTTGCCCATTATGTACGGGTGCAACAATTTCTGTACCTACTGCATCGTGCCGTACGTGCGCGGGCGTGAGCGCAGCCGCGCTCCTGAAAAGATACTGGAGGAAGCGCGCGAGCTGGTACGGCAGGGCTACAAGGAGATCACGCTGCTGGGGCAGAACGTCAATTCCTACGGCAAGGGCGAGGCGCACGGGGTGGATTTTCCCGAGCTGCTCCGACGGCTGAATGCGATCCCGGGGGAGTTCCTTATCCGGTTTATGACCTCGCATCCCAAGGACGCGACACCCAGGCTGTTTGATACCATCGCCCAGTGCGAGAAGGTATCGCGGCATTTCCATCTGCCGTTCCAGTCGGGCAGCAGTCGTGTTTTGCGCGCGATGAATCGTGGGTATAGTCGGGAGCAGTATCTGGAGCTGATCCGCTACGCGCGGCAGGCGGTGCCGGGCATTGCGTTTACCAGCGACGTTATCGTGGGCTTTCCCGGTGAGCAGCGCGAGGATTTTGAGGAGACGTTGTCGCTTATTCGCGAGGTGGGCTTTGTGTCGCTGTTTACGTTCATTTTCTCGCCGCGCGAGGGAACGCCTGCGGCGAGGATGGAGGACCCCATCACGGCGGAGCAAAAGACCGCGTGGTTTCAGGAGCTGACCGCGTTGCAGGAGACGGTATCCGCCGAGCGGCTGCAAACGCTGATCGGCACCGAGCAGCGGGCGCTCTTGGAAGCGGATGCCGGCGAGTATCTGGAGGCGCGGCTGGCGGAAAACAGCGTGGTGCGGGTGCAGGGTGACCCGTCCCGTATCGGCGAGTACGTGACCGTGCGTATTACCGGCGCACGCAGTTATATATTGACAGGTGAAATTGCAGAGTAATTCTAAGGAGGAGCTTATTATGGAAAAGCTGTTGGAAATGGCGAAGGAGCTGGGTCACGCGATCCAGGCGGACGACCGCTTTGTGCGTGTACAGATGGCGCAGAACGCGGCAGATGAGGACGAGGCGTTGCAGGCGCTGATCGGTGAGTTCAACCTGAAGCGGATGGCGATCAACGCCGAATCCGCCAAGGGCGACGAGCAGGACGAGGCGAAGCTGCGTACCCTGAACGAGGAGCTGCGCGCCGTGTATGCCCGCGTGATGGCGAACGAGTCGATGGCGGCGTACAACGTGGCCAAGACCGAGCTGGACAAGGTGACGAATGCCATCGGCGCTATTCTGAATATGGCGGCGCAGGGGCTGAATCCCGACGATTACGACGAGCATTCCTGCGGCGGCAATTGCGCGAGCTGCGGTGGGTGCCATTAAGGCGGTAGCTATTAGACGGCAGACGTTAGAGGATACCTCTCCGTCTGTGGCTTTGCCACAGACGTCTCCCCTTATCAGGGGAGGCTTGTGGGGGGGATGGAATTGAAATTCGGGAGGAAATCGGTATGGCGGCGATGACGCCGATGATGCAACAGTATCTGGCGATCAAGGAGCAATATCCGCAGTGCATCCTGTTTTTCCGTTTGGGTGACTTTTACGAGATGTTTTTCGAGGACGCGAAGCTTGCGTCGCGCGAATTGGAGCTCGTGCTCACCGGGCGGGATTGCGGGCAGGAGGAGCGCGCTCCGATGTGCGGCGTGCCGTATCACAGCTGTGAGGCGTATATCGCCCGCTTAGTCAGCCGCGGCTACAAGGTCGCTATTTGTGAGCAGACGGAGGATCCGGCGTTGGCCAAGGGGCTTGTACAGCGCGACGTCGTGCGTATCATCACGCCCGGTACGGTCATTGAGGGCAGTATGCTGGAGGAGACGCGCAACAACTATCTGTGTATCGTGTTCGTGGGCGACGGCTTTATCGATGCCGGGCTCTGCTTTACCGACACCTCCACGGGTGACGTTCACGTCACCCACCTAAGCGGGACGGATATCCGCGCCCGTCTTATTAACGAATTATCCCGCTTTTCGCCGCGTGAGGTGCTGATGAACGACGTGGCGATGGCGGATCCCGTAACCTATACGTTTCTCACCGAGCGGCTGACGGTCACGCCGGAGCAGGCCGAGCCTGCGAGCTTTGATTATGCTGCTGCGGAGGAGATCGTTTTGCAGCATTTCCGCAAGAAAACGTTGCGGGACGCGGAGCTGGATGAGAAATTTTCGGCGGTGCGCGCACTGGGCTGCACGCTGCATTATCTGTATATGACGCAGAAGGTCGGCTTGGAACGGATGGCGTATCTGGATGTGTATTCCGACGTGCAGTATATGCGCCTCGACGTCGCGACCCGACGCAACTTAGAGCTGACCGAAACGCTACGCAGCGGCAAAAAGCACGGATCGTTGCTGGGCGTGCTGGATCGTACCCGCACCGCGATGGGCGCGCGGCTGCTGCGTGCATGGGTGGAGCAGCCGCTACTGCACCCGGCGCAGATTACGCGCCGTCAGGGAGCGGTGGACGAGTTGTTCCACGACCCGATGCGGCGCGAGGAGTTGCAGGAGCTGCTGGCCGAGGTATACGACTTAAAGCGCATTATGTCACGCGTGGTGTACGGCAGTGTCAATGCGAAGGAGCTGCGGTCGCTGTACCACACCATCGGGCGGTTAGGTCCCGTGCGTCAGCGGATGCAGGGTGTGCACAGCACGCTGCTGTGTGAGCTGCGCGAGCAGATCGACCCGTTGCAGGACGTGTATGAGCTGATCGGCGCGGCGATCGCGGACGATCCGCCGCTGACGGTAAAAGAAGGCGGCGTTATCCGACCCGGCTACAGCGCCGAGCTGGACGAGTTGCGGCGGGATATGACCGACGGTACCGGCGTTATTGCGCGTATCGAGGCCGAGGAAAAGGAAAAGACCGGTATCCGCACGCTGAAGGTGGGGTACAACCGGGTATTCGGGTATTATATCGAGGTGTCGCGCAGCTTGGCGGAGCAGGTGCCGGCGCATTACATACGCAAGCAGACGCTGGCGAACGCCGAGCGGTATATCACGCAGGAACTGAAGGAGCTGGAAGCCCGCGTGCTGGGCGCGAAGGAGCGTTCCATTGCGCTGGAGCACGAGCTGTTTGCCGAGGTGCGGCGGGCGGTGGCGGCGGAGCTGTCGCGTATCCAGAGCACTGCGGAGGCGGTATCGACGGTGGACGTGTTCTGCTCGCTGGCCGAGGTCGCGATGCGCAACAACTACGTGTGTCCCGTCATTGATATGAGCGGGGAGCTGACCGTTAAAAACGGGCGGCATCCCGTGGTGGAATCGTTGCTGAAGGCACCGTTTGTGCCGAACGATATTCATCTGGACGGCAAGAACGAGCGTGTGATGATATTGACCGGTCCGAATATGGCGGGTAAATCCACCTATATGCGGCAGACGGCTTTGATCGTGCTGCTGGCGCAGATCGGCAGCTTCGTGCCCGCCGAGAGTGCCACGGTGGGAATCGTGGACAGTATCTTTACCCGTGTAGGTGCGTCGGATGATCTGGCATCCGGGCAATCCACGTTTATGGTGGAAATGAGCGAGGTGGCGACCATTCTGGAGCACGCGACGGCGAACAGCCTAATCGTGTTTGACGAGATCGGCCGCGGCACCTCGACCTTTGACGGGATGAGCATCGCGCGGGCGGTGCTGGAGTACGTGACCCGCCGTGTGGGTGCGAAAACGCTGTTCGCGACGCATTATCACGAGCTGACCGTGATGGAGGAGCAGCTCACGGGTGTGCGCAATTACAGCATCGCGGTGAAACGGCACGGTGAGGATATCACGTTCCTGCGGCGCATCGTGCGCGGGCCGGCGGATGAAAGCTACGGTATCGAGGTGGCGAAGCTGGCGGGCGTGCCCGATGCGGTGGTGGCGCGTGCCAGAGAAATTCTTGAGGAGCTGAACGCGAACGGTGCGGTGGTGCAGCGGGCACCGACAACGGCGGCGGAGGACAACGGACAACTGTCGCTGCTGCCGACGGCGGATAACGAGCTGATACGCCGGCTGCGTGAGCTGGACGTGAACGTGCTGACTCCCATTGAGGCGATGCAGGCGTTGTATGAGCTCAATCGGGAAGCGCAGGCGTATTAGACGGCAGACGTTAGATGATGTTGGTTTTGGTTGTAGAAGAAAGGAGGATGTGGAATGGCGAAGATTCAGATATTGGACAAGCACACCGCAGAGCTGATCGCGGCGGGCGAGGTGGTGGAGCGCCCCTCGTCGGTGGTAAAGGAATTGGTGGAAAACGCCATTGACGCCGGGGCATCCTCTATTGCGGTGGAGATACAAAACGGCGGCATCACCTATTTATCGGTGCGGGACAACGGCTGCGGCTTTGCCCGCGAGGACGTGCCGACGGCGTTTTTGCGCCACGCGACCAGCAAGCTGCGTACCGAGGAGGATCTTGAGCGTATCGGGACGCTGGGCTTCCGCGGTGAGGCGTTGGCCTCCATCGCGGCGGTGGCGCGGGTGGAGCTGACCACCCGTACCGAGGACGAGCTGGCGGGCACCTGCTACCGCTTAGAGGGCGGTGAGGAGATCGAGCTGACCGACGCGGGCTGTGCGCGCGGTTCGACCATTATCGTGAGGGATCTGTTTTATAATGTGCCTGCGCGTATGAAATTTCTGAAAAAGGACGTAGGTGAGGCCAACGCCGTGGCGGCGGTCATCGACCGTTTGGCGTTGTCACACCCCGAGATATCGTTCCGCTTTATCCGCGACGGGCGCGAGGAGCTACTGACACCCGGCGACAACGACTTATATTCCTGCGTCGGCTCGGTGCTGGGGCGCGAATTTGCCAAAACGCTGCTGCCTATTGACTACACACTGGGCGGTGTGCGGGTACACGGCTATATTTGCCGCCCGGCGAACGCGCGCGCCAACCGCACGATGCAGCATTTCTTCATCAACGGCCGCTACGTCAAGACCCGCACCGCGATGGCGGCGCTGGAGCAGGCGTACAAGGGTGCGGTGATGGCAGGGCGGTTCCCCGCGTGTGTGATGAATCTGGAGATGCCGCCCGAAACGGTGGACGCCAACGTGCATCCCGCCAAGATCGAGGTGCGGTTTGTGAATGAAAAGCCGGTGTTTGACGCGGTGTATCACGGTGTCAAGACCGCGCTGGAGGGCGACGGTGCGCCGAAGCAGGCGACCTTTACCGCACCCGTGCGGCCGCCGGAGGAGGTCATCACGCCCCGTGCGGCGACGGCGCATACCATCGCGAAAACGGTAGACGGCAGCCGCATAGAACTGCCCGAGCCGCCGCGACCGAAGGCGCCGACGACGTGGTCGGGTCGCGCGGCAACGGGCACGTTGCGGGACAACGGGCCTGCGGTGGAGCAGTTCTTTGCTGCGGCGGATAAAAAGTCCGCGCCGGTGCGGGAAGCGGCGGCTGAGTCTCCGACACCGGCGGTGCCGGTCGCCGAGACTGCCGATCTGCACGACACGCCCGAGCCGGTGCGGCTGGTGGGCGAGGTGCTACACACCTACATTGTCGCCGAATGGCGGGGATCGGTGTATTTTATCGACAAGCACGCCGCGCACGAGCGGCTGTTATACAACGAGCTGAAGCAGACCGCGCATACCGATGCACAGATGTTGCTCGCACCCGTGACGGTGACGCTCAGCCGCGAAGAGCTGGAGGCGTTGACGGCGGCGGGCGAGGCACTGTGTACGGCGGGCTTTGAGGTGGAGGAATTCGGCGGGCGTTCGCTCATCGTGCGGGCGGTGCCGATGCCGCTGGCGGGAGGCGATATCGCCGAGAGCCTGCGCGAGATCGCGGGCGGACTGATCGCCGGGCGGCGGGAGATCACGACCGCGCAGCTGGATTGGATCTATCATTCCGTGGCGTGCCGTGCCGCTGTGAAGGCGGGGGACGGCAGCACGCCGATCGAGCTTCGGCGGCTGGCTGAGCGGGTGCTGTGGCAGGACGACGTGCGCACCTGCCCGCACGGGCGACCGGTATGCTTTGAGCTGACGGCACGTGAGCTCGAAAAGCAGTTCGGGAGGATCGTGTGATGGTCGAACGGATACCGCTTGTCGTGATCGCGGGGCCGACCGCCTCGGGAAAAACGGCGTTGGCGGTGGAGCTGTGTCGCCGCTTTGACGGCGAGGTTATCTCGGCCGATTCGATGCAGGTGTATGCGACGCTGCACGTGGGCACGGCACGGCCGACCGAGGAGGAGATGGCGGGCATCCCGCATCATCTGATGGGGTTTCTGTCGCCGGACGCGTCGTACAGTGTGGCGCGGTATGCCGAGGCGGCGCACGCCGCCATTCGCGCAGTGCACGGCCACGGTAAGCTGCCGGTGCTGTGCGGCGGAACGGGCTTATACGTTCAGGCGGTGGTGGACAACCTGCGCTACGAGGAGCAATCGGGTGACCGCGCGGTGCGGGAGGAGCTGAACCGCCGTATCGCGGACGAGGGCGGCGAGGCGCTGCTGCGGGAGCTTCGGACGATTGACCCGCCGACGGCGGCGCGGCTGCATCCGAACGACCACGGGCGTATCGTGCGGGCGCTGGAGCTGTACCGCGTTACGGGGCGCACCATCACACAGCAAAACGAGGAGTCGCGCCGCGAGCCGTCACCATACGAGGTGTGCGGTTTCCGCTTGGAGTTCCGTGAGCGGGCGGTGTTATACGAGCGCATCGACCGCCGTGTGCGGCGGATGTTGGACGAGGGTCTGGAGGCGGAGGCACGCTGGCTGCGGGAGCAGCCGGATACCGATACTGTGCGGCAGGCCATCGGGTACAAGGAATGGGAGCCGTATTTCGCGGGCGAGCAGACGCTCGACGAGGTGACGGCGGCCATTCAGCAGGGAACGCGGCGGTATGCCAAGCGGCAGTTGTCGTGGTTCCGTCACCAGCCGTGGATGACCACGCTGTACGTTGACGACGGTGCGGCGGCAGACACGGCGGCACAGAGGATCACCGAGTGGAAAGGAGCGCGGGGCGGATGAAGCCCATTGTCAAGCGGATACTGGTCATCGCGGCGGCGTTGCTGCTGTTCGTGTACGTCGGGTATCAGGCCTATATGATCTTCCGGCCGCAGCTGGAGACCGAGACCGTCACGCGCGTGACGGCCTATCAGACGTTGGAGACTGACGGCATCGTGTTCCGTGATGAAACGGTCATCACCGAGCAGCCGAACGGGTATTTGTTCTATTCGGCGGAGAACGGCAGCCGCGTGTCGCGCGGGGGCAAGATCGCGGAGGTATTTGCGTCGGAGGCTGACGCGCTGGCACAGCAGGAGCTGGATAAGCTGGATGCGGAGATCGCGTCGCTGGTCTCCATCAACGCGCAGGGCACGAGCAACCGCGCCAATCTGTCGGCCATCAACCAGCAGATCGACCAGACGTGGCTGGAAATCACGACGGCGGCGCAGTCTATGGCGTTTGGAACGATGGAGGAGCTTCGATCCCGCCTGCTGACGCTGCTGAACAAGCAGCAGATCACCATCGGGCGGGTGGAGAATTACGACGAACGGCTGAGTGCGATGCGCGCCGAGCGGAAAACGCTGGCGGCATCCTTTCAGGCCGCGAGCGGTAAGGTGACCGCGCCGGTGGCGGGGTACTTTATCAGCGATCTGGACGGCTATGAGGGCTATCTGGACGTCGACGACGCGACGGGACTGTCGGTTGCCGAGGTGCGGCAGGCACTTGCCCACACGCCGCAGAGCGTGAGCACGGGCATCGGCAAGATCGTGGGGGACTACGAGTGGTATCTCGCGTGTGTGCTGCCGCTGTCGCAGGCTGCGGAGCTGAAGGCCGGGGCGACGATGGAGGTGCGGATGCCGTTTGTGAGCAGCGATGCGATCCCGATGCAGGTGGCGGCCATCAACAAGGACACCGAGGGGAACGCGGCACTCATTCTCAAGTGCACGCATATGAATCAGGCGTTGTCCACCGTGCGGGTGGAGAAGCTGGAGATCCGACTGAAGCAATACGACGGCATCCGTATTCCCGACGAGGCCATCCATTTCAACGACCTGCAGGAGCAGGGTGTGTACGTGCAGGTGGGTAACGTGCTGGCGTTCCGCCGTATCCGTGTGCTGTATCACGATGCGAACGACAGGTTCTCGGTATGTGAGGTTACGGATGAGAGCGGATACGCGCGGCTGTACGATAAGATCGCGGTGAAGGGAGAGAATCTGTATGACGGGAAGCTCGTACGATGAATGCGCCTTTGTGCGGGAAAATCTGGAACGCATTGAGGAGCAGATACGGGTGGCGTGTGATGCTGCGGGTCGTCGCCGTGACGAGGTGACGCTGATGGCGGTGACCAAGACCGTGGACGCGGCGCGTATCAACGCGGCACTGGCGGCGGGGATCACGCATATCGGCGAAAACCGCGTGCAGGAATTTCTGGAAAAGCGCGACGCGTTGCGGCTGGACGGCGTGCAGGCGCATCTCATTGGGCATTTGCAGACGAATAAGGTGCGGCGCATCGTCGGGCAGGTGGATATGATCCAATCGGTGGACAGCGAGCATTTGGCGCGCGCGATCTCCGACGCGGCGGTGAAAACGGAGCGCGGCTGTGCCGACGTGCTGGTGGAGGTCAACATCGGGAACGAGGAGTCCAAAAGCGGTGTGGCGGCGGCTGAGCTGGAGCGACTGCTGACGTGTATTGCGGAGTTTCCGGGTATTCGGGTGCGCGGATTGATGGCAATTCCGCCGATTTTACGGACAGAAGCAGAAAAACGGGCAGTTTTTCAGCAAATGTATAAACTGTTTGTTGACATCCGAGGTAAAAATGTGGATAATATAATTATGGAGATTTTGTCCATGGGGATGTCAATGGATTATGTGGAGGCTATCCGTGAAGGATCCACGATGGTTCGGATCGGTTCGGCAATCTTCGGAAAACGAGATTATCATTAAGCAGGAGGAAGTAACTATGGGCTTTTTAGGAAAATTGCAGGGTCTTCTGGGTGACAGCGAGGACGAGCAGATCGAGGAAAACGGCACGGAGCTGATGTCCCGCTCGCCCGAGCGTGCGGCGGCTGAGGAGACCGCGCACAAGAGCAACAAGGTCGTGAACATTCACGCCACGGCGCAGTTGCAGGTTGTGCTGGTCAAGCCGGAGCGTTTTGACGATGCCAGCACCATTGCCGATCACCTCAACGCGAAGCGTACCGTGGTGCTGAATCTGGAGTCGTCCAACAAGGACGTGGCGCGTCGCATCCTCGACTTCTTGAGCGGTGTGGCGTATGCGAACGACGGACAGATCAAGAAGGTCGCCAACTGCACCTACATCATCACGCCGTACAACGTCGGCTTTATGGGCGATCTGTTGGACGAGCTGGAGAACAATGGCTTATATTTCTGATGCATCCGAGGAGGACGCGCTGCTGCGTGCCCGCATAGAGGATGCCTGCCATCTGTGTGACGTGCGCTCGTGTCCCCGATTTGTCGGCTTCTTAGACGAACACCGACAGGCGGTGGCACGAGCCGTCTTGCGTGAAAAGGGAGTACACGATTTTCGGTTTTACGGCGGCTATGACGACGCGGAGCGCACCGTTTTGGGGGTGTTTCCGCCGTTTTTGCCGCCGGATACGGCGCTGTTCCCCGTTCGCGCCATTGCCTTTCGTTACCGCGACAGTGCCGAGCTGACGCACCGCGATTTTCTGGGTGCGCTGCTGGGGACGGGTATCCGCCGCGACAAGCTGGGGGATATCGTGTGCGGCAGGGGCGAGACCGTTGCGCTGGTGGATGAGGAGCTGGCACCGTTTCTCGCGGAGACGGTCACCAAGATCGGGCACGAGGGCGTAAAGGTGGTCTATCCCTACGACGGCCTCATCTCGGTGGTGCGCAAGTTCAAGGAATTACAGGATACCGTGCCGTCGCCGCGTCTGGACGCGGTGCTGCACGTGGCGCTGCGCATCTCCCGCGAGGAGGCGGCGCGGCGCATCGCGGCGGGGGCGGTATCGGTCAACCATATGCCGATCGAATCGGTGTCGCTGGCGGTCAGCGAGGGGGATATCCTCTCGGTGCGCGGGGGTGGCCGGTTTCGGGTGGCACAGCTCGGACCGCCCACCAAAAAAGGGCGTTTGTTTGTTCGTTTGGAGCAATTTCTATAATTTTGAAACGGAGGAGTTCTTATGATGACCCTGGATGAGATTCGCAACGTGGAATTCAGCCGCGGCCGCGGCTACCGTGCCGAGGAGGTCGATGATTTTATTGATGCCTGCACCGAAACGGTGGAGCAGCTGATACGGGAAAAGGAAGAGCTCAGCCAGAAAATGAAGGTGCTGGCCGATAAGCTGGTGGAGTACCGCAACGATGAGGACAGCATCCGTGCCGCGCTGCTCAATGCACAGCGTGCGGGCGATGCGGCCTTGCGCGAGGCCGAGGACAAGGCCGCCGCCATCAAAAAGCAGGCGGAGGCGGAGGCGGAGAATATTCACGCCGTTGCGATGAATAAGATCGAGGCTGAGAAGAACGAGCTGGAGCGTGTGCAGCGCGAGGTCGCGGCATTCAAGGCACGACTGACGTCGCTGTACAAGGAGCATCTGGAGATCATCGGGATGCTGCCGGAGCCGGAAAAGGCCGAGCAGCCCGTGGCTGAGGAGGCTCCCGCCGAGCCGGAGACCGAGTCCGCACCCAAGGAGGATGTGGTGGTCGCGCCCGCCGCCGAGGAGACGGTGCAGCCCGCCGCTGAGGAAGAGAAAGAGAGGAAGCCCGTCTCGCGGTTTGCGGATCTCAAGTTCGGTGACGATTACGATATCAGCACCGACGAGGACGACGAGGACAACGACAAGCCGCGCGGATTTTTCAAGAAGCGTAACCGCAACTGACGCGTTCCAACCCGACTTACGTTGGGGGAATGCTGCGTCTGCTGGGTTAAAATACTCGTAAATCCAACAGCCTTGCGATGATAACAAGCCACAAAGCGCCCCAAAATCCGCCGTTTTGGTGGGATCGAGTGCGTCGGTTGTGGTTAAATAAGGAGATACAACGATGCAACAGGATTATAACCAGACACTGAATCTGCTCAAGACCGACTTCCCGATGCGCGGCAACCTGCCGCAACGGGAGCCGCTCTTTTTGGAAAAGTGGGAGAACGAGGATATCTACGGTGCGCTGATGCAGAAAAACGAAGGCAAGCCCCGTTTTGTACTGCACGACGGTCCTCCCTATGCCAACGGCAACATCCATATCGGTACGGCACTGAACAAGATCATCAAGGATATGATCGTGCGGTACCGCAATATGGCGGGCTATCAGGCACCCTACGTGCCGGGCTTTGATACCCACGGTCTGCCCATTGAGCTGAAGGCGCGCGCGAAGGCGGGCGTGGCGAATGCGCTGTCGATGCTGCCGGTGGAGCTGCGTAATATCTGCCGTGAGTTTGCCGAGGGGTATATCAAGGATCAGACCGCGCAGTTCAAGCGTCTGGGCGTGCTGGGTGACTGGGAGCATCCGTACGTGACGTTGGCACCCGAGTTTGAGGCGCGTCAGATCGAGGTATTCGGTGAGATGGCGACCAAGGGCTACATCTACAAGGGCTTAAAGCCGGTGTACTGGTGCCCCGAGTGCCAGACCGCGCTGGCAGAGGCGGAGATCGAGTACGGTGAGGATCCGTGCTATTCCGTGTACGTCAAATTCCCCGTGGCGGATGAGCGCGGTGTGCTGTCGGCCAAGGGCGTTGACCCTGCCAAGACCTCGTTCGTCATCTGGACGACCACGACCTGGACGCTGCCGGCCAATCTGGCGATCTGTCTGGGCCCGACGTTTACATATCAGGCCGTGCAGGTGGGTGAGGAGATCTACATTCTCGCCGAGGCGCTGACCGAGGAGACGCTGGCGGCGGCGAACGTTACCGAGTATACGGTGCTGGCGCAGTTTACAGGCGCGGAGCTGGAGTATATGACGGCGAAGCATCCGTTCCTCGACCGTGAGTCGCTCGTCATCGTGGGCGATCACGTCACGCTGGAGAGCGGCACCGGCTGTGTTCACACGGCTCCCGGTCACGGCGTGGATGACTTTAACGTGTGCAAGAGGTACGAGCAGATCGGTATGTGCGTGCCGGTGGACAGCGAGGGGCGTATGACCGAGGAGGCCGGCCGGATCTGTGCCGGTATGACCACCGACGAGGCGAACAAGGCCATTGCCATTCATATGGATAAGACCGGCTCGCTGCTTGCGATGAAGAAGATCGTTCACCAGTACCCGCACTGCTGGCGTTGTAAGAAGCCGGTGCTGTTCCGTGCGACCGATCAATGGTTCTGCTCGGTGGAGAGCTTTAAGGAGGACGCGGTACGCGCCATTCAGGACGTGCAGTGGATGCCCGCGTGGGGTGAGGATCGCATCACCTCGATGGTGCGTGAGCGCAGTGACTGGTGTATTTCGCGCCAGCGTCTGTGGGGCGTGCCGATCCCGATCTTCTACTGCGAGGAGTGCGGTGAGCCTATCATTGACAGTGCGTTTATCCGTGCGGTGTCCGACCTGTTCCGCCGTGAGGGCTCCAACGGCTGGTATACCCACGAGGCGGATGAGATTCTGCCTGAGGGCGCGACCTGCCCGCATTGCGGTGGCACGCATTTCCGCAAGGAAAGCGATATTATGGACGTGTGGTTTGATTCCGGCTCGTCGCACGCGGCCGTGTGCGAGGAGCGTTCGGAGCTGACGTGGCCGGCGGATCTGTATATGGAGGGCGCCGATCAGTATCGCGGTTGGTTCCAGTCGTCACTGCTGACGGCGGTGGCCTGCACCGGCAAAGCACCGTACAAGGCGGTGCTGACGCACGGCTGGGTCGTGGACGGCGAGGGCAAGGCGATGCACAAGTCTCTGGGCAACGCCATCGCACCCGACGAGGTCATCAAGGATTACGGCGCGGAAATTCTGCGCTTGTGGGTCGCGTCGCTCGATTACCGCGTGGACGTGCGCTTGTCCAAGGATATTCTGAAGCAGCTGTCCGAGGCGTACCGCAAGGTGCGTAACACGGCGCGGTACATTCTGGGTAACCTGCACGACTTTGATCCCAACACCGATCAGGTGGCGGACGACAAGCTGCTGGATATCGACCGCTGGGCGCTGATGCGTCTGGAGCAGGTCGTGGCGAAGGTGCGCGAGGCGTACGATACCTATGAGTTCCACGATGCGTTCTATGCGATCCACAACTACTGCGTGGTGGATCTGTCCAACTTCTACTTCGACGTGCTGAAGGATCGGCTGTACGTGGAGGCGGCTGACGGCGAGCTGCGCCGTGCCGCACAGACGGCCATCTACCGTATCCTGAACACGCTGACCCGTATGCTGGCACCCATCCTAGCGTTTACCGCCGAGGAGATCTGGTCGTTTATGCCGCACACGGCGGAGGAGGATCCCCGCTCGGTGCTGCTCAACGAGATCCCGCTGCCGCAGGTAGTCGCTGACGCGGCGTTTGAGGAGAAGTGGGCGCGTATCCGCGCCATCCGTGACGACGTGCAGAAGGCGTTGGAGGCCGCGCGTAATACGAAGCTTATCGGCAGCTCGCTGGATGCGAAGGTCGCGCTGTATTGCGACGAGGCGCTTCTGCCGTTCGTCAAGTCGGTGGAGCCGTTGCTGGCTTCGGTGCTCATCGTGTCGCAGGTCACCGTATCGGGTGAGGGGACGGGTGAGCATACCGGCGAGATGGCAGGGCTGTCGGTCTCGGTCGCGCACGCCGACGGCGGCAAGTGCTGCCGCTGCTGGACGTACAGCGAAAGCGTGACGGACGAGGGCGACTACGCCGGTCTATGCGCGCGCTGTGCCGAGCTGATGAAAGCGAGATAAGGAGGCAGGCGTATGTTCCAGGGCCTGATCGTGGCCGTGACAGCGGTGCTGGTAGGCTTGGATCAGCTTACCAAGTGGCTGGTGACGGTGTACCTAAAGGATCGGCCGGATATCACGGTGATCCCCGGTGTGCTGGATTTCAGCTATGAGACCAACACCGGCGCGGCGTGGAGTATGTTATCGGGCGAACGGTGGTTTCTGGTGGCGCTCACCGGCATCATCATCGTGGCGTTGCTGACCTTTGTGCTGATGGGCAAGTTGCGCCGCTACAAGATGTTCAATATCAGCGCGACGCTCATCATCGCCGGCGGCATCGGCAATCTGATCGACCGAACGGTGCAGGGCTACGTGGTGGATTTCATCAAGACCACGTTTATGTCGTTCCCCGTGTTCAACGTGGCGGATTGCTTTGTGGTGGTCGGCTCCATCCTGCTGCTGTTCTTCTTTCTGTTTTTCTACGAGGAAAAAACACCCGCGGAGGTTTCCCATGGAAACGAAACTGACGATCCCTCCGGAGGCTGAGGGGGAACGCGCTGACCGGTATTTGTCGGCGGCGCTGTCCATCACCCGCGCGGCCGCGCAGAAGTGGCTGGAGCAGGGTCTGATAACCGTCAACGGACGGGCGCTTACCAAAAGCGCCCGTCTCTCTGCACATACGGAGGTGGCAGTGACACCGCCCGAACTGCAACCGTGCGAGGCCGAGGCGCAGGATATTCCGCTGGATATCGTATACGAGGATGACGATCTGTTAGTTGTCAACAAGCCGAAGGGGATGGTGGTGCATCCCGCCGCAGGCAATCCCGACGGGACGCTGGTCAACGCGTTGCTGGCACATTGCCCGGAGGGGCTGTCCGGCATCAACGGGGTGATGCGACCGGGTATCGTGCATCGTATCGACAAGGATACCAGCGGATTGCTTATCGTCGCCAAGAACGACCGCGCACATCAGGGCTTGGCGGAGCAGATCAAAGAGCACAGCTTTACGCGCGAGTATGAGGCGGTGGTCGTGGGGCATCTCAGGCAGTCCGAGGGGACGGTGGACGCGCCCATCGGGCGGCATCCCACGCAACGCAAGAGGATGGTGGTGACCGAGCGGAACAGCAAGCATGCGGTGACGCATTACCGTGTGCTGGAGGAGTACCCCGGGTTTTCGTACGTGCGGTTGCGGCTGGAGACCGGGCGCACGCACCAGATCCGCGTGCACATGGCGTATCTGGGGCATCCGATATCGGGCGATACGGTGTACGGCGGGGCGAAGCAACCGGCCGAGCTGCACGGGCAATGCCTGCACGCGCGGTGCATCGGCTTCCGGCATCCCGCGACGGGGGAGTGGCTGGAGTTTGACAGCGGGCTACCGTCGTATTTCACGGAATATTTGCAAAAATTGAGAAACCGATGAAACGCCTCCCTCGTCAGAGGGAGCCTTCCCAGAGATACAAAAAGAACGCGCCGCCCGGTCTTGAAGTGAACCCCAAAGTTTAGACAAAATTAAATATTAATTTGTTTGTGAATGAGCTCGGAACTGAACCGGGCTCATTCCTTTTAGTTTGAGAGAGATTCTCTCGTTGTTGTAGTAATGTATGTATTCTTCGTTGTAGTAATGTATGTATTCTTCCAACTTTTCAATGAATCCCCTAGGGGATTCA
>CAYYDD010000039.1:0-16038 GCA_964470515.1 uncultured Eubacteriales bacterium | reverse complement strand
ATACCAAAGCCCCTGTTTTCGCCTAACGAAAACAGGGCTTCTTTGACAGACTGAGACCCCGCTGTACGCTCGGTACAGCGGGGTCTTTATTATAGCTGCTTATTTAAGCGTTTGCCGGTGGCTTTGACAGCGAGGTACACAGTCAGCCAGACGATAAGATAGCTGACAAGGAAGAGCAACGAGAAAACGAGCAATACCATTGGCACGAGCGGTATCCACGTATTGACGAGATAACACGCGCTGTAGGCGATGTACAGTGTCAAAAAGTGAAGCAGGAGTGATTTCGCCAGCGGCCATTCCTCAATCTGATTAAAGACCGAGGCTCCCGCTTGCAGGAACGCCAGCACATAGGTGGAAAGAATGGCGGTGAACACCTCCCGACCGCTGAGTGAGAAATCCGACAGTGTCATTGACAAAATCAGATATACAATACCTGTCACGATGGGACCGAAGCCGCCGAACATCAGGCCACGGTGCAAAAACCTTTTCACATATACGTTCATATTACAAACCCAACCTTTCTTTAACTTGCTTTAGCTGTCTGCGGGACACAAAATCGGTAAATCCGTTTTTGAGTGTGACCCGCAGTGTGCCGGACAGTGACGCATCGAATCGGCTGATCTTGCCAATGCTGACGATGCAGGATTGATTGATACGCATAAATGCCTCGGACAGCGTTTCTTCGATCTGATACAGCCGGCTTTTGATACGGAGCCGCTCGGTCTCACACACCGCGTACACGCGCTCGTCCTCGACGGTAAAGCAGTAGATCTCATCGGGTGACAAGAGACGGGCTTCACGGTCGTTATAGCCGATCAGCTCGGCGGCCTCATCGGCCGCTATAGCTTGGATCGCCTCGGTCAAGCGGCTGTGCCGGTGCGCGTAAACAATCACCTCCTCGCCTCGTTCCGGATTGATAATCACAGTGCACTTCATATGATCGCCTCCTTGTGAGTGTATCGTACACCGCATCGCGTGTTGCTGCAAGCGTTTTTCGGTATGCGGTCGTTTGGGTGCGGTATGCGGTTAAACACCGCCGCCCGGGGTGCTGGCCCCGGGCGGCGGTGTAGGTATATCGGGAAAAGGCAAATTTCCCGCTATGCGCGACGAGTTCTGCGAGGACGGCTGCTAGGAACACCGTCGGCGCAAACGCCGCTTACGTAAGCGTTTTACAAGTTAGCATATGCTAACTACGGTTATATAATACCCTATCGACACAGGTTTGTCAAGAGATTTTTGAAATTTTGTAAGATTTTGTAAGATAATAAGAGGGCGAATAGAACAGATAGGCGGACACCGTCCGACAGAACTCCCCCAGTCTGCCCCTCAAAGAGGGAGCCTTGTAGGGGGAATCAATGGTCGCCCGTGGTTTTTGTACCATTCACCAAAGACGCGCAAACCGGATGTAGGGTGCCCTTGGGGTAAAATGCGTTCCCCACAGGGTTTGTGCGGGTAAAAACGGGCGGCTGATAGCCGCCCGCACGGGGGTGGTTTGGGTGTGAGCCTGGTACACGCATAGACCAAAACCGCCCGGAGCTTACTCCGGGCGGTTTTGTTAGCTTGTGGTGATTATTTCGCCATAGCAGCGACTTCGGCAGCGAAGTCGTCCTCGCGCTTCTCGATGCCCTCACCCATAACATAGTGAATCGCATCGACAAAGGTGACGGTGCCACCCAGCTTCTTGCCGGCGTCGGCAATATAGCCGGCGACGTCGCCCTTGAACAGGTCGGAGCGGACGAACTCCTGTTGCAGCAGGCAGGACTCCTTGTAGAAGGCATTCATCTTACCCGTAGCGATCTTCTCCTTCACCGCATCCGGCTTCGCAGCCATATTCGGATCGTTGTTCATCAGAGCGATCTGCACCTGCAGCTCCTTCTCGGCATCGGCAGCCGGGACCTGCGACTTATCCCAGTACTTGGGATTCATCGCGGCGATCTGCATTGCGACGTTTTTACCGATCTCGGTCGCGTCGATATCGCCCTCGACAGCCAGATTCACCAGCACGCCGTGAGTACCACCGGCGTGGACGTACGCCACGGAGGTGTTCTCAGCAAAGCGGGAAAAGCGGCGGATCTGCATATTCTCGCCGATAGACATAACCTTCTCCTGCATAATTTCAGTGACGGTCAGCTCGGAGTTCGGATAGGTGCAGGCTTTCAGAGCCTCCACATCCGCAGGATTCTGCTGAGCAACAGCCACAGCCAGATTCTTGACCAGATCCGTGAACGCATCGGTTTTGGCAGCAAAGTCGGTCTCAGCGTTGACCTCGATGACGACACCGACACCGTCAACAACGGTCGCATACGCCACGCCCATAGCGGCAACGCGGTCAGCCTTCTTGGCAGCCTTGGCCAGGCCCTTTTCGCGCAACCAGTCAACAGCCTTGTCCATATCGCCGTCGGTCTCAATGAGAGCCTTCTTGCAGTCCATCATACCGACGTTGGTCATTTCGCGCAGTTTCTTAACATCTTGTGCAGTAAAAGCCATAGCTTGTATACCTCCTGAATTATTCAGCAACGGGAGCCTCAGCGGCTTCCTCGGCGGCGGGAGCCGCCTCGGCAGCCTGCTCGCCCTGACGACCCTCGATAATCGCGCTGGCCATCGCACCCGCGATGAGCTTCACGGCGCGGATCGCGTCGTCATTACCCGGGATGACGTAATCGACGTCGTCGGGATCGCAGTTGGTATCGACGATCGCCACGATCGGAATACCCAGCTTCTTCGCCTCGGCCACGGCGATCTTCTCCTTGCGGGGATCAACGATAAACAGCGCACCGGGGATCTTATCCATACCCTTGATGCCGCCGAGGAACTTCTCGAGCTTTTCGATCTCGTGGTTCAGCTTAACGACTTCCTTCTTGGGAAGCAGGCTGAACGTGCCATCCTCCGCCATCGCCTTGAGCTGATTCAGACGGGCGATACGACCGCGGATGGTGCGGAAGTTGGTGAGCATACCGCCCAGCCAACGAGCGTTGACATAGTACGCGCCGGCGCGGACAGCCTCTTCGGCGATGGAATCCTGCGCCTGCTTTTTGGTGCCGACAAACAGCACGGATTTGCCCTCAGCGGACAGCTCGCGGATAAACATATACGCTTCCTCGAGCTTGCGGACCGTCTTCTGCAGGTCAATGATATAAATACCATTGCGCTCCGTGAAGATGTAGGGCGCCATTTTGGGGTTCCAGCGGCGGGTCTGGTGACCGAAGTGGACACCGGCTTCCAGCAACTGTTTCATAGATACGACTGACATACAATATTTCCTCCCGGTTTTTACCTCTACGGATGCTACGACCGATTGTAAAGTAGATTTTCAGCCGCATCTCCGGAACCGCTTAGGCGGCACCGCCGGAGCACAATACATCCGTATGCATAATATTGCCGTAGTATTGTAACATAAAGCAACGAAAAAGGCAAGTCCTTTTTTGAATTATTTTATAATTTAATTACCGAAAATACCCTGCAAAATACTGTTTTTGCGGCGACGGCCGTCGCCAATGCGCGGCGGCATCGGGTGATTAACAAGAATGGTCTGCTCCCCTATCACCTCAATCTCCTTCCAGCCGATGACGATATCGTCGTCGTGGCCGAGCAGACCGAGCAGCTTGGAGCGGCCGAAGATGACGATAGACACGAGCTGTGCGGTACAGGTGTCGATCTCCACATCATCCACGCAGCCGAGCCGCATTCCGTCGCAAATGTTGATAACCTCTTTATCGTGCATATCCGTGATCCTGCATAACATATCTTACACCTCCGTATGACACCGTATGCAGCGGGTGGGAAAAATATGTCAGCTGATTGCAAGCGCGTCTTTCAACCCATACTTCATTCGTAAAGGAGTGACGGGTGGTTTTGTACAATAAAGTGGAGATCTGCGGCGTGAACACCTCCACGCTGAAGGTACTGAGCGAAAGTGAAAAAATGCGTCTGTTGCGGCTGACCAAGGACGGCGACGCCAAGGCCCGCGAGGAGCTGGTGAACGGTAATCTGCGGCTGGTGCTGAGTGTGATACAGCGGTTTTCACAGCGCGGTGAAAACCCGGACGACCTGTTTCAGGTGGGCTGTATCGGGCTGATAAAATCCATTGATAATTTTGATATTTCCCAGAACGTGCGATTTTCCACCTATGCGGTGCCGATGATCATCGGCGAGATACGGCGGTATCTGCGTGACAACAACGCTATCCGCATCAGCCGCAGTATGCGGGACACCGCCTATCGGGCGATGCAGATGAAAGAGGCGCTGACCGCGAAAAATCTGCGGGAGCCGACGGTGGAAGAGATCGCGTCAGCACTCGATATACCGCGTGAGGAGGTAGTGCTGGCACTGGAGGCCATCGTGGAGCCGGTCTCGCTGTACGAGCCGGTGTACGCTGACGGCGGCGACACCATTTACGTGATGGATCAGGTCGGTGACGTGAACGACGACCGTACGTGGCTGGATGAGCTGGCCTTGAAGGAGGCCATGCGCAACCTGAACGACCGCGAGAAAAAGATACTCAACCTGCGGTTTTTCAAGGGAATGACGCAGATCGAGGTATCAGCGGAGATCGGTATTTCGCAGGCACAGGTATCGCGTTTGGAAAAGGGTGCGCTGGAGAAGATCAAGGGACAGCTATGATATAGTAAAAGGAGCCGCAGTACCGCTGCGGCTCCTTTGGATAGTGTGATTTGTATTTAGCCGCCGAGATAGGCCTTTTTAACCATATCACTCTTGAGCAACTCCCGGCCCTTGCCGGACAGCACGATCGCGCCGTTTTCCAGCACGTAGGCACGGTCGGAGATCGCCAGCGATTTACCGGCATTCTGCTCGACCAACAGGATGGTGGTGCCGGACTTGTGATAGTCCCTGATGATCTCGAACACCTGATCGACCAGCAGCGGAGACAGCCCCATCGAGGGCTCATCCAGCATCAGTAGGTCGGGGTGACTCATCATCGCGCGACCCATCGCGAGCATCTGTTGCTCACCGCCGGACAGCGTGCCCGCCACCTGATTGCGGCGTTCACCGAGGCGCGGGAAGCGGGTATAGATCTCCTCGATATCCGCTTTGATGCGCTTTTTATCCGTTTCCGAATAGGCACCCATAATGAGGTTTTCGTACACCGTCAGTTCCTGAAACACGTGGCGCCCTTCCGGCACCTGAGTCATTCCCAGGTGGACGATCTTGTGGCAGGGCATTTTGGTGATGTTTTTGCCGTCGTACGTCACGGTGCCGTGACGGGACGAGATTAACCCCATAATGCTCTGCATCGTCGTGGTCTTGCCCGCGCCGTTTGCGCCGATCAGCGTGACGATCTCGCCCTTATTCACTTCAAAACTGATGCCTTTGAGGGCTTGGATGACACCGTAGTAGACCTCCAGCTCCCTGACTTCCAACAATGCCATAGTCTTAACCTCCGATATAGGCCTTGATGACCTCGGGATCGTTCAGTGCCATCGCAGGCTCACCCTGTGCCAGCACGGTACCGAAGTTCAGCACCGTGACCTCATCGCACAGACCGGACACGAATTTCATATCGTGCTCGATGAGCAGCACCGTCATATCGAACTGATCGCGGATCAGGCGGATGGTATCCATCAGCTCAGCGGTCTCGTGAGGATTCATACCGGCTGCCGGCTCATCGAGCAACAGCAGCTTGGGATCCGTGGCCAGTGCACGCGCGATCTCCAGCTTGCGCTGCTTGCCGTACGGCAGGTTGCAAGCCAGATTGTTGCGCTCCTCCTCCAGACCGAAGATGCGAAGCAGCTCCTTGGCCTTTGTGCGCATCGCCTTTTCCACGCGAAAGTGCTTCGGCAGACGAAGCACCGAGGTGAAAAAGCCGCATTTGAACTCGGGACGGTCGTGCAGACCGACCATCACGTTGCGCACCACCGTCATATTATTGAACAGACGGATGTTCTGGAATGTACGCGCGATGCCCTTGTGGTTGATGGTCTCCTGCGAACGGCCGGTGAGCTCCTCCCCGTCGAGATAGAACGTACCCGCGGTGGGACGGTACACGCCGGTGAGCATATTGAAGATGGTGGTCTTACCGGCACCGTTGGGACCAACCAGACCGTAGATCTGATTCTTTTTCACGGTGAGGTTGACATCCTGAACCGCCTTCAGACCGCCGAATGAAATGCCGAGACCCTTGATATCCAATACGGTTTCCGCCATCATTCGTCACCCCCATCCGTCGGTTTATCGGGAGAATAATTGGTCGGGGTTACGTCCACCGACAGCAATTCGTCCATCTGAATCTTTGTGGGAACGCGATCCCATTCCGCAGCGTCACTGCGGTCGCGCGCAGGATCGTGCTTCGGGCGGCATATCTTCTCCCACAGCTTGCGGAAGTTGTACTTTTCGCGGAAGCCCTTGAGTGCGGGCGCGTTCTTATAGATGACAATGAGGATCAGGATCAGCGCGTACACCAGGTTCTGTAGCACCGCCAGATTGCCGGTGAGGATGGTAGCGAGCTTGGTGTTCAGAAAGGTGATGAGAGCGGCGGCGATGATGGAGCCGTTGACGCTGCCCATACCGCCGAGCACAACCATAATGAGGATCTGGATGGAATAGTTATAGTCGAATTTTGTGCTCTGCACCATATAATTGCTGTAGCTGTACAACACACCGGCGATACCTGCGAAGAATGCGGATACGGTAAAGCCGATGAGCTTGTATTTCGTCACGTTGATGCCGGTCGCGCGGGCGGCGATCTCGTTATCGCGGATCGCGGTAATGGCGCGACCGTGCTTGCTGCGCATCAGGTTCTGCACCACGGCCAGCGTGACGAGCACCAGGATGAACATAAAGATGAACAGCTCATTTTTATCGTAACGGGGCGTGGAAAGACCCATAGCACCGCCGAAGCTTTCTTTGCTGGAGTTCTGGAACAGCGTTCTGACGATCTCGCCGAACGCGAGTGTCACGATGGCGAGATAGTCGCCCTTAAGGCGAAGCGCCGGCAGGCCGATGATAACACCGCACACCGCCGCGACCGCACCTCCCGCAAGCAGCGAGACGACCAGTGCCACGGGACCGTTGCCGAGCATCGGCTCAAGCATAGCGGACACCTTGCCGCCCAGATAAGCACCCACGCACATAAAGCCGGCGTGACCGAGACTAAGCTCGCCCAAGAAGCCGACGACCAAACTCAGAGATACCGCCAGAATCACGCTGATACAGATCTTTTCCAGCAGATACAGAGTGGACGAGGTCAGACCGGAGGTCATAGACATCACGGTAAACACGATACCGATGACCGCAACGGCGATATAGTTGATAAAATGCTTCCATTTGATCGCTTTCATCAGACCTTCTCCCTCCTTCTCTTGCCGAGGATACCCGTGGGCTTGACCAGAAGGATCACAATAAGGATCGCAAACTCGATTGCCTCCGTATACGGAGCAATCGGGGGGATCATCAAGCAAACGGTTTCCACGATGCCGAGCAGAATACCGCCGAGCATCGCACCGGGAATGGAGCCGATACCGCCGATAACCGCCGCCGTAAAGGCCTTGATACCGGGCATCGAGCCGAAGGTGCTGGACAGGCTGGGCGCTTTCAGCAGGTAGAAAAGGCCTGCCAGCGCGGCCAGCGAGGAGCCGATGGCAAAGGTGATGGTAATGATCTTATTCACATTGATGCCCATAAGCTCGGTAGCCGCGCGATCCTCCGACGTGGCGATCATGGCGCGACCCGTCTTCGTATACTTGACGAAGAGGCTCAGCACCGCCATCACGACAATCGTACAGGCCAGCGTGACCAGCGTGTACACCTGAATGGTGAGATCACCGAGCGTGACCTTGCCGAGATCGGCAATGATGACCATTTTGACTGCCGCGCCGAATGCGATCTGCGCGATACTCTGTAGAAAATAGCTGACACCGATAGCGGTAATCAGCACCGCCAGAGGCGATGCACCGCGCAACGGTTTATAGGCCAGTTTTTCCACGGTAACACCGAGCAGCAGGCAAAACACCACCGCGGCCAGAATGGCGAGCAGCGGATGCCCCGTCATATTCAGAAACACCATAATGGTGTAGCCGCCGACCATAATGATATCGCCGTGAGCAAAGTTCAGCATCTTCGCGATGCCGTACACCATCGTGTAGCCAAGGGCGATCATCGCGTAGATGCCGCCGAGGCTTAATCCGTTGATGATCGTAGTAATAACTTCCATCATAACACCTTACCAATTAAAACGCATATAGGAGCTGCCGACAGACACACGTCTGCCGGCAGCTCCGTTGCGGATGCTATTGCATCTGATCTCAGAGCCTAATGCGTATAGGTCAATTATTCCGCATCGTCGGCCACAGCCGCATCGGAAGCCTTGACGATGTACTTAACAGCGCCCTTGTTAACGTAGCCGGTGGAATCCCAGGAGATGTTCTCGCCGGTCACGCCGGAATAGGTAAAGTCACCGTTGAACTGCGCCTTCAGCACTTCGCACAGTTCGGAAGCGCTCATCGTCACGCTGATGGAATCCGGATCTGCCTCAGCAGCCTTCTTCATCGCGTTGTAGATCGCATAGACACAGTCATAGGCGGAAGCACCGAACTGGTTCAGCGTATCCTTGCCGTACTTCGCAACGTACTTGTCAATGAAGGTCTTGGCAGCACCCTCGGTCGCGTTTGCGTTGAAGTGAGACAGCATAGACACCTCCTGCGGGATGCTGGTGATGTCGAAGCCGTCAGCGGAAGCGATACCATCCAGACCGTCGCAGCCGTAGTAGACCGTGTCGACCGCCATGATATCCTTCGCCTGGATCATAAACAGCGAGGCCGGCTGATAGTAGATCGGCATAAAGATGAACTTGCAATCCTTCAGCTGAGCGATCTGCGCGCTGAAGTCGGTAGCGGTGGACTTAGTGAAGCTGGTCACGACCGTGTTGACCGAAGCGTCCAGCTTGGAATTAAACTGGTTGTAGATACCCTCGGAATACTCGTCACCGGCCAAATAGAACACGCCGATGGTCTGACCAGCGTAGGTCTTGTTGACATAGTCAGCCGCGACACCGCCCTGATTACCGTCGGCAAAGCACATCTGATAGCCGTTCGGATTGGTGGGGATCTCGTCGCCGGAAGCGGAGGGGGTCAAGAAGAAAACGTTGTCCTCCACGGACAGATTCTTCCACTCCTTACCGGGACCGGTGGTAACGGTACCCAGCGAGACCTGCATACCGCCCTCGTACAGAGAAGCGTAGTTGGTAGCGACCTTCGTTGCATCGTGCATATCGTCGGTAGCGACCAGCTTGAAGCTGACACCGTTCAGACCGCCGTCGGCGTTGATCTCGTCAATCGCCATCTGAGCGGAGTTCTGCACGGCCACACCGTATACGGAAGCATCACCCGTGAGCGGACCGGACACACCGATGATGAACTCGGTGTTGTTTGCGGCGTAGTTGGTAGCGCCGGTTTCGCCGCAACCGACGAAGCAGCACAGGATCATAGCCACGACCGCAAAAATGCTGAGAAACTTTTTCATAATTACCCCTTCTTTTTTTAAAAATGGTATTTCAATTATAGCAGTAAAAAACACCGCTGTCAACCGTTTTTCGGCGTTTACGCAGAATTTTAGGACACGTGTTTGCGAGGCGTGGACAGTGGGCAGATGGTATAAGTCATAGCAGCGCGGAGAGGGGGTGTCGCCCTCTGGTAGGGAAAAAAAGAAAACCGCCCGGAAAACGGGCGGTTTTGGAAAACCGAATTAGTTTTCGCCTCTCATGCTGGCAAAGCACTCGCTGCAGTACACAGGACGATCCTCGCGCGGCTTGAAGGGCACCTTGGCCTCTTTACCGCAGTTGGCGCAAATGGCCACGTGCATCTCGCGCTCGGGTCTCGCAGCGTTCTTGCGAGCATCGCGGCAAGCCTTGCAGCGCTGGGGCTCATTCACAAAGCCTTTCTCTGCGTAGAACTCCTGCTCACCGGCGGTGAACACGAACTCCGCGCCGCATTCCTTGCATACCAGGGTCTTGTCTTCGTACATACTATTTACCTCGCTTTGATTTTTGTTTGCCCTGCGACGTACTACAAGACCGACACCTTTACAAGCAGCGCTCCTGTTCGGCTACCCGGGCAATTATTTGCGAAACGGCTTTGCCGTTTACAGCCTGAATAAAAACGGTGTGACCGCCAGCTTGCGGCGCAGGCGCGTGAGCGCATTATCCACCGATTTGCGGCTGACCGACAGATCGGCCGCAATCTCCTCATACGAATAGGAGCCTAAATACCGCATCAGCACCTGATACTCCAAGTCGGTAAGCACCGAGCGCAGATGCGTACGCAATGCCTCCAGCTCCTCCAGACGCACTAAAAGCGCCGCTGGATCCTCCCCCGCTGTTTGCGGTACGGCAGGCTCGTCCTCCAGTGGGCGGACGGGCGGCTCGCCCTGTACGGAGCGCACAGCCGACAGCATACGGTTGCGCATACACGTATAGGCATACGTGCCGAATGACGCGGCTCCGCCGTTGCGGTAGGTCTGAACGGCAGACAGAAGCCCCAACAGACCCTCCTGCGCCAGATCCTCTTCCTCGGACAAGCCGCCGAGCTTGACGGACAGGCGCTGCAGCATCCCGGAGAAGCGGGATACCAGCAGAGCGAATGCTTCGTCGTTTCCTGCTCGCGCAAGGGTGACCAAGCGGTCATCACTGACCTGAGTATCACGACCCGAAAGCAAGCATTTCACCTCACGCAACACAACCGAAAGCAATTCGTATTTATTCAAGTATATCGTGTTGTTTCGGAAAAGTCAACACTTTTTTTAAAAAAATTATTCAATGTGTAGAAAATGTGCGTTAAATGTCGACAAAAATTCTCAATATTTGATAAACCAACCAATTTTTCCGTTATTTTCCGCTGAGATACTCGTGGATGGATGCGGCGGCCTTCTTCCCCGCCCCCATCGCCAGAATGACGGTGGCGGCACCGGTGACGGCATCGCCGCCGGCGTAGATGCCCTCGCGGGTGGTCCGCAGCGTGTCCTCGTTGACGACCAGACAGCCACGGCGGTTGGTCTCCAGACCCGGCGTGGTGGTATGGATAAGCGGATTGGGTGAATTGCCGATGGCGGCGATCACCAGATCCACGGGCACCGTGTGATTGCTGCCGGCGAGCTCCTGCGGACGGCGGCGACCCGAGGCATCCGGCTCACCCAGCTCCATCGACACACATTCCAGTTCGCTGACGAAGCCGTCCTCGTTGCCGTGAACAGCCACGGGCGCGGTAAGAAAGCGAAATTCCACGCCTTCCTCCTTGGCGTGGTGGATCTCCTCCAGACGGGCGGGCATCTCCTCCTCACCGCGGCGGTACACGATGAACACCTGCTCGGCACCCAGACGCTTGGCGCAACGCGCGGCATCCATCGCCACGTTACCGCCGCCGACCACCGCCACGCGCTTGGCGCGCGGTGCGGGGGTATCGTACTCGTCACGGTAGGCTTTCATCAGATTGATGCGGGTGAGAAATTCGTTGGCGGACATCACACCGAGCAGACCCTCACCGGGGATACCGAGAAAGCTGGGCAGACCGGCACCGCTACCGACGAACACGGCTTCATAGCCGCTGTCAAACAGCTCGTCGATGGGCAGCACCTTGCCGATGACCATATTGGTCTGCACGTCCACGCCCGCCTCGCGCAGGGCATTGATCTCCTGTTGCACGATGGCCTTGGGCAGACGGAACTCAGGGATACCGTACATCAGCACGCCGCCCGCCGTATGGAACGCTTCAAACACCGTGACCTCATAGCCCAGACGGTTGAGGTCGCCCGCGCAGGTCAGACCGGCGGGGCCGGAGCCGACCACGGCGACCCGGTGCCCGTTGCGCTTGGCGGGCACGGCTACGGCCCCCTCACTGTGGGTGCGGTGCCAGTCGGCGGCAAAGCGCTCCAGACGACCGATGGCAACGGCCTCGCCCTTGATGGCGCGCACGCACTTGGACTCGCACTGGTGCTCCTGCGGGCAGACGCGGCCGCACACGGCGGGCAGCGCGTTGGTGCCGCTGATAATGTCGTACGCCTCGTCAAACTGACCGTCGCGGAGCTTCGCGATAAAATCGGGGATCTGCACATTGACGGGGCAGCCCGTGACGCACGGGCGGGTCTTACAATTCAAGCAGCGCTGTGCCTCGGACACCGCCATCTCGGCGGTATAACCCAGCGCGACTTCTTCAAAGTTAGCGGCGCGGAGTGTGGGATCCTGCTCCGGCATCGGCGTTTTGATCAGTTGATTGTTGATCGCCATTAGTGTTGTCCCCCCATAAAAGCCATCCGGCACTCGTGCTCCTGCTCGCGATACTGGCGCAGGCGCTTCATCGACTCATCCCAGTCAATCTGATGGGCATCAAATTCCGGCCCGTCCACGCAGGCAAATCTGATCTCGCCCCCGACGGTGAGGCGGCAGCCGCCGCACATACCCGTGCCGTCGATCATAATGGGATTCATCGACACGACGGTCTTGATACCGTAGGGCTTCGTGACCTCCGCGACGGCGCGCATCATCGGCAGCGGGCCGATGGCGATGACCAGATCGTACTGCTCGCCCGCATCCAGCAACTCCTGTAGCTTGACGGTGACGAAGCCCTTGTTACCGTTGGATCCGTCGTCCGTCATCACGAACAGACGCGAGCTGACCTCGCCGAGCTCCTGCTCCAGCATAATGATATCCTTATTACGGAAGCCGGCGATCATATCGACGTGTGCCCCCAGACGGTGCAGCGCCTTCGCCTCGGGATACGCAATAGCGCAGCCGACACCGCCGCCGATGACGGCGACACGGCGGTGACCCTCCAGCTCGGTAGCGCGACCCAGCGGGCCGACAACGTCAAGCAGGCTGTCGCCTACCGACAGGGTATCCAGCAGCTCGGTGGTCTTCCCTACCTTCTGATACATAATGGTAATGGTGCCGCACTGCGGATCCTCATCGGCCAACGTGAGCGGAATGCGCTCACCGGTCTCGTTGACACGCAGGATAATAAACTGACCGGCTTTTCCCTTCGCGGCGATCAGCGGTGCTTCGATCTCCATTAAGGAAACAAATGCGTTTAACGGACGTTTATTGACGATCTTATACATAAAAACCACCTCGGTTTAGTGTTGTTTTTTCCACGTAGCGGGCGAAAAAACGACGAGCAGCGGGTAAATTTCCAAACGACCCAGCAGCATCGCCAACGACAGCACCAGCGTGGAGGCATCGGAATACGCGGCATAGCTACCCGCAGGGCCGACGGCACCCAGACCGGGGCCGACGTTATTGAAGCAGGAAACTGCGGCTGTCAGATCGGTCTCCAGACTGGAGGGCTCGAACGACAAAAAGACGAATACCGCCGCGAGGCACATCATATACAGCACAAAGTAGGCACCGACACCGGAGAGGGTCTGGTCGTCCACCTTTTTCCCCTCAAACCGGACACTGCCGATCGAACGGGGATGCACGATGCGGGTGAGATCACGCTTGACGCTTTTAAACAGCATCATCACACGCGATATTTTAAGACCTCCCGCCGTCGAACCGGCACACGCGCCGGTAAACATCAGCAACAACAGTATGGCACGGGACAGACCTGGCCACAGATCGAAGTTGACGGTGGAATAGCCTGTGGTCGTAATGAGGGACGACACCTGAAATACCGCGTGGCGCAGAGCATCCGACAGCTGCGGGAACTGCGGCAGGATATTGACGGTGATGGCGGTCGCGGCCACGGCCACGATGCCGAGATAGCACCACATCTCACTGCTGCGCAGAGCGGTGCGAAAGCGGCGCATCAGCATCATCTGATACACGTTGAAGTTGACTCCGAAGATCAGCATAAAAACGGCGATGACCCACTGCGAATAGGCACTGTAGCCGCCGACGCTGTCCGACTTGATGCCGAAGCCTCCCGTGCCCGCCGTGCCGAACGAATGCAGGACGCTGTCGAACAGCGGCATACCGCCGCATACAAGCAGCACGATCTGTACCGCCGTGAGGGCGATATAAATAAGGTACAGCGTTTTCGCGGTATCACGCAGGCGCGGGACCAGCTTACCGATGATGGGGCCGGGCATCTCCGCACGCATAATGTGGATAGAACGGCCGGACTCGGCGGGCATAATGGCCATCATCAGTACGATAACGCCCATACCGCCGATCCAGTGCGTAAAGCTTCGCCAGAACAGCATACCGCGGCTGAGAGCTTCGGGGTTCGTCAGAATAGATGCGCCGGTGGTGGTGAAGCCGCTGACGGTCTCGAACAAAGCGTCCACATACGACGGTATCTCCCCGCTGATGACGAACGGCAGGGCACCGATCAGTGACAGCGACACCCACGACAGCGCCACGCTGACCAAGCCCCCGCGGGCAAAGATGCGGCGGTCGCCCCGACGATTCGTCACCGTGAGGGCAAAGCCGATCACCAGCGCGACGGCGGCGGTGGCCGCAAACGAGCAAACACCCACGAGGTCGCCGTAACACAGCGAAACGAGCAGCGGAAGCACCAGCAGTGCCGCTTCTATTTTGATGATCTGCCCTACGGTGTGCAGGATCACTCGACGGTTCATACGGCTGCTCCTTACTTCAGAATATCTGACAGATCCTGCAAGCGGCGGTTGGCCGCCAGCACGATGACACGGTCGCCCGCGAGGATCATATCGTTACCGCTGGGAATGAGCGTTTTACGGTCGCGGATGATGCCCGCAATCAGCGTATTGGGCTTCAGCGTCAGCTCCTTCAACGGGATACCCACGACACCCGGCTCGTCACGCACCAGAAATTCCAGTGCTTCGGCCTTGCCGTCCATCAGCTGATACAGCGTTTCCATACTGCTGCCCAGTGAATTTTGCAGAGCGCGGGCATAGCGCACCAGCACGTCAGATACGATCTTGCGAGGGGACACGATGCTGTCCAGCCCCAGATGCTCCGCCAGCGAGACCATCTCGTCGCGGTTGATCTTGGCGATGACCTTCGGCACGTTCTGTGAGGAGGCGAAGATGGACATCAGGATATTCTCCTCATCCATACCGGTGAGGGCGACCAGTGCGTCCTGCGAGGTCAGCTCTTCCTCCAGCAACAGCTCCTGCTGCGTGCCGTCGCCGTGGATGACCACGGTTTTGGGCAGCAATTCGCTGAGCTCCTGCGCCAGAGCCGCGTCCTTTTCAATGAGGGTGACGCTGTTGCCGGCGGATTCCAGCAACCGCGCCAGATACAGCGCCGTGCGGCTACCGCCGAGGATCATCACGCTGCGGGCTTTCTTTTGCAGAACACCCATTTCACGCAGCAGCTTCTGTAGCTCGGTGGGCGAGGCGGTAAGACCGATCTTATCACCGCTTTTGAGCATAAAGCTACCATCGGGAATGTACACTTCATTCTCGCGCTGTACCACGCAGACGAGGAATTTGGCATTAAACCGGGTACGAAGCTCCGACAGACACAGACCGTCCAGCAACGAATGCTCCTTGAGCTTCAGCTCAATCATTTCAAGGTTGCGGTGCGAAAAGGTCTCGACCTTCACAGCCGACGGGAATTTCAGAATATTCAGCAACTCACGCGCGGCCAGTTGTTCGGGGTTGATGGACATTGACAGACCGAGATGTTGCTTCAAGAAGTTAAGACTGCTGTCGTTATATTCGGGGTTACGGATACGCGCGATGGTGTTGCGCGCGCCCAGCTTGCGGGCAAGAAAGCAGCTGAGCATATTATTATCATCCGAATTGGTGACCGCGACAAACAGATCGGCGTGCGCCGCATCTGCTTCCTTCAGCACGTCGTGGTCGGCACCGTTACCGCAAACACCCATCACGTCATAGACGTTGGTAATGTCCTCCAGCACAGACGGCACGTTATCGATGGCGGTCACATCGTGCCCCTCGGCGGATAAGCTGTCAATGATGGTGGTGCCGATCTTACCGCAGCCGACGACCAGGATCTTCATACTCCTCACCTCAAACGGATCAATATTCTATGTATTGTATCACAACTTTTCCGCTTCGTCAATCGGGCTTGCAAAATCCGTAAAACTAATGTGTAGGTGTTACAATGATGTGTGACAAAAGATAAAAAATAGTAGCGAATAGGAG
>CAYYDD010000038.1:0-16095 GCA_964470515.1 uncultured Eubacteriales bacterium | reverse complement strand
TTTCCTTTATTATACCAGAAACGGGGGCGTATTGGAAGTTCTTTGACAGACTGACAAGCCCGGCAACCAAACGGTTGCCGGGCTTGTTTGTGGGCAAGGATTATTCCGCAGCGTCCTCGTCCTTTTCCTTGGATAGGATCTGGTTGACGATGATGCCGAGGATGAGCGCGGTCGCGATGGTGGTGATCTGAATTTCCCCAAACGTCAGAGACAAACCACCGATACCGGCAATCAGGATGGCCGAAGCCGTGAATAGGTTGCGGTTTTTGTTCAAATCGACCTGTTGCAGCATCTTCAGACCGGATACGGCGATAAAGCCGTACAGTGCCATACACACGCCTCCCATTACGCAGGCGGGGATAGAGTTGACGAACGCCACGAAGGGAGAGAAGAACGAGATCAGGATCGCACCGACGGCAGCAAACACGATGGTGATGACCGAGGCGTTGCGGGTGATAGCCACGCACGCGACCGATTCACCGTAGGTGGTGTTCGGGCAACCGCCGAAGAAAGCACCCACCATCGAGCCGACGCCGTCACCCAGCAGGGTGCGGGACAGGCCGGGATCCTCCAATAGATCGGTGCCGATGATGGAGGAGATGTTCTTGTGGTCGGCGACGTGCTCGGCAAACACGACCAGCGCAACGGGCAGATACGCTACGGCGATGGTGGCAATATAGGAGCCCGTCAATTCACTGAAGCCTTCCTTGGCGACCCAGAATGTGGGAGTGAAATCCAGATTGATAAAAGTCTTGATGCTCACGCCGTCAGCCCACAGCGTGGAGATCTTGGTGAAGTCAATGACCTTCAGCGCGTCAATACCGGCAGCCTCCCCGATGACGGTGAAAATAGCGGCCAGCGCATAACCGGACAGAATGCCGATGATGAAGGGAATGAGCTTCGCAAACTTCTTTCCGTAGGTAGAAGCGATGGTGGTTACGATCAACGTCACGACACCGATCAGCACGCAGATTAGGGGATTGGCCGCATCGGTGCCGCTTTTCTGCATATCACCGACAGCGTTGCTCGCCAGCGACAGACCGATGATAGCGACCGTGGGGCCGATAACGACCGGAGGCATCAGCTTGTTCAGCCAGTTAACGCCTACCAGCTTGACGAGGATCGCGATGACCACGTACACCAGACCGGCGAAGATTGCGCCGATGATGAGGCCGAGGTAACCGAGGCTCATCGATACGCCGCCCGCGAATGCCGCGGCCATCGAGCCGAGGAACGCGAAGGACGAGCCGAGGAACACAGGGCTGCGGAACTTGGTGAAGAACAGATACACGAGGGTGCCGCAACCGGCACCGAACAGTGCGGCGGCGGGCTGCATACCATTGCCAATGATGACCGGCACCACCAGCGTGGCAGCCATAATGGCCAGCAACTGCTGGATGGCAAACACAACGGTCTGCCCGAGCTTGGGTTTGTCTTTAATGCCATAGATCAGGTTCATTGCTTGTTTCCTCCTCTTATTTTGATACACCTATGAATAAAGGCCCTCAGCCTTGATTCCCGTTGTAAAGATAGACACCTGTTTCCTCATCCACCGGAGGCAGCTTCACCGCTACCAGCTCGGAATGGGCGGTGGGGATGTTTTTGCCTACGTAATCTGCGCGGAACGGTAACTCGCGATGACCGCGGTCGATCAGGATCGCGAGCTGGATGGCCCGCGGTCGCCCGATCGAAAAGATCGCCTCGATTGCCGCCCGCACCGTGCGCCCGGTAAACAGCACGTCGTCCACGAGTACCACTGTTTTGCCTACGATATCAAACGGCAACCCCGGCGGCGCGGCGGGTGACTGCTGCGGGATATCGTCCCGATACCGACCGGTGTCCAGTGCACCGCAGGGCACGGTCACGCCCTCGATGCGTGCAATATTCTCCTGCAGCCGCTGTGCCAGCGGCTCGCCGCGGCGATGGATACCGATCAGACACAGATCGTTGACCCCTTTGTTTTTTTCGGCGATCTCGTGCGCCATACGCATCAGCGTGCGGTTCATTGTCGCTTCGTCCATCAGCACCGCTTTCAGATTTTTCATACGTTTCTCCCAATAAAAAACGACCTTGCCGCAGAACCCCAACAAGATCGCATTGACACACCTATGGACACCCTCTTGTCGGCATCGCGGTACCGCTGTTAAAGATGGTTTTATTATCACTCAGTATAACACCCGTTTGCCCTCTTGTAAAGAGTTTTTTGATAATTTTGTCGAATCGCGATGACACCCGTTGCAATTCTCGCGGCATTTGGTATAATAAAGGGGGAAATGCTATGAAAATCACCGTTATGAGCTTTAACGTTCAGCACTGCAAAAGCTTGGTAACGCATCAGATCGATTACGATGTGATGGTGGAGGCTATCCGCACCTGCGGCGCCGGTACGATGGAGGGCTATGAGCCACCGGCGGAGATCTTAGCGAATAAGGTGGGTTATCATTACTACTTTGCCAAGGTCATCGACGCGGGCGAAGTCGCGAATCCTTACGACAACGCCCTGCTGTCACGTTTTCCGATCCGTTCGGCGGTGAGCGACTGAGTTGGCCGTCGGATACGCCGAAGGTCAGGATCGACTATCCGTTTACCACCCGCGATCTCAATGTAGTGTCGGCGGATATCCCCGCCATCGTTGTGTTCGACCATCGCCCCTATGTGGCAGAACTGGAGCTGTAAGTATGGATATTCAGTATATCTTATCGACCGTGGATCACACACTGCTGTTACCGACGGCCACCGCCGCAGAGATCCGCGCCTTGTGTGACGAGGCTATCCGCTACGGTACCGCCTCGGTGTGTATTCCGCCGTCCATGATCCCGGAGGCGAAGGCCTACGTCGGTAATCGGCTGACGCTGTGCACCGTCATCGGTTTTCCGAACGGGTATATGACCACCGCCTCCAAATGCTTTGAAGCCACCGATGCTATCCAAAACGGTGCCGACGAGATCGATATGGTCATCAATCTCGGTTGGGTGCGCGAGGGTGCGTACGACCGTGTTCTGGAGGAGATCCGCGCTGTCAAGGCCGCGTGCGGCGAGCGGGTGCTCAAAGTCATCATTGAGACCTGTCTGCTGACCGACGACGAAAAGATCCGTTTGTGTGGTGTCGTGTCGGAGTCGGGGGCAGAGTATATCAAGACCTCCACCGGCTTTTCCACCGGCGGTGCTACGCCTGCGGATGTGGCACTGTTTGCGGCACACGTCGCCCCGCGCTTGAAGATCAAGGCGGCGGGCGGCATTGCTGCACTTACGGATGCCGAGGAGTTTTTACGGCTCGGTGCCTCGCGTCTCGGTACCAGCCGCATCGTGAAGCTGGTGAAGGAGAAATAGTATGAAACGCGTGTTCCTCATCGTGTTAGACTCGTGTGGCATCGGCGCGTTGCCGGATGCCGCCGCGTTCGGTGACGGCGATTGTCACACCATGCGCCGTATTGCCGCGTCGCCCCGTTTTTCGGCGGATACGTTGTGCGCACTCGGTCTCGGTCATATCGACGGGCAGGACTTTCTGCCTCGTACCGATGCGCCTCGCGCCGCGGTCGCGCGTTTAGCCGAGCGTTCCAACGGCAAGGATACCACCATCGGTCATTGGGAGATCGCCGGTGTCGTATCGGAGCAGCCGCTGCCGACCTATCCCAACGGCTTCCCCGAGGAATTGCTGGCCGAATTTTCCCGCCTGACGGGTCGTGGTTGGCTGTGCAATCAGCCCTATTCCGGCACCGAGGTCATCAAGGCCTACGGCGCGGAGCATTGCGCAAGCGGCGATCTCATCGTCTACACCTCGGCGGACAGCGTGTTTCAAATCGCCGCGCACGAGGAGGTCGTGCCGCCGGAGGAGCTGTACGAGATATGCCGCACCGCGCGGCGACTGCTCGTCGGTGAGCACGCGGTGGGACGTGTTATCGCGCGTCCGTTTATCGGTACTGATCCGAATTACGCCCGTACCGCCAACCGCCGCGATTTCTCGGTGTTGCCGCCGCGCGATACGCTGCTGAATGCCGTATCGTCTGCGGGGCAAACGGTGTGGACGGTGGGGAAGATCTCCGATATCTTCGCCGGCAGCGGCGTTACACACAGTGTGCCCACCCACGGCAACGCCGAGGGGATGACCGAGGCACTGCGCGCCGTCGAGACGGATTTCGAGGGGCTGTGCTTTATCAATCTGGTAGATTTCGATATGCTGTACGGCCACCGCCAGGATGTGGACGGCTATGCCGCTGCGTTCGCGGAATTTGACCGCTGGCTTCCGCAGATGCTCACTCGCCTGCGGAAGGACGATCTGCTTATCATCACCGCCGACCACGGCTGTGACCCCGGCGATACGCATACCGACCACACGCGCGAATACGTTCCGCTGCTGATCGTGGGGGATACCGTGAAGCCGGTCGATCTCGGCACGCGTGGCACGTTTGCGGATATCGCCGCGACCGTCGCGGACTATCTGGACGTTCCGTTTGCGGGCGCAGGGGAGAGCGTGTGGCAACGGATACACAAGGAGGGTACACGATGACGAAGGAAGCTCTATGTGCTGCGGCTGTTGCGGTACGAAGCAACGCCTATGCCCCGTATTCCGGCTGCTTGGTCGGTGCGGCGTTGCTGGCCGCAGACGGTACTGTGTATACCGGCTGCAACGTGGAAAACGCATCCTACGGCACCACGCTTTGCGCCGAGCGCACGGCCTTCGCCAAAGCGATCAGTGAGGGTCAGCGCGAGTTTACGATGCTTGCCATTGCGGGTGGCCGCGGTGAGGATATCGACGGCGGGTTCCCGCCCTGCGGTATCTGTCGCCAGACTATCGCGGAATTTTGTGCTCCCGATTTTCCCGTGTTGGTCGTTACCGGTGAGAAGGCGTATACGGAATACCGCTTGGATGAATTGTTGCCTGCTGCGTTCGATCTGTAATAAATGCTCGTCCCGCTTCATATCATACAGTATTCTTGTATGAAATGAGGCGGGACGATGTTTATTATCAAAAAACGGTGGCTTGCGGTCATCGCCGTCTGCGCGGCAGTGCTCGTACTGGTGCCGTATCTGCTCACCCGTCAGCCCACGGTGCTGGGCGTGGTCTCATCCAACTGGGGACTTGGCTTCGGTGAAGCGGGCCAGACGCCCACCGGCAACGCCAGCGCGGAGTATCTGGCGCAGTATAACGCATATTATGTCGGCGATACGGACGAAAAGATCATCTATCTCACATTCGACGCGGGATATGAAAACGGCAACACCGCGCCCATTCTGGATGCACTGAAAAAGCATAACGTTCCGGCGGCGTTCTTTTTAGTGGGGAACTATCTGGATACCGCGCCCGACCTCGTCAAGCGGATGGTCGCGGAGGGGCATACCGTGGCGAATCATACCGCGTCGCACCCCGATATGTCCCGCATTGCCGATCAGGCCGCCTTCGCCAAGGAGCTGCAAGCACTGGAGGAGAAATACAAAGCGCTTACCGGCGAGGAAATGGTGAAATTCTACCGTCCTCCGCAGGGTAAGTTCAGCGAGCAAAACCTGCAGATGGCGAAGGATATGGGGTATCACACCTTTTTCTGGAGCTTGGCGTACGTGGATTGGTATGTGGATGACCAGCCAAGCCGTGAGGAGGCACTGAGCCGGTTGACCTCCCGCATCCATCCCGGTGCCATCGTGCTGTTGCACAGTACCTCAAGCACCAATGCCGCCGTTCTGGATGAGCTGCTTACCAAATGGGAGTCTATGGGCTACACCTTTGCCCCGCTGCAATCTCTTGTCGAAAAAAGCACCCCCGCGGGCTGATGCCCGGCGGGGGTGTCCTGCTTTCGCTCACCACCGCCCGTCCGCTCGCATATAGTACAACATCCTATGTGAAAGGGTGGATACGATGCGTGAAATATCCTTGATCCTCGGCTTGCTGCTGGCGGTCTACGGTGCGGCTGAGCTGCTGTGGCGGCTTGCCTGCCGACTGCTTTGTCCGTGCGAGGAGACGTATCTTGTCATTCCGCTGTGTGGTACACGGGATGACGCGGAATATCTCATCCGCACCGCGCGGCTGCGCGGCTGCGGTCGGCTGATCCTGCTGGATCGCGGCCTGACTCCCGACAGCGCTGCCCTCACCCGCACGGTCTGCGAACGGCTGCGGGCGGAGTTTCTGACAGAAAAAGAATGGCAGGAAATGCTTAAAACTGCTTTACAAGACGAAAAAAGAGGAGTATAATAAAAACCGAACATATTTTCGGTTTCGTGAGGTGAACGGGGATGGCGAACGAGGAACGACTGTCCGGCGCGGTCGAGCGGATTGTATTTCGCAACGAGCAGAACGGTTGGACGGTGCTGGAGCTGGCCGACGGCGAGGAGTATCATAAGGTTGTCGGAGTTCTGCCCGCCGTTCAGGCGGGGGAGTTCTTACAGTTGACAGGCGAGTGGGGCGAGCATGCCCGCTTCGGCCGTCAGTTCAATGCACAAAGCTATGAGCACCGTTTGCCCACGGATACCGATTCCGTTTTCCGTTATCTGGCCTCCGGAGCCATCAAGGGCATTGGTCCTGCCACGGCCACCTCCATCGTTGACCGTTTTGGTCAGGATACTCTGCGTATTCTGGAGGAGGAGCCGGAGCGGCTTTCTGAGGTGCGCGGCATCACAGCGGCTAAGGCAAAAAAGATCGCGCAGGCTTACAGCGAGCAGTTCGGCTTGCGCGAGGTCATTCTGGCTTTTTCGACATATGGGTTGACACAGAGCGAGGCTCTGCGCTGCTGGAAACGCTGGGGTGCCGCTACGGTGGATACCGTACGAAAAAATCCCTACTGCCTGTGTGCACCGGGTCTGCGCATTGGTTTTGAGCGGGCTGACCGCATCTGTATGGGAATGGATTGCCCCGCAGATGCTCCCGGTCGTGTCGAGGCCGGCATCCTGCACGTGTTGCGTCATAACCTGCGCAACGGGCACACCTGCCTCCCGCAGGATAAGCTCATCACCGCTGCCGCGCAGCTGTTGGGTGTGGAGGAATCGGTGACCGCTGCGGTGCTGGTGGAAATGACCCACGGCTTTACCGTGCGCACCGAGATGATCGGTGACCGCCCCTTTGTTTTTCTGCCGGATATGCACACGGCGGAGCGGTATATCGCTTCCCGCATTCGATTGATGACGGGGTTTCATACCGCTGTCACACCGCTGGTGGAGCGCAATCTGGAAACCGCCGAAAGTCGAAACAACATTCATTATCAAGCGCAGCAGCGTATGGCGATCCTCGCGGCTATTGAAAAGGGTGTGCTCATTCTCACCGGAGGTCCCGGTACGGGTAAGACCACCACGCTGCGCGCCATCATTATGCTGCTGGAAGGTCTCGGCGAACGGGTCGAGATTGCCGCACCCACCGGTCGCGCCGCCAAACGTATTGCAGAGCTGACAGGCTGTGAGGCCCGCACCATCCACCGCTTGCTGGAGGTGCAGTGGGACGATACCGACAACCCCGTATTTGACCGTAACGAGAAACATCCGTTGGATGCCGATGCGCTGATCTTAGACGAGGTCTCGATGGTGGACACCCTGTTGTTCGAGAGCCTGTTGCGTGCGTTACGTCCCGGTTGTCGCTTGATCTTAGTGGGTGATACCGATCAGCTGCCCGCCGTGGGTGCGGGGCGTGTGCTGCACGATTTGATTGACAGCCGCGTGCTGCCTGTCGTCGAGCTGACGGAGGTGTTCCGTCAAGCACTGGAAAGCGAGATCGTGGCCAATGCGCACCGCATCGTCAAGGGCAATATGCCGGTGCTCGGCAACAAAACGGGGGACTTTTTCTTCCTGCCGCAGCGCAGCTCTGCCGACACCGTGGACACGGTGGTGGATCTGTGCGCCCGCCGTCTTCCCGCCGGTTACGGTAACAGCGTGTGGAGCGGTATTCAGGTGCTCTGTCCCGGTCGGAAAGGCGAGGTCGGCACGATACATCTCAATGAGCTGTTGCAGGCGACGCTCAATCCGCCCGATGACAAAAAACGCGAATGGCGCGGTGAAAACGGCCTGCTGCGCGTGGGTGATAAGGTGATGCACATCCGCAACGATTACGATATCGTGTGGACGAGGGATAACGGCGATTCGGGTACCGGTGTGTTTAACGGTGACATCGGTATCTTAGAGGAAATCAACGTCCGTGAGCAGTCGATGCGTGTGCGGTACGACGACCGTGCGGCCTACTATTCGTGGGAGCAGGCGCAGGAGCTGGAGCTCGCCTACGCCATCACGGTGCACAAAAGTCAGGGCAGTGAGTTCGATACGGTGGTGCTGCCCATCTACCGCAATTCCATACAGCTTTGCTACCGCAATCTACTGTATACCGCCGTTACCCGTGCGAAGAACGTGCTGGTGATGACCGGCAGCCGCGAGACCGTGCGGTCGATGGTGCTCAACGACCGCAAAACGTTGCGCTATACCGGTCTCGGCCATTTTCTGACAGCAAATCCATCGGGGATTTGATTTTTGTCCGTAACAAAGGCCGCTGCAAAATGCAGCGGCCTTGCTGGTGTTACTGTGAAGACAATTCAAAGAAAAAGCCCACGCCGCCGTCGGTGTTCTCCACGCCGAACGGCATCCCGTGTGCGTTCATCACGGCGGCGACTACCGACAAGCCGATGCCCGTTCCGCCGTAAGCGCGGGTGCGGGCCTTGTCCACTTTATAAAAGCTTTCCCAGATGTGCGGCAGATCCTCTTCGGGGATCGGCTCGCCCGTGTTGAACACCCGCACAGCCACCGTGCCACGGTCCGTCGGCTCTGCCGTGATGCGAATCTCACCGCCCGGGGTCACGTGATTCAGTGCGTTGGTGATATAATTTGTTGCCACGTTTTCGATCAAAACTGCGTCGCCCCACACCGAGCACGGCTCGCCCGGCAAGGCGGGGATGGGAATACCCTTTTCCTCAAACAGCGGTGCGTAGCGGCTGAGCAATCGTGTCAGCAGGACACCGATATCAAAACGGTCGATCAGTAGTTCCTCGCCGCCGGATTCCAGTTGCATCAGCATCGTCAGCTTCGAGAGAAGCTGCGTCAGTTTGGCGGCCTCGTCCTCGATGACCCCGCAGTAATATGCGCGGCTTTCCGCGTCTTCTGCCGCGTTCTCGCTCAGCCCCTCGGCATAGCTTTGTATCAGTGCGATGGGCGTTTTCAGCTCGTGTGACACGTTGCGGATAAAGCGGGTACGCGCCTCGTTCTGGCGTGCCTGAGCCTCCATATCACTCTGCAAGCGCAGGTTGGCGGTCTTTAGCTCGGATAAGTTGCTTTCGAGCGTTTCGGACACTGTGTTCAGGCTGTTACCCAGCTCGGCCAGCTCATCGTGGCCCGTTCCCGCGTAGCGGTCGGTAAAATCAAGCTGCGCCATTCGCTGTGCCATAGACGAGAGCCGCCGCACCGGTCGTGTCAGTGACCGTGCCAGCAGCACCGCCGCTACCGTGCCGAGCAGTAGTGTGATACCCCCCGACCACAGCAAAAAGCGGTTGGTGATAGCCGTACCCGAGCTGACATCCGACAGCGATACCCACAGCAGCAGGTTGAGCCCATCGCTCGTTCGGGCTGACAGTGTCAGCCATTGCTCACCGGCTGTGGCCTGCGGAGGTGCGCGGTTGGATAGTGTGTACGTGCCGTTCGGCTGCTCCAGCGGTAGCAGAAAGCCTCCGCCGAACGGTGACGAGCTCCATTGTCCGTTATACAGCAGCTGTGTGTCCGACCACAAAAGCGCACCCATACCGTGCTCGGCCTGATAGCCGTCGAGCAGCCCGGCCAGCGTGCGCTGTGAGCGCGGCGAGTCGTTGATCTCCTCGTAGCTTTGGATCAGCAGGTCACTTTGTTCGCGTTCATAATTATCCAGTAATACAAAGCTGTTCAGCAACCAATTCACCAGTACCAGTGCCAGAATACACAGTGCCAGCACCGCAGTAACCTTGCCTGCGATGGAACGGAAAAATCCGACGATCGGATGGTTTTTCATCGTCATCCCTCAAATTTATAGCCGATGCCGCGGATGGTCTTTATCATCTCGCCGGCCTCGCCCAGCTTACTGCGCAGTTTTTTGATGTGGGTATCCACGGTACGCGCATCGCCGTCGTAATCGTACTTCCACACGTTATCCAAAATCTTATCGCGCGAGAGTGCCAGTCCCTTGTTGGTGATGAGATACTCCAGCAATTCAAACTCCGTATAAGTCAGCTGTATCGGTGCACCATCCACCGTTACCTCGCGGGACAGACGGTCGATATGCAACAGCTCGGGCACCGTCGCGGTCGGCTCACTGCGACGGCGCAGTACCGCCTCGATACGCGCTAACAGTATTTTCAAGCTGAACGGCTTGGCGATATATTCGTCCGCTCCCAGCTCAAAGCCCTGCAACTCGTCGTCCTCCTCGCTGCGTGCGGTCAGCATAATGATGGGGGTGATGCTGGTCTCTCGGATCGCGCGGCAGACCTCCCATCCATTCATACAGGGCATCATCACGTCCAACAGCACCAAATCCGGCCGCTCGGCACGGAATTTTTCCAGCGCTTCCACGCCGTCGGCTGCCTCCACGGTGCGGTAGTTCTTAATATGTAAGTAATCCGCGATCACGCGACGCATCCGCATCTCGTCATCGACGATGAGCACGGTAGCCTGATGTTCCATATACATTCTCCTTACGGTAGCTCGATCACGATCTGATTGCCTGCGACATTCAGCTTTGCCCCGCCGGACAAAATGCCGATCACGCTCTGATACAGTAGCAGCGGATCGTTCAAAAACTTATCGCGTACCTGTTGCGCCTGCAATTCATCGCCCACCAGTAGCTCGAAGCGGAGCAGGGGAGCGGTGTTGCCCACCGAGCAGGTTACCATCCAGCCGCCGCTCTCGGCGGGAGCCATTTCCACGCGGTTATCGCGCTCGCTGTGCTGACGCGCCAACAGCCGCAGACCGGCGCTCACCGACCGCTCACGCAGGGTGAACGGGATCATATCCGCCAGCGTCGATGCCGCGTGACGACCGGCCTCAGTCACCGACAGCAGCCCGCCGTCGGTCTCGCTGAGGTTTCCGCGCTCTACCAGATCGTCGATAGCGGCACTGGCATCGAAAAAGTTAGCCATCCCGCCGCCGCTGATGATATCCAGCACCGCCGTGCGCGGCAGTGGCTCGTGTACACCGTTTAGCATATAGCAGATCAGAATTTTGATCTCGTGATGAGAATGTAATCCGCCGGGCTCCACGCCGGCTGAAAACGCGTCGCGCTTCATAAACGATCACCTCGCATTCAGTGTACCACACTTTTCGCCGCTTGGCAACAAAAAACGCCGTTCATACGAACGGCGTTTTTTCAGATCACAATATCTCCGCATATCGGAAGCGCCAACGGCACGACCTGCGCACCAAGCAGTGCCGCTTCCTCCGGCGAATGGGTGATGAGCACGATGCATCCCGTACCAAACCGCGTCTTCACCGCCGCGGCGATTCGCTCGCGCAGCTCGCTGTCCAAGCCGGTGAACGGCTCGTCCAGCAACAGCAGATCACCGCCGAAGGCCAGTGCCCGTGCCAGCGCCACGCGCCGTTGCATCCCGCCGCTGAGCTGGGCGGCATATTTATCCCGTGCTTCGGTCAGCTCTACGGCCTCCAGATACGGCAGCGAGTCCTCACCGGGGCAGGCCAGTGCCACGTTTTGCTCGGCGGTCAGCCACGGCAGTAACCGATTTTCCTGAAACACCACCGCCACACGGGTGGCATCGCAGCGGATCGTACCGCTTTGCGGGTGCTCCAATCCGGCGATCAGCCGCAGCAGTGTGGTCTTGCCGCCTCCCGACGGCGCGGTAAAGCATACGGCACCGCTCTTAGGCAGTGACAGCGATACCTCGCGGAGAATGGGAGTATCCCCGTAGGCGAAGGAGACCTTATCCAGCGTCAGCATCGGACTTCTCCTTTCTGCCGACGGGTGTCAGCACACGGGTCAGCCGCAGCAACAGCCGCTCCAGCACGATACTGAGCACCACCACAACGGCGGTCCACGCGAATACCTCGGGCGTTTCCAGCGTGAGCTTGGCGCCCTGCAACTGCCGGCCGATGGACAATGCCGGGCGGCAGATGACCTCCGCCGCAATGCCGGATTTCCACGCAAACCCCAAGCCGCTGACGCACGCGGTGAGGAAAAACGGCATCACCGAGGGAATCGTCAGCCTTGTCAGCGTTTTCCACCACCCGAAGCGATAGACGGCGGCGACCTCTTTTAACCCCGGGTCGATGCGGCGGAGGCCCTCCTCCACGTTGACCCACACGATGGGCAGTACCATCAGAAACGAGATAAATACCGGCACCATATCCGTCGTGATCCACACCAGCGTCAGAATGATGAACGATGCCACCGGCGCAGCGCGCACGATATGCAGCAGGGGAGAGAACAGCGCCCGCACCATCCGAAAACGGGTGGTCAGCACCGCCAGCACCGTGCCGGTGACCAGTGCCGCGAGAAAGCCCGCCAGAATACGCAGCAGTGATACGCCCACGGCTTTCCAGAAAAGCGGGGAGCCCATCAGCGTGCCCAGCGTTTGCATCACCTGCCACGGTGTCGGGATAAGAAGTACCTGATCTACTGCGGCGGCGGCGAGCCACCATACCGCGATCCAGAAGGCGGTCGTCAGTATTCCGGCACCGAGCGTTTTCAGTAGCTTAGCCGACATAGTAGAACGCATCGTCCGGCAGTGCGCCTCCGATGGAGGTGGGGTCAGCGGCGTACAGCACGTCGTAGTAGCCGGCGATCTGAGCCTTCATTTCCGCACCCGATACAAACGTGATCTGGCAATTCGGAATGGCCTTTTTCGCAATAGCGGCTTTCGGAATGATACCGTAGGTCTCGCACAGCGCAGCGGTCAACTCAATATTGGACGTAGCCGTGATGGATGCGGCGTACTCGGTCAGAAACGCATCCACGGCCGCCTTGTTGTTCTCGAGGAAATCCGCGCGCACGGCAACACAACCCATCATCAGCTTACTGTTCTCGCCGGCCACGGCGTTCCACGCGTCGTTCATGCTCAGTGCCACGCGCACGTCGGCGTTCTGCACCATAATGGACGACACTTGCGGCTCGGGCACCATCGCCAGCTTGATATCGCCGCTGGCCATACGGGTGGCAAGCTCGGTGTTCTCGGCGATGAACTCAATGGTCACGTCCTTGCCGGGGGTCAGGCCGTTTTTCTCCAGCACATATTTCAGAATATACTCGGGATTTGCGCCCTCGCCGGTGGAATAAATGGTCTTGCCGCGCAGATCCTCGATGGACTTGATGGCCGTGCCGTTTTCCAGAATGTACAGCACGCCCAACGTGTTCACCGCCAGCAGCTTCACCTTGCCGGTGGTCTTCTGATACAGACTGGCTGCCAGATTGGTCGGCATGGCAGCGATGTTCACTTCACCCTGTGCCAGCTTAGTGCCGATCTCTTGGGGCGTGGAGCCTACCGAGAACGTATAATCGTTCGTGGCGGTGCCGGCGGCATCCGCTTCCATCAGGTGTACCATACCGATGCCCGTCGGCCCTTGGATGGTACCGACGGCTACTTGCGTTTTCGCGGGCGTGCCCGTGGTCGTCGTGGTCGTACCGTCATTACCCGGCGTGCAACCGAACAGTAGCGTTACCATCAGTAGCAGGACGGTCAATAAGACGATGTGTTTTTTCATTGAGATCCCTCTTTCTTTTTATTTTATCAAACGGTAGGAACGTCCCTCCCGCGCCAGTACGCCCGCGTCCAGCAGGGCATCCAGCGAGCGGTAGAGGCTCGACCGTCCGATATTCAGTGTGTGCGCCAGTTCTACCATACTGGGCGGCATCTGTACCGCGCCCTGCCCGTCCGAATGAGCCAGCAGGTATTGATACAGCCGGTTTTCCGCGCTGCCTGTGGTCAGTACCGCCAGCTTGCGGTTGAGAAAACGGATGCGTTCCGATAAAAAACGAATGTAATTTTCCGCCAACACCGGGTAACGTAACAGTAGGGAGGACATCACATCCTGTGGCAGAAATATCACCTGAGTGCTTTCCTCAGCCGTGATCTGTGTTACGTAGGTTTCCGGCGCGTCAAACAGTGCCGCTGCACCGAACATATCGCCCGGGCCGAGGCGGTTCATCATCAGCGTTTGCTTTTGTACCGTTACCTTTCCGAAAACGATCAGTCCGATCGCCCGCCGGAAGGCGTCGCTGCGGTAGATCACCGCACCCTTCGCGTAATGGGCGGGAGTCTCCAGCAACTCCGCGATCTGAGCGAGTTCGTCGTCTTTCAGCCCGATAAATAACGAAAATCGTGCCAGATGTTGCTTCATATGCACCCTCCAAAAATGTCCCAAATGGGACACTTTTTCTATAGTATACCGTATCTTTTTGCAAAATGCAATAGGGGATTTACTTTTTTTGAAAATTGTGATATTCTAAAGAAAACCTTATAGGATAAGGAGCGCGTTACGATGAAAAAGTTTACAGCCGTTTTGGCCGTTCTGGTGTTGCTGGTCGGCCTGCTCACGTTTGGTGTTCACGCCGAGGGCTTCGTATTCCGTGAGATCTCACGGTCACAGAGTGATACTGCGATACAGGTCGTCTGGAATTACGAGGAGGCCACGGACGGGGACGAGATCGAGGATATTCTCATCGGCGGTGTGAGCCAAAGCTTTACGCTGGATGAGGAGAAGACCCTCATCGTGGATATCTCCGCGCTGGACGCGGGTGTCTACACGGTGGTGTACGAATACGTATCCGGTGCCGGGCAGGGGACGGTGCAGGCCAAGGATCTGACCGTCAGCGGCACGGCCGAGGTCACACTGTCTGCCGTTATCAATGACGATGGCACTGTCACCGTCACCGCCAAAAACGCGAGTGGTGTTGCCGTCCCCGGTTATTCGCTGCTGCTCACCATCGGCAATATGAGCGGTATCACCGGGCAGACGGATGCAAACGGAAAATACATCTCCTTTATCACGCTGGACTACGGACAGAGTGTGACGTATGAGGGTGTGGCGACGGATGCCGGTCTGATTACGTATTCCGCGGCGGCACAGCAGTCGGCGGTGCGGCAGCGTCCCACCACGACCACCAAGGCGACCACGACCACCGTTCCCACTACCACGGGCACGGAGACAACCACCGATACCACGACGGATACGACGACAGATACGACCGTGGATACCACCGTCGGCGCCACCGTGTCCACGTCGCACGATGCGGGCACGACCGGTACGAGCGCGGATATGCAGACTATCGTGACCGTGGTGGGTGCCGGGACTACGGCTGTCAAAAACGATAAGGTGTTGCTGAACGTGTCTACCGATACAGGCATTTTAAATCTGTTCGGCTGTGAGGCTGAGGATTTTGCCGACAATGCCCGTCTGCACATCTCGCAGACGGATTATGTCAGCTTAGTAGGCCGCAACAGTAGTAATATGCTGATGCTGAATATGCTTACCTCTGTCAATCAGGTATCTGAAACGCAGATCCGGGCGGTGTTGGAGGACGCTTCGGCGTTCGCCGATTACGGCGAGAACGAGCGCACGTGGGTCACGTTCGATCTGTCGTTTCTCATTCTGGACAAGGGCGGTAACGCCATTCCCGTGTCGGCTATGCCTATCGACAGCACCTACGTTGTGGAGCTGCCTGTACCGGAATCTATGAAGAATTGCAAGGAGCTCGCCATCACTCTGATGGACGGCGATGGCCTGATGACCCCCGTGAAGGTCGCCGTCAGTGGCGGCACGTTTAAGCTGGAGATCAATGCGCTGGAGTCCTACACGCTCATCGGCTTTGCCCCCGAGAACGGCGGCAATGCGGGCGGCGTGTCCTCGTGGGTCGTGTGGCTGTTTGTTATCGGTATCCTGCTGATTGCGGGCGCCGGCGTACTGCTGTTCTTCTTTGTGTTCCGCAAGTCTGCTCCGGCGGCTGCCGTGACTGTTGCGGAGGACGAAGCGGCTCCGCCCATCATTGTCTCGCAGCCGGAGGATGACGGCAACGACATCTACAGCGGTCGCACCGATATGCCTCCCACCGACGGTGACTGATCGTCGTTTAACATAATAAATAAATGCCCCGCCGTTTGAACTGAACCGGTAAAAACCGGACAATAGACAAAGTACCCCCTAACGTAGGATAATAACTACGTTAGGG
>CAYYDD010000037.1:0-16357 GCA_964470515.1 uncultured Eubacteriales bacterium | reverse complement strand
GCAATATACCGTACCGATTGTCTTTACCACTTGTTTTCAAAACCTTCGTTACGGCGCCTCATCATTGCGTAGAGTGCATGTTTTTGCGTTTAAGTTATTACTTCCTTACCGCGGGTCTCCGCTATGCCAGGCTTTTGTTGTAAATCCCTCTTGTGCTTTTCGGCGGTTTGGGATACAATAGGAAAGGTATATTATAAAGCGGGGGCGGCCGTATGCAAAACTTTCTCACGGTAGGGCAGCAGGTGCTGATATTATTTATCCTCATCCTTGCCGGGTACGTGCTGGGCAAGAAAAAGATCATCGGGGATGTAGCGGGTAAGGCTTTGTCGGACGTTGCGTTGCTGTTATCCACGCCGTGCGTCATCGCGCTGTCGTTTGAACGCGAATTTTCCTTTGCGATCTTAAAAGAACTCGGTATTTCCGTGCTGGTAGCGGTGGCGGTGCACGCGGTCGCTATCGCCATCGCGCAGATGCTGTACCGCAAGGATACCCCGCGCGACCGCGTGCTTCGCGCGTCGGCAGTGCTGTCCAACGCCGGATTTATGGGCCTGCCGTTGCAGCAGGCGGTGCTCGGCGAGCAGGGCGTGTTTTACGGCGCGGCCTACGTCACGGTGTTTACGCTGACGCTGTGGAGCTACGGCCTGCTCACGATGGATAAAAGCTCGCGTCGGCTGTCTGCCAAAAAGCTGCTGGTCAATCCCGGTGTGATCGGCCTGGCCGCCGGTGTCGTTATTCTGTTGTTGCCGTTTGACCTGCCGGAGCTCATCCGCGCACCCATCGCCCACCTCGGTGCGCTCAACACGCCTATTCCGATGCTGTTCATCGGCTACAGTCTGTCGCAGGTCGATCTTTATACCGCATTGCGCAACCGCTCGTATTACGCCGCCAGTGCCGTTCGCCTGCTGCTGGTACCGGCTGTTGCTATCGGGCTTTTGTATTTGTTCGGTGTGCGCGATACGCTGTTGTGCTCGATGGCGATTGCCGGCAGTGCCCCCATTGCCGCCGCCGTGTCGATGTTTGCCGGGAAATTCGGGCAGGATACCGAGGCTGCTTCCAATCTGGTCGCCCTTTCCACCGTGTTTTCCGTGGTGACGATGCCCGTGTTTGTGGCCTTGGTGCAGACCATCGCATAAAATCGTAAAAAACGCCGTTCCGAGGTCGCTCGGAGCGGCGTTTTTGCTTTACAAGCTCTCCCGAAAATAGATACGGGATTTTCAACATTGTCTCTTGATTTTTCTCTGAAAAGGGTATATAATGTATATGCGTGGTCCAAAGTGGGATGAAGTGGGAAGTTTTCCACAGTTTCCACAGAGTTTTCCACAATGACTGAAAACGGAGGTGAAGAACAGATGCTGTGCGGTCGTTTTGAACATACTGTCGATGCCAAGGGGCGTCTGTCCGTCCCTTCGAAGATGCGGGATAAGCTCGGTGCCGAGTTTATGGCCGCCGCGGTGATGGATCACTGTATTTCGCTGTATTCCATGGAAGAATGGGAAAAGCTGATGGTCGGCCTGGCAGAAATGCCGCTTACCAAGTCACGGAAGCTGCAGCGGTATCTGGCTTCTAACGCGGTGGACGTGCAGGTCGATTCTCACGGCCGCATCTTGCTTCCCAAGCACCTACTGGAGTATGCCAACCTCGAAAAAGAGGCTACCGTCATCGGTGCCGGTAACCACGCGGAGGTCTGGAGTCCCGCCGCCTATGAGGAGAGTATGGCGATGATGACCGCTGAGGAAGTTGAAGCGGAGTTCGCCGAGTTGGGCTTCTGATATGACGAAGCCGGAGCAGTATGCGTATCACCGTCCCGTGCTGTTTGAGGAAACGCTTGCAGTGCTGGACGTTCAGCCCGACGGGCTGTATGTGGATGGTACCGCCGGTGGCGGCGGCCATTCCCACGCGATCGCTTCCCGTCTGGAAAGCGGTCGGCTGATCGCGCTGGATCAGGATCCGGATGCGATCGCACAAGCCACCAAACGACTGGACGGGTTACCCGTCACCGTCGTTCGCTCGAACTTTCGGTATATGGACCGGGTGCTTCGCGAGCAGGGGATCGACCGGGTGGACGGCATTTTGCTGGATATCGGGGTTTCCTCCCATCAGTTGGATGAACCTTCGCGAGGGTTTTCTTATCACACCGACGCACCGCTGGATATGCGGATGAGTCAGGAGGGCGCGACAGCGGCGGATTTTCTCCGTGAGCTGTCCGAGAAGGAGCTGGCGGATATCTTCTTCCGCTTTGGTGAGGAAAAGTTTTCACGACCCATTGCGCGTGCTATCGTTCGTCGGCGGGGGAGCGCTCCGCTGACAACGACGGAGGAGCTGGCCGAGCTGATAGCCGCCAGTGTTCCGGCGGCTGCACGGCGGGATAAGCACCCCGCGCGCCGCGTGTTTCAGGCACTGCGTATCGCTGTCAACGCCGAGCTGGATTGCTTGTCCGAGGCGTTGGATATTGCGTTCGATCAACTCAAGGTCGGCGGTCGCTTAGCGGTCATCACCTTTCACTCGCTGGAAGATCGTATGGTCAAGCAACGGTTTGCGGAATTTTGCACGGGTTGCACGTGCCCGCCGTCATTTCCCGTGTGCGTGTGCGGCAAGCAGCCGGCGGCACGTCTCGTGTTGCGCAAGCCGGTAGAGGCCTCCGAGCAGGAGTTGGCGGAAAACCCGCGCAGTCGCAGCGCCAAGCTGCGTTGTGTGGAAAAATTAAAGGACAGATAACGGAAAGGAGTGTCAAACGGATATGGCGAGCTACAGCTCAGAAGCATACGATCTCGCTCAATTTGCGCCGAGATCCGCTGAAGTTACTCCTTTCCCCGGCAAAAAAGCCGTCAAAGCAGATCGTCGGCGAGCCAAGTTGCAGCAGGCTATCAACGCGGCCGCTGTCGTGCTGATTGCCGCGTGTGTCATTCTTATTCTGGGGCTGATGATCTCCAGTCAGGTGCGGCTTACGGAAATGAACAGCGCCATCAGCCAGACGGAGAGCCGCCTGGATGAGGCGATCGCCGAGACCAAGCGTCTGGAAAGTGAACTGGCCTCCCAGACCTCCGCACAAAGCGTGGAGGCGTATGCCGAAAGTGTCGGGCTTCGGCAAATGGAATCCGGGCAGATCGATTACATCACGGTAACGCCCGCTGAGACCGCGCCGACCACGGACGGTAACGGCTTCTGGGCCTCTTTGTGGAATACCCTGACCGGATGGATGGGATAACAGCAACACATAGGTCTATTTGGGATATGCCTCGGCATACACTGAAACGGGACCTCGGACGAGGAGAGTTGGGATGGTAGCGTCTTAACTCTCTTTTCTTTCCAAAAAAGCGAGGTGCACAAGGATGCAACGAAAAAAACGTACGGTCGAGCCGCCTACCCGTCGGCTGACCCGCATAATGAAAAGGAAGACCACGGCCATCGCGGCGCTGATATTCGGCGTGATGGCACTGCTGATCGTGCAACTGTTCAACATTCAGGTGCTGCAGCAGGACTTCTGGCAGCAGAAGGCCGTGGCACAGCAGCTAAGCGACGTGGAGATATCGGCCAACCGCGGCCAGATCTACGATGCCAATATGTCGGTGCTCGCACTGACGCGTGAGGTATACACCATCGTGATGGCGTCGGAGAATATCCATCAGGAAAAGACCCGTCAGATGATCGCAGACGATCTGTCGGTGATGTTGGAGGTCGACCGCGATACGCTGTACAAGCAAACGCAGGATGAAAATTCAAAATACCGTGTCGTCAAGGCCAAGGTCGACCGTGCGCTCGCCGATGAATTTATCGAATGGGTGAACGAGAGGAGTCTGGGCGGCGTGTTCCGTGTCGTGACCGACTATAAGCGCGAATATCCGCTGGACAACTTGCTGTCCACCGTGATGGGCTTTGTCGGCACCGATAACGTCGCACGCGAGGGACTGGAACTGAAATACGACGACGTGCTGTCCGGCGTGCCGGGACGTATGGTCATTGCGCAGAACACATCGGGCGACCAGTTGCCGACTACGCTGGATTACGAGTATACGGTGGATGCCGAGGACGGCAACAGTCTGGTGCTGACGGTGGATCAGTACATCCAGCAGGTGACAGAAAAGTATCTGTCCGAAACGCTGGAGCAGTATCAGGCCACCAACCGCGGCTGCGCCATCGTGATGAAGGCGGATACCGGTGCCGTTTTGGCAATGGCTACCAAAGGCGACTATAATCCCAACAACTATCTGGCGATCGACGATCCCACGGTAGCGGAGCAGATCGCCCTGCTGTCGGGGGATGAGCAGGCCGAGGCGCTGGTCGCGGCGCGTCTGGAGCAGTACCGCAACAAGGCGTTGGATTTCTATGAGCCCGGCTCGGTATTCAAGATCTTTACTGCCTCGATAGGCCTGGAGGAAGGTCTTGTCGCGGAAAATACCAGCTTTTACTGCGGCAACAGTATCACGGTCGCTGATCGTACGATCCGCTGCTGGATCCATCCGCGCGGTCACGGTCAGATCTCCTTCCGCGATGCTATCGCCAACTCCTGCAATCCGTCGTTCGTGACGCTGGCGGGCAGGATCGGCCCGACGCTGTTTTCCAAATACTACGTCGGCTTTGGCTTCACGAATCGCACCGGCGTGGATCTGCTGGGCGAGCCGTCGGTGTCGTCGGCACTGTATTACGATCCCGCGACGATGAGCGCGGTGGACGTGGCCTCGTCGTCCATCGGACAGACCTTCAAGGTCACCCCGTTGCAGATGGCGACCGCGCTGTGCGCCGTGGCCAACGGCGGGTATCTGATGCAGCCGTACATCGTACAGCAGGTGCTGGACAGCGACGGTAAGGTCATCTCCAATACGGAGCCGGTCGTCAAGCGTCAGGTGATTTCGACGGATACCTCCGAGCGGATGTGTGCTATGCTGGAAAACGCCGTCAGCGGCGGCGCTATCAAAAACGCGTATATCGCGGGCTACCGTGTCGGCGGTAAAACGGGTACGGCGCAGAAGACCGAGACTCGCCCCGAGGATGAGAAGGATGAAGACAAGGTCAAGGTCATTGCCTCGTTCGGCGGTATCGCGCCGGCGGACGATCCCGAGGTCGTCGTGCTGGTGATGATCGACGAGCCGTCCGTGAAATCGGGCGGTACGGTTGCCGCGCCTTTGGCGAAAAAGATCTTAAAGGATATCCTGCCCTATCTGGGCGTGGAGCCCAGCTACACGGAGGAAGAGATCGCCGGGCTGGATCGCAGTGTCCCGCAGGTGTCGGGCAATAAGCTGTCCGTTGCCGCGACGACGCTGGGCAATGCCTCACTGTCCTACAAGACCGTGGGTAAGGGTGATACCGTGGTGCGTCAGGTGCCGGAAAGCGGTACGTCTATCCCGAAGGGCGGTACGGTGTGGCTGTATACCGATGAAAGTGAAGTGCAAATGGCCACTGTTCCGGATTTCACGGGTCGCACGGTATCGCAGGTCAATCAGGCGGCAAAGGCCGCCGGTATCAACGTACTGCTGTCGGGCATCAGCACCGGCGGCGGTACCGCCTCGGCCTCGCAGCAATCGGCAACGCCCGGTCAGCAGGTGCCGAAGGGCACCGTAATAACGGTGGAATTTACCTACAGCGACAGTATTTATTAACAAGCCTCGCAGAGCGGGGCTCGCGAGAGGACGCCTGTTATGAAACACAAGCATCGACAGGACGTTTCAATGAAAGCTCCCTCCCGCCGTATGTGGCGGCGCTCACTGCTGTCTTTTTTCGTGATCCTGCTGTGCTTTGCGGCGGTGATCGGCCGTCTGGCGGCGGTGCAGCTGCTACAGCACGGCACGTGGCAGCAGCTCGCCGCCGAGCAACAGCTGGCGGACAGCGTGATCTCCGACCAGCGCGGCGAGATTGTGGATCGCAACGGCATCGTGCTGGCGCGCAGCACCGAGGTCGCCACGGTCATTATGATGCCGGGAGAGATCCCGGACGATGCGGCGCGCGAGCGTATTTGCGCCGAGCTGCCTGACTTGCTGGGCATCGGCGAGGAGAAGCTCAAAAAGCAGGTCGCCAAGACCGGCTCGCGCTATGAGATCGTCTGCTCCAAGATCGATCACACCTTGTGTGAGACCTTTATCACCTGGGTCAAGGAGAACGGACTGACCGGCGCGTTCCGCGTCATTCAGGATTACAAGCGCGAATACCCGTTGGGCAGTACCTTGTCGTGTGTGCTGGGCTTTACCGGTACGGATAACACCGGGCTGGAGGGTTTAGAGGCCAAGTACAACAGCGTGCTGGCCGGTACGGCGGGCCGGGTCGTCACCACCCAGAATGGGCGGGGTGATGCGCTGCCGAACGATCTGCAATACGAAACCACCATTGAAGCAAAAGAAGGCAACACGCTGGTGCTCACCATCGACGCCAACGTCCAGCGGATGGCGGAAAACCATTTGGAGACCGCGCTGGCGGAAACGGGCGCCGCTAACCGTGTCAGTGCCATCGTGATGGACGTGCAGACCGGTGAGGTGCTCGCGATGGCGACCAAGGGCGACTACGATCTCAACCAGCCCCGCGTGGTGCAGGATCCCGATACCGCCGCGCTGATCGCCACGCTGGCGGGTGACGAGCAGTCCGAGGCGTATCTCACCGCTCTGCAAAAGCAATGGAAAAACAAGCCTGTGTCCGAGTTCTACGAGCCCGGCTCGGTGTTCAAGATATTCACCGCGTCCACCGCTCTTCAGGAGGGTCTGATCTCCGAAAAATCGAGCTTTTTCTGCAACGGCACCTATACGATGGCGGGCGTGCGCACGATGAAATGCCACGTGTATCCCCGCAGCCACGGCAGTCAGACGCTGGCGGAGGCGATCTCTCATTCCTGCAATCCCGCGTTTATGACCATCGGGTCGCGCATCGGCACCACGCTGTTTGCGAGATACCACGCACTGTTCGGCTTTACTGAGCTGAGCGGCATTGATATGCTGGGCGAGGCGCGGGTGACGGCATCGCTGTACCACAGTGCGGAGAGTATCACCGCGGTGGACGTGGCGACCTCGTCCATCGGGCAGACCTTTAAGGTCACGCCTATCCAGATGATTACCGGCGCATCGGCGGTGGCGGGCGGCGGCGAGCTGCTGCAGCCCTATGTCGTCAGCCGCGTGGTCGCGCCCGACGGCGCCACCGTCAGCGAGACCGAGCGCACCGTGCGACGGCGCGTTATCAGCGAGGATACCTCGGCGCGTATGTCCGCGATGCTGGAGGGCGTGGTCGATGGCGGCGGTGCCAAGAACGCCTACGTGGCGGGCTACCGCGTTGCCGGAAAGACCGGTACCTCCGAAAAGACCGATCAGGGGGTGGCGGCCAACGGCCGCAAAAACGTGGTTGCGTCCTTTTGCGGCTTTGCCCCGGCGGATGATCCGCGCATCGCCGTCATCGTAATGATCGACGAGCCGCAGACCTACATCCGCTACGGCGGCACACTCGCCGCCCCGGTGGCACAGCGCATTTTTGCGGATGTGCTGCCGTATCTGGGGGTTGAACCACGGTATACCGAGGAGGAGCTGAAAGCCCTCAAGGCCACGGTGCCGGAGGTCACGGGCAAGACCGTTGCTGCGGCGCAGTCGGCACTGAAGCAGAAGGAGCTGTCGGTGCGTATCGTCGGCAGCGGCACGCAGGTGAGCGGTCAGATGCCGCAGGCGGGAGCCTCGGTGGATAAAGGCGGCACGGTGGTGCTGTATACCGATGGCGAACGTCCCGCAACGGTGACCGTGCCGTCGGTGGTCGGTAAAACACTGCTACAGGCCAATCAGGCGCTCACGGACGCGGGCTTGAACGTTCAAATTTCGGGGTATCCCACCGAGCGAGCTGACGATCTCAGCGCCCGTCAGGCGGTGGTAACAAGTCAAAGTATAGTCGAAGGCTCCGCCGTTTCCGAGGGAACGGTGGTGGGCATATACGTTGTTTATCAGGATGCGATCGAGTAGGTGACAGCAATGAAACTGCAAGAACTGTTAAAGGATAGCGGTGCGGTAAACGTGCCGGAGCTCGAGATTACGGCACTGTGCCGGGATTCCCGTAAGATCACGCCGGGCTGTGTGTTCGTGTGTATCAAGGGCACGGGGGTGGACAGCCACGCCTTTGCCGCTGACGCACTGGCGCAGGGTGCGGCTGCGGTGGTGGTCGAACGCGAGCTGGGGCTTCCGAATCAGATACTCGTGCCGAACAGCCGTACCGCATGGGGGCGGATGTGCGCCGCGTGGTTCGGGCATCCGTCGGAGCGGCTGCACCTCATCGGTGTTACCGGCACGAACGGAAAGACCAGCACCACCTACCTGCTGAAAGCCATTTTGGAGCAGGCGGGGTACAAGGTGGGGCTGATCGGCACCATCCGCAACCTCATCGGTGATATGGAGATCGCCGCCGGTCATACCACCCCCGATGCTTACGATTTACAGCAGATGTTTGCGCAGATGGCGGATGCCGGCTGTGACTACGCCGTGATGGAGATCTCCTCCCACGCGTTGGATCAGGGTCGCGTGGAGGGCTGCCGGTTTGACGCGGGCATCTTCACCAATCTTACGCAGGATCATCTGGATTATCACGGCACGATGGAGAACTACGCCTCCGCCAAAAAACGTCTGTTTTCTTTGTGCGGAACCGTCGTACTGAATAAAGACGACAAGTGGTATCCCATAATGAAAGAGGGACTACTCTGCCCGGTGATCACCTTCTCCGAGCGAGATGACAGTGCCGACTATGTGGCGCGCAACGTCACGCAACGCCCCAACGGTGTCAATTTCGAGCTGATGTCGCTTAGGCATATCGGTCGGGTATGTTTGGCCACACCGGGACGCTTTTCGGTGTATAATGCGCTGAGTGCAGCGGCGTGTGCCCACGCGCTGGGCGTCCCGTTTGATACGGTGACCGCGGCACTCAGCCGTGCGGGCATCGTGAAGGGTCGCGCCGAGGTCGTGCCCACGGGTCGCGATTTTACCGTCGTGATCGACTATGCGCACACGCCGGATGGTCTTATCAACATCTGCAATACGCTCAACGCCTGCAAGGTCGGCCGTCTGGTGACGGTGTTCGGTTGCGGCGGCGACCGCGACCGCACCAAGCGTCCCCAAATGGGCGCGGCTGCGGCCGAGCTGTCGGATTTTGTGATCGTCACGTCGGATAACCCGCGCAGTGAGGAGCCGGAGGCGATCATTGAGGATATTCTGACCGGCGTAACCGCTACGGGTAAGCCGTACACGGTCGTTCCGAGCCGTGTGGAGGCGATCCGCCGGGCCATCATCAACGCCCAGCCGGGGGATACTATCCTGCTGGCGGGCAAGGGACACGAAACCTATCAGATCCTTAAAGAGGGGACTATCCATCTGGATGAAAGAGAAATCGTGGCAGAGGCGCTGGGCGCTCTGTCGGATGAGGAGTGACAAATATGAGTATCACAGTAGCAGCGGTATGGATCGGTACGGCACTGGTGGCGTTTATTTTGGCAGAACGTCTGGGTAAGCTGCTCATCCCGGTGCTGCATCGGCTGAAATTCGGGCAGACGATCCGTGAGGAGGGACCCGCGTGGCATAAGTCCAAGCAGGGAACGCCCACGATGGGCGGGGTCATCTTCATTGCCGCAATGCTGATCGCTACGCTGGCCGCGATGCTGCTGTGTCAGTTCATCATTCCCGGCGCTAAGATCGTGGTACCGGCGCATACGCTGGGTCAGGTCTCACGGTTGTTCGCGGGTCTCATTTTGGCGGTGGGCTTCGGGTCTATCGGCTTTCTGGACGATTTTATCAAGGTGGTGCGCAAGCGCAATCTGGGGCTCACCGGTCGCCAGAAGCTACTGGCGCAGTTGCTGGTGTCGGGTGCCTATGCGGTGACGATGTATCTTACCGGCGCTACCAAGATGTACGTGCCGTTTGTCGGGTTCTGGGAGGCCGGCATCTGGTTTATTCCCATAGCGACGTTTATTATCGTAGCGATGACCAACGCCACCAACCTCACCGACGGTATTGACGGTCTGTGCGGTACGGTATCGGCGGTCGCGCTGCTGTTCCTGCTGGTACTGTGTGGCACGGCCACGGGCTACGGCATCATCACCTCCTCGATGACGGGGGCGTTGGCGGGCTTTTTGGTGTGGAACCTGCACCCCGCCCGCGTGTTTATGGGCGATACGGGCTCGCTGTTTATCGGCGGTGTGCTGTGCGCCGTCGCGTTCGGTCTGGAGCAGCCGTTTTTGTTGGTGCCGCTCGGCATCGTGTATGTAGCGGAAACGCTGTCCGTCGTGTTACAAGTATCCTATTTTAAGCTGACGAACGGCAAGCGTCTTCTCAAAATGAGCCCACTGCATCATCATTTTGAGATGAGCGGCTGGAGTGAAAACAAGATCGTTATCGTGTTTTCACTGGTGACCGCCGTCGGCGGCGTTGTCAGTCTGTTTTTAGCCCGATGAAAGGAGAACTCCCGTGAACAAGTTGCATTTTTGGCGGTTCGATATGCCGGAGGGTACACGCCGCCCCAAACGCCTATGGCTGTTTACGCGGCCGGGCGGTTTTGATAAGCTCTTTTTCATCGCGCTCATTCTGGTGCTGGCGGTGGGCTTGCTTTCTCTGTTTTCCGCCAGCTACGCCTATTCGTATTACCAGAATGACGGTGATAGCTATTATTACATTACCAAGCAGCTGGGCTATGCGGCCATCGGCCTGTTTCTGATGTTTGCCGTGTCGTTGGTAGACTATCACGTGTTGCACCGTCTGGCGATTCCTATTATGCTGTTCTCGTTGGCTCTACTGGTGCTGGTTATGTTTTTGCCGGAAATACAGAACGTGCATCGCTGGATCCGTGTCGGGCCCATCCAGATCCAGCCGTCGGAGATCGCGAAGTTCGGGATCATTCTGTTGTTTGCTCACTGGATATCGCATTATAAAGAGGAGATGAAATTCGCCTCCAAAGGCTTCTGGCCGTTTATTCTCGTGTTGGGTATGACGGGTGTGCTGGTTCTCGCGGAGCCGCATCTGTCGGGCACGATGCTGATTCTGTTTATCGGTCTCGTTATGATGTTTATCGGCGGTACGCGGTGGTACTGGCTGGGCGGCACGGTGCTGCTCGGTGCGGCGGCGGTGGTGCTGATGGTGGTGGTGTTCGGTTATGAGCAGGATCGCATCGAGGTGTGGTGGGATCCGCTGGCAGTGTACACCTCCGACAAGATCTACAGCGGCGACCGCACCGGGCGTGACGTGGCATGGCAGACCGTGCAGTCGCTGTATGCCATCGGCTCCGGCGGTCTGATGGGCGAGGGCCTCGGCAACTCGCGGCAGAAGCATCTGTTCCTGCCCGAGCCGCAAAACGACTTTATCTTTGCGATCGTGTGCGAGGAGCTCGGCTTTATCGGCGCGGTGCTCATCATTTTGTTGTTTGCGTTTTTGCTGTGGCGCGGCTTCTCCATTGGTATGAAAGCACCCGATAAATTCGGTTCGATGCTGGCCATCGGTTTGACCGCGCAGATCGGTCTGCAGGTGGCACTGAATCTGGCCGTGGTCACAAATTCGATGCCGAATACCGGTATCAGTCTGCCGTTCTTCAGCTACGGCGGCTCATCACTTATTATGTTGCTGATGCAGATGGGCGTGGTGCTGTCGGTTTCACGGCAGTCCAAGTATTACGACAAAAAGGCGTAATACGTTAAGGAGGTGCGCGGATGCGTGTATTAATGACAGGTGGCGGCACGGCGGGGCATATCAACCCCGCACTGTCCATCGCCGATGCAATCAAGCGGGAGTATCCTGAAGCAGAGATCCTGTTCGTCGGTGCCGAAGGGCGTATGGAGACTACGCTGGTGCCGAAGGCGGGGTACCCTATCCGCACCATCACTGTCGAGGGCTTTCAGCGGCGGTTATCGCCGGAAAATGTGAAAAAGAATATCCGGGCGGCGATCCACGCGGTAACGGCCGGGCGCGAATCCGCCCACATCATCCGTGACTTCCGGCCGGATATTGCCATCGGTACGGGCGGCTACGTATGCGGCCCGGTGCTGCGCCGTGCGGCCAAAATGGGCGTTCCCGTGCTGGTACACGAATCCAACGCCTTGCCGGGCGTTACCGTGAAAATGCTGGCAACCGATGCCAAGGCGGTGCTGGTGTCCGATGCGGCGGCCAAAAAGCATCTGCCGGATACCGCGAACGTGATCGTCACCGGCAACCCGCTGCGGCAGGGGTTGCTCACGGTTGACCGTGATACCGCCCGCCGGGAATTGGGCCTGGATGACCGTCCTCTGGTACTTTGCTTCGGCGGTAGTCTGGGCGCCCGCCCTCTGAACGAGGCCATCGTCGGCGTGTTGCGGCAGCCCGGGGCGGAGAAGCTACAGTTTATCATCGGCACCGGCCGCGGCGTCAATTACCAGCGCGTGCAGGCACTGCTGACCGAGCAGCGCATCGCACCCGACGGTGTGCACGTCCGTGTGCGGGACTATATCGACGATATGCCCCGCTGTATGGCGGCGGCGGATCTGGTCATCAGCCGCTGCGGTGCCATGACGCTCAGCGAGCTACCCGCCCTGCACAAGCCGTCGATCCTCGTACCGTCGCCGTACGTGGCGGAGAATCATCAGTATTACAACGCGATGGCACTGGCCGACCGCGGTGCGGCAGTGTGCGTGGAGGAAAAAGACCTCACAGCCGAGCGGCTGTGGCAGGAGATACAGAGGACGGCGCTGTCGCCCGATACGCTTTCCCGCATGGGCGAGGCGGCGGGCACCGTAGCGGTGCTGGATGCGGATGAACGCATCCTCGCGGTCATTCGTGACGTCTTGAAATAATCACCCTTTTCCCCTTGTGTCATAGGATGGTATATAAGCATTCTGTGACGCACAAGGAGAGGGGTAATACGATGGCTAGGCTGATCATCGAGGGCGGGCGCCGTCTGAACGGTGCGATACATATTCACGGTGCCAAAAACAGTGCACTGCCCATTCTGGCGGCAACGCTGCTGGCGCACGGCGTGTGCGAGATCGACAACTGTCCTGCACTGTCGGACGTGCGCGCGGCTGCGGCCATACTGCGTCATCTGGGTTGCCGTGTCGAGCAAAACGGCGCGGTCGTCACGGTGGATGCCACGGCGCCGTGCCGCAGCGATATTCCCGATGCACTAATGCGGGAAATGCGCTCGTCCATCGTATTTCTGGGCGCGATCGCCGCCCGCACCGGCGAGGCGGAGCTGTCGTTTCCCGGTGGGTGCGAGCTCGGGCCTCGTCCCATCGATCTGCATCTGGCCGCCTTGCGGCAAATGGGGTTGCACATCAACGAGGAGGGTGGCAAGCTGCGTTGCACGGTGCAGGGGCGGCTTGTCGGCTGTCCCATCACGCTGTCATTCCCCAGCGTCGGTGCCACCGAGAATGTTTTGCTCGCGGCGGTCACGGCGCAGGGCGAAACAACGATCTATAACGCCGCACGCGAGCCGGAGATATTGGATCTCTGTGCCTTTCTTACCGCGTGCGGCGCACGTATCCGGGGAGCGGGGGAGAGCACCATCGTGATCGAGGGTGTCGAGCGGCTGTCCGGCTGTTGCCATCGCGTGATCCCCGACCGCATCGAGACCGCTACCTATATGGGTGCGGCGGCGGTCACGGGCGGATCACTGCTGTTGCGGGACGTATGCCCGTCGCATCTGCAGGCGGTTTCCCCGCTGTTCGAGGAAATGGGCTGTCGGCTGTCGGTATGGGATGAAGAGCTGCTCGTCAGCGCACCGGGGCGGCTGGGTCGTGTCAAAACCGTACGTACGTTGCCGTATCCGGGCTTTCCCACCGATGCGCAGGCTTTGCTGATGGCGATGGCGTGCGTGGCCAAGGGCACCAGCGTGTTTATCGAAACGATTTTTGAAAGCCGCTATAAGCACGTCGGTGAGCTGATGCGGCTGGGTGCGCGTATCAAAGTGGAAGGCCGCGTAGCGGTGGTCGAGGGTGTGGAACAGCTGTCGGGAGCCCCGGTGCAATGCACCGATCTGCGCGGCGGAGCCGCGCTGGTGCTGGCGGGCTTGGCGGCGCAGGGAATCACCGAACTCAGCGAGTTGCATCATCTGGAGCGCGGCTACGAAGCTTTGACGGAGGGCTTGACAGCGGCGGGAGCATCTCTTATACTGGAAGAATAAACGATGTAGGATGACGGAATATGAAGCGAAAGACAAAAACCAAACGCACAAGCAGCCAGAAGCGAACACAAGCGCGCGTCCGGCTGTTTATCGTGCTTTCCCTTCTGAATATCGCGCTCATCGTCGGCACACTGCTGATGTTGCCCACCGCGTTTCAGACCACCGACGAGACTACCGGCGAGACTAAGGAATGGCTGGCGGTGGAAAGCATTTCCGTCGAGGGTAATACCCGGTACGACGAGGAAGCCATCATCGGCATCAGCGGTATTGAGATCGGGCAAAGCGTCTTTTCCGTCGACAAGCGTACCGCCGCCAAACGTATCCGCAAGGAGTTTGCCTACGCGGAAGAGGTGAGTATTGATATCAGCTTTAAGCGGCACGTCACCATCAAGATCACCGAGGCCGAGGAGCTCGGCGCGGTGTACGCCGGCGGCCGGTGGGTGGTCGTCAGCCGCGAGGGTGTCGGGCTGATGCACCTGCCGGTGGAAAGTGAGCGACCGTTCCGCCGGTTATACTTGAAAGGCGCCGCAACGCTCGGCGATGAGCTCGGCGAGCCGGTGTTGGATGAGGACGATCTCGCCATTGCGCTGGAGCTGAGCGACGCGATGCGGCAAAACGGGCTCACGGGTGTCGGTGAGATTGACATGTCCGACCGTAGCGATATCCGATTGAACTGGAAAAACCAGATCACCATCGCCCTCGGCAACGATTCCAATCTGACGTACGAGGTAGCGGCCGCAGTCAGCGCGATTCCAAAGGTGCTCAGCCGCCACGGCGACACGGCTACCGGCCTGCTCAACCTCAGCCAATATTCCGATGAAACGATATCCTCCCCGGTCATCGTATTCACGCCGTCATCCATTCTGAACGCTGAAAAAGGCACCGCTATCGACGGTGAAGCTCCGACCGGAGAGACCGCCGGGACCACCGCTTCGACTACCACGACAAGGGCGCGCTGAAAAGCCGAAAAATTTTTAAAAAATAATTGAAAAAGCGTGAAAAATACTGTTGAAATCCTGGGCAGTATGTGATAAAATTATAGAGGTAACCTGCGGTGTTTCGGAACACTGTCTGAATAATATCTACAGCCGGGCTGTGAAAATACGAACTGGGAGGAAGTTTTATGAGCTTCGAGTATGAAGAGGAGATCCTGAGCACGGGGACTCAGCAAATAAAGGTGATCGGTGTCGGCGGCGGCGGCGGTAACGCTGTCAACCGTATGGTGGCTGCTGGTATCAAGGGCGTCGAGTTTGTGGCGATCAATACGGATCATCAGGCACTGGTGCGTTCGCAGGCCTCCATCAAGCTGCAGATCGGTGAAAAGCTGACCCGCGGTATGGGTGCCGGTGCGAACCCCGAAAAGGGTCAGCGCGCCGCCGAGGAGAGCCGCGATGAGATCACGGCTGCTCTGAAAGGCACCGATATGGTGTTCATCACCGCCGGTATGGGCGGCGGCACCGGTACGGGCGCGGCCCCCGTTGTGGCGGAGATCGCCCGCGATATGGGTATCCTGACGGTCGGTATCGTGACCAAGCCCTTCGCGTTTGAAGGCCGCCGCCGTATGGAGCAGGCCGAAAACGGTATTGCCGTTCTGCGTGAGCACGTGGACAGTCTGGTGGTTATCCCCAACGAGCGTCTGCACCTCATCAGCGATCAGCGCATCACGCTGGCCAACGCCTTCCAGGAGGCCGACAGCGTTCTGCGTCAGGGTGTGCAGTCCATCTCCGAGCTGATCACGGCGGAAGCCGCCATCAACCTCGACTTCGCGGACGTTACCGCCATTATGAAGGATGCCGGTTATGCGCACATGGGCGTTGGCCGTGCCGACGGTAAGGATAAGGCGGAGGCGGCTGCCCGCGCGGCGATTGCCAGCCCGCTGCTGGAGACCACCATCAACGGTGCGCGCGGCATCATCATCAACGTCAACGCTTCGCCGGATGTCCTGCTGGAGGATGTGACCACGGCGTGCTCGATCATTCAGGAAGCCGCTCACCCGGATTGCAACATCATCTGGGGTCTGGCGTTCGACGAGCAGATGGACGACGAGCTGTGCATCACGCTGGTCGCCACCGGTTTCTCGGCTGACGGCTCTTACGAGGCTCCCGTGGACGGCAGTGCCATCGGTGGCTTCGACGATGACGGCGAGGATATCATAGGCTTCTTCAAGAAGAAGTCCTAAATAGCAGATCAAAGCGCCGGGGACACGGATCGTGTCCCCGGCGCTTTTTGTAAACGAAAACCACGGGATAGTCGCGTGGTTGAAAAGAGCTTCAGCGATGAA
>CAYYDD010000036.1:0-16644 GCA_964470515.1 uncultured Eubacteriales bacterium | reverse complement strand
TGCCCCCGTCCTCGCCCGCCAGCTCCTCTACGTCGTTTGCGATCCCGGCCAGCTCGCGTACCTGCTCCAGTGCCGCAACGCAATCCGCCGCACTTCCCTCCGCCACCTCGGCCGCGTCGGCTGCGCTTTGGGCATACGGTGCGGCGACCTCCGCTGACAGCGCGGCCGCCTGTGCCGCGCTTTTGGCGGCCGCCGCATCCGCCGCCGCAGTCTTGGCAGCTGTAAGAGAGCCCTCCGCCTCGGCGGCGAGCACGCTCAGCTCGTCCAGCACCGCCTCGGCGCGGGTCAGCATCGTCTGCCACAGCGGCGCGGCGGTCACCGCACCGCAGCCCTCGTCGCGGTAGGCAAACTGCAACAGCACCGGCGGATAGTACCGTCGGGCACGCTCGGTGCCGTCCTGCACCTCCAGTTGCACCAGTCGCACCGCCGCCGTACCGGCGGAGGTCCACGCGGCGGGAATCGCCTGCGTGAGCGTGCCGTCCTGCACGGTCAGCCGCCCGGTGATATCGTACGCGCCGGAGCCGGTCACGATCTCCAGCCGATAACGATACGTCTCCTCCAGCGGCGCAAAGATGAGCTGCGCCGCGCCGTCATCCCCCGCCGTGCCGCAATCCAGCGGCCCCTGCGGGGATACGGTATTCTCCTGCACCGTGATACGGTGCTTATAGATTGTTAAGGCCACCCGGGGTCCCCCTTTCAAAGATCTCCAACACGCTCTGCGCGTTGGGGTTGGCATCCAAGAACGACTGATAGCCCGCCATCCACTTGTCCACGCGGGCGCGCGATACGTCGATCTCGTAGCACAGTGCCTCCAGCTCGGCATCGGTGAGCTGATACGGCGCGACGTACTGCATCATCGCCTCAAAGCCCTTCTCCACGTACAGCTCGTGCGCCTTGCCCGCAATGCGGTTATACCGCACGAACGCTTCCTTGTTGCGCAGTGTTTCGTCCACCGTCCAGCCCTCCTCCAGGGCGCGGGTGTACATTTCCAGCGTGATGGCGTTTTCGTCGTACAGCTTGAACAACGCCGATTTACGGTTGCTCTCGTACTGACGGTCGGCCGCCGACAGCGTTTCCTTCTCCGCTGAGGCCGCCGCCTTCAGCCGCGCGGCCTCCACCGTGGCCTCCGCCTTGACACGGGCGGCCTCCTCTTTGGCCTCCGCGGCGTACGCCGCGTTCATCAGCTTGGTGCGGTTGCTCGCACTGTCCTGCTCCGCATCCTGCGTTTCCTTCAGCTCCGAGGCGGCACGCTCGCTCTCGATCGTCGCCTCGGTGCGGCGCAGTGCCTCGGTCAACGCCGCGACCGCCTCGTCACGGCTGCGCTGTGCCGCCTGCCGCTGCCGTGTTTCGGTCACGGCGGCGGCCTGCAAGCCCGCCGCTTCCGTCCCCGACGCGGTCAGCCCTAAATTCGCCATCCGCTCGCGCACCTGTCGCAGCGTCAGCTGCTTCTGTACGGCGGCGGTGTCCAGCGTATCCAGCGCCGCACGCCGCTCATCGCGGATCGCCGCACCCGTCTCATCCAGCGCGGCCTGCGCCTCAGCGGCGGCTGCGGCGTTGGTCTGTGCGATGGCCTCGGCGGCCTGCTGCTTCCGTTGCTTGTCATACTCCTCCGCCTCGGCGGCGGCCTTGGTCACGTAATCCGTCATTCACACATCTCCCCCATTCTGCGATAGGTCAGCTCCAGCCGATCCAGCGTCATCCGTCCGGTACACGTCAGCGCAATGCCCGCGTACCGCACCCGCGCAGCGCTCACCGGCACCGTGCGCGGCGGGGTCGCGGTGATGGCGCGGCCGTCCAGCCGCAACAGCGCGATATCGCGACGGTATCCGTCGCACAGCGACACCGTCACCCGCTCGCCGTCGTCCCCCGTGATCCACAGCCGCAGCGTGCCGACGTGCTTGTACTGCTCCGGTGCGCCCAGCTCAAACCACTTGGTGCACAGGCGACTGACGATGGGCCGCTCCGTGCCCCCTGTCAGATCGCACGACGCATCGCTCAGCGTGTGGGTCACCATCGTGTCACCGGACGCGGCCACAAAGCACGCAAGCCCGCGCACACCGGTGATAAGCCCCGTCAGCGGGATGCTCCAGATCTGCCACGCGATAGCCGCTTGGGCGGCGGCATCGGTGGCATAGCTGCCGTAGTGGGCAAACCCGCCGGAAGCATAGTCCAGCGCGTATGCCGTGCCGCCGAGCCACAGCAGATACAACCCGTCGTGGCACGCGGCGGTAGCGGCGCGGAGCTGCGCCGCCGTATAGGCGCTGAGCGCCGCCTCGATGGGATGCGACACCGCCCGCACACTGCGCACGTCATACGCACCGCTGCTATACAGGGCGTACACGCGCCCGTCGGTGCACAGCCACACCAGACGGTCACCGCACAACCGCACCGTGTGCGGGCAATCGCACCCGATCTCAGGATGGATCTGCTGCATCGGAAACGTCGCGACTGCGGTCTCCGTGTCCACCACCTCACCGCTGAGAAGCTGCTCCGCCGTGACGGTACTGCCCGCGCGGTACTGCGTGGCGTACACCTCGTGCTCCTTGAAAATAACCAGCATATCGCTTTGCTTGCCGAACGCGGTCACCGCGTCGGCCGCGTTGCCGGCGTAGGCGTAGTTGTGCTCGGGGAAGTACAGCGGATCGCTCAGCGCACTCCACTGCACGAGATTCGGGCGGTCGGCGTTGCCCGACAGAAACAGCCGCGTCCCGCCGACGGAGCCGTCCGTGCTGCCGCCGAACCACGTGCCGAAGCGCATCCCGCAGGTAAGCGTCTTCCCCTCCGTCGCCTGCCGCGAGGCGGTCACGGTGAGATTGTTCGCCACCGTCGCCTGCACGGGCGCGGGGACGGTATTGGTCGCGTACGTAAACCAAAAACACCCGCGCGTCGCGTCACAGTGCAGGCAGAGGTCGTCCACGGGGATATCCTCCGACGTGGCAAACTCCTCCCGCCAGACACCGTCCGCGCCTTTCCCCGTCACCGTGTGGGTCAGCGTGAAGCCGATCATATCCGTATAGCTGACGGTAAAGGGCTGCGTCATATCGAGCCGCACGCCCTCGGGCAGCCAGTAGTATAAGCCCTCGTCGTCGGCGGTGTAGCGGCAGCGAAAGGTATCGGTCAGACGGTTGAAGCCCTCCACGTAGGCGCCGCTGTCCTCGCGGGAGAACAGCACGGTCGGCCGTGCGGCCGACAGCACCGTCGGCACATACGGCTCGATCTTGGTCAGTGCGCCGTCGGCGGATAAGCCGTACACACCGCTCACCGCGTTGTCCGTGCCGTCCACAAACACGATGGCCTCGCGGCCGTCGTCGGTCTCGGGATCGCGGCCGGCCGATACGGCAAACACGCCGCGCACGCCCGCCATCGTGTGCAATCGCCCGTGGGGCGTGCCGTCCTCGTCGATCAGGGCGAAAAGGTGCCGATCCCCCGCCTGCCCGTGCAAAAACGTATACCTGCCGATCGGCGAGGCGGTATAGGTCATCCCCGTCGCAGCGGGCAGTGACCCGTGCTCGCGCACGGCGGGACGGGTCGTCAGCAGCCCCTCCCGCTGACGCAGATTCAGCGCGTCGCTCAGGCGGTCATCGCGGATGCGGTGCGGCGGCGACGAACCGTCCACCCCGCCCACCGGGGCTTCCAGCGTCATCACCCGTCGCGCCGCGCGGCCAAGTGTCAGATGCTTCATCCTCTCACCTCCGGCAGGCCGTCCCGTATGTGTGCGACGCTCCGCCGCGCGGCGGAGCGTCGCTGGTCATACAGACCCGCGTACAGCGTTTGATTATCCGCGTCGCCCGCCGCCTGCGCGAGCAGCATCGCCACACCGTAGGGAAGCACGGTCTGTGCCGCCGCGTCGGACAGCGGCAGCGTGTCGCCCGGCCCCGTCAGCGGCGTAAAGGGTGCGTCGTGCTCGACGTACCACAGCTCGGCGGCGATCTGGTTGACGTATGCCAGCGTGTGCCGGTACACACCCGCGCCGCCCGGCACCCCGCCTTCTACGCGGGTGTCGGTGTAATTGAGCAGGCTCATCGCCTGCCGTAAACAGTCGTTTCCGGTCATTGTTTCCTCCTTGCTAGACGTTAGACGTTAGACCGTCGGGGGCGGCTATCAGCCGCCCGCCAACACCTCCCGCAGCAATGCCGCACGGCGTTCCTCGGGCAGCGCGTCGTACACGGCGCGGCTGTGCGCGTCCAAGCCCGACAGCACGTCCTCTCCCGTCAAGTCTCCCTCCCCGACGGAGGGAGCTTCCGCCGTTTTCTGCGGCCTCTCCAGCTCACGGATCAGCCCGCCCACGTCCGGCACCGTGCCGCGCGGCAGACGCTTCAAATACTGCACCGCGTCGATAACCTCGCGATTGAACAGATTGTCCAGCGTGCGCACCGACTCGCTCTCGCTCCACAGCGTCGACGCGCCCACCTCCACACGCGCACTGATGAGCAGGTCGCGGTAGCGGCGACCGTCAAACGGCAGATACCACGTGCCGTCGCCGTCCTCGATCTTCAGACTGCGCTCGCCGTACTGCGTCACCCAAAATTCCGCCCAGATGCGGGCGATATCCTCCAGAAACGCGTAAAAACGGTTCTGCACGGTCTGCATCGGCATCAACGCCGCCTCGCGCACCGCGATGATGGCGGAGGTGTTGTCGGGGCTGACGTCGCCCAGTGCCGAATCGTTCGCGCCGCTCTGCGTCAGCGTGTTCGCGATGAGCGACGAGATGTTGTTGTCAAACGCCGGCGCAAAGCTCGGCGGGTCTAAATACCGCATCGCGCTCTGCACGTCGCTCGCGCCGCCGAATACCTTGACGATCTGCCCCGGCTCGTTGGAGATGGGCTGCTGCACGATATCGCCGTTGACCACCAGCATCGGCATACCCATCATCATCACCGCCCACACCGACGCGGTCAGCATTCGGTTGATGGCGATCTGGTTGGGAATGAGATACGTGATCTCGCTCTCACCATACACGCAGTTTTTACGCCGCTCCCACGTGAACTTCGCCAGCGGATACAGCCGCACGCCGATATCCCAGTCGCGCCGCACGGTCACCCCGCGGCATACCTGGACCGCGCGGATGTGCGTGCCGCCGTTCTCGTCGTGACAGCGGTACAGCTTGGTCAGCAACAGCGTGCGGCGGGTGCCGTCCTGCTCATAGAGACCGCGATCACCCGATTGATAGCCGTTCTCGTTGTCGGCGCGCACCTGCGCGATATCGGCGGCGGGACGGTGATGCCGCTTCATCAGCCGCTGTATCTCGTCCACGCGACGCCGCTGCGCCAGAATGACGTACGGCTGGCTTTGGATATCGTCGCACGACGGATCGCCGAAATAGACGTTCTCCACGTCCAGCACCTCGCACCGAATATCGCCCTTGATGGGCTGGCGGTGCGCCGCATCGGCGTACAGACCCGTCTGCACCGACTCGTCCCAGTAGGTGTACAACAGCCCCGTGCCGGTGACGTAGGCATCCCGCAGCGCGTGCTCGCGCAGGGTATCCAGCCGTACACGCTCGGCGGTGACGCGGAAATAATCCGTGAGCGCCGACAGCACCAGCGAAACCTCCTCGTCCCCCGATACCGACGGCAGCCCGCCGCAGGCGTAGGCCTCGCGCAGCCGTCCCACGCGGCTTTGCAGCTCGAGCGTGTTGGGCACGCCCTCGGCGGAGTAATTGACGGTGATCGGGCTGCCGCCCACCACCGCCATCTTGTAATCGCCGATGCGCTTGATGACGTTATGGCGCACCAGCGGACGGTCGTTGCCCGCCCGCGCACCGTGCCACTGGTCACCCACCATAAACCGCTCGTTGACGCGGTTTTGTTCATATAAGCCCCGCGCGCCGAGCCCCGCCTTGTACGAAACGCCCTGCTCGTACTCCGCAAACACCCGCGCCGGGTCATACCAGTTACTCATTGTTTCCTCCTTGCTAGACGTTAGACCGTAGGGGCGGCAGGCTGCCGCCCGCCGAGCCCCGCACCACCCCGCTGCAAACCGAAAAATTCGGAAGGAGAGGGTGTGTGCGGGGGAACCGTCAGGGTACCCCTGCGCGTTGAGCGAGCAACGCGAGCGGCATCCCGCCGCAGCGGCACGTATGAACGCCTACGGCGTTAATACGTATACGCGAAAATACCACCCTGTCCGCTCTTTTTCACCAGCAGATCGTAATACAGACGGTAATCGAACTTGTAGGCATCCGCCTTCTGGTTCTGGTCGGGGCTGAACGCGCGCAGCTTCTCGGTCTTGCGGATGAGCGACGCGCCCTTCTTCGGCATCACCAGCGCACCGATGGCGGCCGCACCGTCTGCGGCCGCAAAGCCGCCGTCCGGCTGGGTCGTGCCGTCCATAAAGGTGTACGCCGTCTTCATACGGGACGACGGCACCGGCAGAACGGCCACGTTGTCGACGTGCTGCACGTGGGTATTCAGCTCGCCCTTCTTGAACTCGTCCATACGGACGTAGCGGGCGATCTCGGGCGTGGCCATCAGCGCGTCGTACACGGTCTGGTCAACGAACGCCACCAGCGGCTCATCGTAGCCCACCGCGTCGCGCACCTTGCTGATGAGACGGCGCAGCAACGCGAACACGTTGCCGTCCAGCGTCTCGCCGTCGCCGAGCGACACGGTCTGACCCGCCTCGGTGGCCAGCCCTGCCAGCTTGGACAGACAGTACGCGTCCACCTCGGGCACGACCTTGGTGCGCACGAACTCGCCCAGCACCTGACCGGCAAGATTGGCCACGCCGCTCTCGTCCTCATCCTGCGCGTCCAGCATAAAGGAACGGCCGCGATCCTGCGTCAGCTCGAACGCGGTGTTGGATACGTTGACCGTGCCATCCGCAAAGCCGGTGGTGCGGTCGTAATCGCCGAGACCCGACAGCTCCATATCGGGGATCAGCACGGTGTGTGCGCCCACGAACTTGGCGCGCAGCGCGTTGTCGGTCAGAAAACCCGTCACCGCGCTCTGTACGAAGAGCCGATCCAGCTCCTCCGTCATTTTGGTTGCATACGTAATCGAATTTGCCATTGTTTGGTATCTCCTTTTTTTGTGTTATTCGGGGGCAACCTGCCGGCCGCCCTCATCTCCCCCAGATCCCTCTCATCATCGCCGCCTCGGTGGGCGACGCATACGCGGCGGTGCCGGGGGATAAGGCACCCGTCGCGGCGGCCGCCGCCGTCCTTTGCGCCGTGCGCTCCGCCTCGATGCGGCAACGCTCACGGTGCTCCCAGCGCAAATACGCGTCCAGCAGCGGTATTCTCTCCTCCGCCGCCAGCCGTACCGCCCCGTCGGGCAGTGCGCTGAACTCACCCACGGTCGGCACCTCGCGGCGCAGCGCGTCGTATTCCTCCGCCAGCCGCGCGGCCAAGGCCTCGTTCGGGTCGGGCGACGGGCGTTCACCCAACGTCGCCACCCATTCCGCCAGTGTTTTGCCCTCACGCGCGGCGACCTCCTTCAGCGTTCCCAGCAGCGGCTCCACCGTGTCGTACTTCATACCCATCTGGGCATAGCGTATCGCCTGCTCCCGCGATAAGGTGTGGGTCTGCTTGTTGAACTTCACTGAAAGTCCGTCCTCCGGCGCACGTGCCGCCTCCTCGGCGGCGGGTATATCCTCGGCAGCCTCGGTAGACGCCTCTGGTTGGGTGTCGGCCGCCGTATTCAGCATCTCATCCATCGTTTTCATCCTCCTGTGTGTAGCCGAAAAGCCGCCCTATGGGCGATTAAGGGTTCGACTCTTGTTGGCTATATCCGTCGTAGGTCATAAAATTGCGGTACTCTCTGAGCGCCTGCTGCTGACGGCGCAGCGCCGCCTCGTCGGGCTGCACCGGCTTCGCGGGCTTCCTCACCCACTGCGGCAGATACGCCAGCAAAAATCCCAATATAAATCCCAAAGCAAATGCCATTGTCCATACTCCTTTCGTAAACGGCTCCTACCCATCCCATTGGCCGTACACGTCCTCCGCCCGTATCCCGTCGTACCGACGGCGGGGCGGCGGCTCGGGCGGGGCGGGACGGAAATACGTGATATCCTCCATCGCATACCGCAGGGCATCCATCAGATGATCGTCCCCGCCCCGCGGACGGGAGCGGATACCGCTGCCGTCGCGCTCCCACGCATAGGCCGCCAGCTCCGCTACCGTGTGCCGACACCGCGGATGCACCGTGATGCGGTACTCCTGTAAGCGGGCAATACCGTACAGTAGCGACCCCGGTCCCTTGTCGGCGGGCGTGACGCGATGGATTCCCTCCCGCCGCAGCTCCTCGGTGGATTTCGGCTCGGCACTGTCCGCGCGGATACGCTCCCCCGCGTACCCCATCCGGTGCAGGCGGTCGGCAACGTCACGGTTGAGCAGGCCTCGCTGCAAAAACTCGTCAAACACGTATAACCGCCGTCCGAGGGGATCGGCCGCCGCCGCGATAAACGCGGTCGGATCGTTCGCATACCCGTAGTCCAGCCCGTAGATTCGCTTCCACCGCCACGGCTCGGGCAGGTCGTCGGGGTCGAACTCGCGAACCTCCCAGTTGTCGTAGATCAGCCCCTCCGTGATGCCCCATTCGCCCAGCCCCGCCACCGCGTACCGACGCGGATTGTCCCGACGCATCCGCTCGAATACCGCGCGGTCGGCCTCGTCGAGAAACTCGTTACAGCGGTAGGTGGTGGTAAATACGTCGGCGTTATCCGGCGGACGGTCGAAGAAGCGCTTTTTCAGCCAGTGCGTGTCGCTCCACGGGTTAAAGGTCAGCGTCGTCTGCTTGAACAGCGGCGGCGGCACCTCACCGCGCGGTACCGAGAGGTCGAACGTGTCGAACGCCTCCTCACCGGCGATCTCGAACGCCTCCTCCACCCACACCCAGCACAGATGGCCGTGTGTCACGGTGGTGGACGCGATCTTGTACACGTTGTCAAAGCCGCGAAAAAGGATCTTCTGCCCCGTCGGCAGATACGTCAGCTCCAGCGGACTGGTGGTCGCACGCCAGAGATGCGACACCCCCAGCCGCTCGACCGCCCACCGCAGTTGAGCGAAGGTACTGGTGCGGTGGGTATCCATCACCGCGCGGATGACCAGCAGATTGGCCTGCGGGTACTGCATCAGCCGCACGATGAAGTTCAGCGCGGCGGTGGTGGATTTTTTGGAGGCCTTGCCTCCCTTGAGTACGCGATAACGCTTGCGGCTGTTCCAGAAGTCGCGGTACCCGCCGCCCACCACGGCGGCGAGATCCACCGTTACGTCACTCAAATGCGCTCCTCCCCCACAAACACGACACCGCCCGCCTCGGTTTTCAGCTCGGGCCGCTCGCCCTTATCCGCAAAGCCCGCGCGGTTGCGCAGATAAAACATCCACAGCCCGTGCGCCTTCGGGTCGGCTCGCAGTGCCGCCGCGATCACCGACGCGGTACATTCCTGCAACGCTCCCCGCAGCAGCACCGCCATCGTGCCGCGCCCTACGGCATAGCGCGTGAGCGTCTCGTAGGGAATCCCCAACGCCGCCGCCAGCGCGTCCGCGTGAAACGGCACGTCCGCCGCCGCACAGTCGCGCCGACACCGCGCCACCGCCGCCTCAACGTCCTTCAGCTTGCCTAATTGATTCATCAAACCACCACCCGCACAAAGTAAAATCAACGCACCCGCCCCCCGGCCTAAAGGTAGTGTGAGGCGCCGACTCGTTGATTGGGCAAGCCGAACGTTTCCCTTTAGGGTGGGGTGGTTTTGCCTTTGGCAAAACCGGGGGAATATCCCATCCTTCGCACCTCCCCCGAAGCAACCATATCATACCACACCCCCGCCAGTCACCTTCAAGACACTTTTACAAACTTTTTTCACGACGGTTACACGCCTGCCGAGCCAGCGTTTCCAACGCTTTGTTGTGCTCACGGAGCAGGTATTGCTTCGCCTTTTTCAGCCGCGCCGTGATGTCACTCCACGTGCACCCCTGCACGAATCGCAGCCCCAAAATACGACCTTGCAGGGGTGACAGCCCCCCCGCCTGAATGCGCGCCCAGTTGCGTAGCTGCTGCACCGTCAGCGTCCGCCGCAACGCCATCCGCTCACGGTTGACCGCCTCCGCCAGCGCAAAGCTGCCCTCATCCGCGTCCTCCAATACGTCCAGCAGCCCGCGCCATTCCTCCTCCAGAGCGACCAGCTCCCGCCGCATCGTCACCGTCGCCATCATCTCGTTCTTAACCGTCTCCGCCTCTTTGCTTATCGCCATATCGACACTCCTCACATACGTCCTCGCTGCTCTCAAACAGCGGCTCACCACAACCCTCACAATACCCGCCAAACGCCGGATCGCGCTCCGGCACGTAATTTGGGCAACGGTCACTGCACCACAGCAGCCCGCACACGTTACACAATCCGCATACCTCCCCACACCTATCGGCCACACGCTGCAACACACGGATGCTTCCACACACGGTGGAAAACGTTTCACAGCCGTCAGCGAGTTCAAATTCAATATTCATATTCAAATTCAGATTGGATTCGTATTGGATTGGATTTAGGCAACGTTTTGTAACACGCCGTTGCAAAACGTTGCCAACGTTTACAAAGCGAGTTATTCACATCTTTCCACATACTTTCCACCGTTTCCACCGTCAACAGGCTGTGGATATCTGGCGCGCGGTGTACGCACCTTTTGATGATCCCACCACGTCGGTAGCTGTAAATACGGCAGCCCGTCCACCGTGTACCGCTCGATCAGCCCCACCGCCTCCAGCGCGTCCATCGCCGCCTCCACGTCCTCACAGGTGACCTCCGTCTTCAGCGGAAACAACCGCGCCCGCAGCAGCGTCGGCCGCGCGTCAAACCGCCCGTAATCGTCGCACTGCAAAATCAACCGATAAAAACACACCTCCTCAAACCAGCTCAGCCGCTCAATATTCGGACTCGTACACACCGACTCCTTCAATATCCGATTGCCCATTCTCCCTCTCCTTTCTCTACTTTTGGTAGACAACGGGTGCAAAAAATATACCCGACGACACGCACCCACGGTGCCCCTCAGGTTACCTCTATTATACTCCACTTTCGGTAGAATGTCAAGTAGAAGAAGAAAAAACTTGCCTTTTTTCTACCTACAGTGTACAATAACGGTAGGAGCCACGGTGGGCATCGGCTCCGACACCTCTGAACGGAGTGATACTATGTCGATCGCGGATAATATCAAACGCTTGCGCGAGCAGCACGGGCTGACCCAGCGGGAGCTGGGGGCCATTGCGGGGGTATCCGACAAGGCGGTCTCCACGTGGGAGCTGGGGCTGAAGGAGCCGCGCCTGAGCGCCGTCGCACGGATGGCGGCGCATTTCGGCATCTCCAAAAGCGCGATACTGGACGACGCTCCCGCCGCCGACGGCTTCCCCGCCGCCGTGGAGCGTCTGTGCGCCGCGTGGGGGCGTACCCCCGAGCGCGTCGAGCGCGAGCTGCCGCTGCCGCACGGCCGTATGCTGCTGTTGCGTCGCGGTCAGGCCACCCCGACGGATGACGAGCTGGATCGCTTCGCCGCGTACTTCCGCGTCCCGCGTGCCGTACTGCTGGGCGAGTCGATCCCCACCGAGGCGAGCAACGTCCGCCCCGTCCTCTCCCGGATCACCCCCACCGTGCGCCGTATCCCGGTGCTCGGCCGTGTGCCTGCGGGCATCCCGCTGGAGGCGGTGACCGATATTGTGGACGAGATCGAGCTGGACAGCCGCCTCGACGACACCGGCTACGATTATTTCGGTCTGCTCGTGACCGGGGACAGTATGTTCCCCGAATACCGCGACGGCGATTACGTGGTGCTGCGCGCGCAGGCCACCGCCGAAACGGGGGACGACGTGGTCGCCTACATCGGCGGCTCGGACGCGACGCTCAAGCGCATCGCCGTGATGGACGACGGCATCCAGCTGCGCCCCCTCAACCCCGCGTACCCGATACGCAGCTTCACGCGACAGGAGGTGCTGTCCCTGCCGGTCACCATCGGCGGCATCGTGGTCGAGCAGCGACGCATCCGTCGGAGATAGGCGTATGCTTCGGTTTTTACTGTTCGATATTGACGATACCCTGCTGAATTTCCGCGACGCGGTCGAGCCGGTCATCGCGACGGCGCTCGCCGAAAAGGGAATAACCTTCACGCAGGCGGATTTCGCGGTGTACCACCGCATCAACAACGCGTTATGGAACGACGTGGCGGCAGGTCGCCTCACCCGCGAGGAGCTGTACGCCGTCCGCTGGACACAGGTGCTCGCGGCGCTCGGCATCGCGGGGGACGGTTTCGCCGTCGAGACGCGGTTTCGGTATCATTTAACGCACAGCGCCATTCCCGAGCCGGGCGCCGCGGACACGCTTTCGGAGCTCAGCACGCGCTACACGCTGTGCACGGCGAGCAACGCCCCACAGGAGCAACAGGAGCAACGCCTGAAAGCGGCGGGACTCGCGCCGTATTTTGCGCATATTTTCACGTCGGGCGGCCTTGGCGCGGATAAGCCCGCCCCGCTCTTTTTCGATCGCTGCCTGCACGCGCTGGGCAATCCCCCGTGCGACGAGGTGATGATGATCGGCGACTCGCCGGAGGCGGATATCCTCGGCGGCGCGGCAGTCGGCCTGCGCACCTGCCTCGTCAATACGCGCGGTGTCACGCTCCCGCCCGCTTGCCGCCCCGATTATACGGTCACCACGCTCCCCGAGCTGTGCAGAATAGTATAATCCCCCCTACAAGGCTCCCCTTGCAGCAAAGGGAGCTGTCACGCGCAACGTGACCGAGGGGATCGTCGCCTTTTCACTCTTCACTGCGTCACCGTCTGAAAAACGCCCCGACGTCCCTATGGACGTCGGGGCGTATCTGTCATCCGCTCAGTCCGCCTGCACGGACTGCGTGTACTCACGCGGGGTCATCCCGGTCGCGTGCTTGAAATGGCGCGAGAAATAATGCACGGAGGTATACCCGAGCCTGTCCGCGATCTGGGTAACGTTGCCGCTGCCCTCACGCAACAGTTGCTTCGCGCGTTCGATCTTGAGGTAACGATAATATTCCATCACGCCCATCCCCGTGACCGACTTGAACACGGTTTTGAGGTTGGTGGCGCTCTGTGCGCAGAACACGCAAACGGAGGAGAATGACAAATTCTCGCACAGATGCTCCTCCATATACCGAATGACGCGCTCGGTCATCTCGTTATCCGCCCGTTGCTTGACGCTGGACGCCACACGCGGTCGCTCCCGAATCGGCTGGGCGCTGCGCACGATATCAATGAGCAGTTGCTCCAGCACCAGACTCACCATCTGCTGCGAGCCGAACGGCGCGTCGTCGTCACACGTCAGCCGGGACACCAGCGGATCGCCCAACGGGCAGGAGAACGCCTGCCGCGCCTCGTTGATGATGCGGGACAACAGCTTGCGTTGCTGCTGTGTGGCATACGTGATCTTGTTCTCAAAGAACGCCATCGCCGGCGAATGCGACACAAACGACACGATGACCACGTTCGGTGCGACGGTGCCGTTGGCCATCAGGCTATGGCATTCGTTGGGCTTGTGGAAGATCATCTGCCCCTGCAACAGCTCGTGGGTCACGTTCTCCGCGACCTCGTGCAGCTGACCCTTGTCCACGTACACAAGCTGCCAAAAATCGTGCGTCTCGCCCTTGAACTCGTAGTTTTTCGCGTGCTCCAGGTAGTGCACCGTCACCACAGCGTCCACGATGATCTCCCGCTTCAGTACGGTAGGAACGTAGTCGGCCATCACACATCCTCCTCGTTATCATTCATACACGCGCGGCACACGCTGCCCCACGCGGCAAAGGATCTCATAGGAAATGGTATCGGCGGTTGCGGCCAGCTCGTCAACCGATAGCTCGGTGCCGAACACCGTCACCTCGTCCCCCGGCTGCACCGCGATCCCGGTCACGTCCAGCAAACATTGATCCATACACACCCGCCCGACGATCCGCGCACGCTGCCCGTGCACCAGCATCACCGCACGGTCGGAGCACACCCGCGGCAGTCCGTCCGCATACCCGATCGGCACCGTCGCCAGCACCGTCTCGCGCTGAGTCACCGCCGTACACCCGTAGCTGACGGGTGTGCCCGTCGGCACCGTCTTGACCTGCGCCACCACGGTTTTCAGCGTCATCGCCGGCTTCAGCGATACCGGCAGCGCCATGGCCCCATCCGGTGCAACCCCGTACAGCACGATGCCCGGTCGCACCATATCCAGATGCATCTCCGGGAACCGCAGCGTCGCCGCGCTGTTGCAACAGTGCCGCACGGCAAATACAATCCCGCGCTCACCAAGACGGCGCAGCGCGTCCTGAAATAACGCAAACTGGCGGCGCACAAACGTCTCGTCCGCACTGTCCGCCGCGGCAAAGTGGGTGAATACTCCCTCCGTGTCCAGATGCGGCAGCCTGCACGCGGCGGCGAGCGCGTCGATATCCGCCGCCTCATCGTGATACACAAAGCCTAAACGGGACATACCCGTATCCAATTTCATATGTACCTGCACCGTCACGCCCGCGCGCTCCGTCTCCGCTTCCAGCGCGGCGGCGTACGCACCGTCCGTCACCGCCTGCGTAACGTGCAGCCGCGACAGTGCCGACGCCTCCTCGGGCGGCGTGTAGCCCAGAATGAGAATCGGCTGAGTCAGCCCCGCCTCGCGCAACTCGACCGCCTCGCACAGATTGGATACGGCAAACCGATCCACACCCGCGTCAGCCAATGCCCGCGCCACCGGCACCGCGCCGTGACCGTAGCCGTCGGCCTTGACGGCGGCCATCACCAGCCGATCGGCGCCCACGACGCCGCGCACCGCACGGTAATTCTCTTTGACCGCGTCGGTCGATACCGCCGCCCACGTCCGTTTCAGCACCGATCTCACTCCCCTATCATTATCAAATAGTATAACGCATCCGTCCTTGTTAATCAAGAAAAAAGAGAAAAAAAGACAAGTATTGGCAAAAGATACCCTTCCGCCGATCCAAGGTACAAGCCTGCACGATCCACCGGAACGGATATCAGAGGTCGTCTGAGATCTGCTCCGTCGGGCGTATGCCCGTCAGATCGAACGCGGGGATCATCGCCTCACCGGCGGCCTCACGGCTCTGCACGTACCCGTCGGTCAATCCCAAGGACAGCATATGCCGCCATACCTTGTCACGTTCCCGCGCGGTCAGCCGCCGCGACAGCTCGGGATGCCCCGTCACCTCGTCCATCGGCGTGTATTGGAACATCAGGCTGACGTACACGCCCTGCGGCAGGAGACGGGCAAGCGTATCCAGACACCGCACCGAATCGTTGGTGTGCCCCGGGAGCACGAGATGCCGCACGACGGTGCCGCGCCGTATCAGCCCGTCGCCGCCCAGCACCACCGGTCCGGTCTGGCGTACCATCTCAGTGATTGCGGCCTCCGCCGCGGCGGGATACCCCTTAGCCCCCGACAACGCCTGCCCCAGCTCGTCCGACGCGTACTTGAAGTCGGGCAGATATACGTCGATCAGCCCCGCGAGCGAGCGCAGCGTTTCCACGCGCTCCCAGCCGGAGGAATTGTACACCACAGGCACCGTCGGACGGTACAAAGCGAGTGCCTCGCGGATAACCGGCACGTACGGCGTGGGGCTGACTAAATTGACGTTGTGCGCCCCCGCCGCGACCAGCTCGCGGAAGATATCCGCCAGCCGTTCGGCGGTCACCGCCGCCCCCGACGGGTGGCGACTGATGGCGCGGTTCTGGCAAAACGCACAGGACAGCGTGCATCCGCCGAAAAACACCGTCCCCGACCCACGCTCCCCACTGATGCACGGCTCCTCGCCGAAATGCAACGCCGCCCGCGCCGCAAGCGCCACCGACGGCAACGCGCAGCGACCCGCCCCGCCCGTTTCGTCACGAACAGCGCGGCACTCGTGCGGGCACAGCGAACACGTAAACATTCAAAACACCTCGTCACCCAGTATACACCCAACCCCCGATTTTATCAAGCCCCTACCCGACGACCGACGTCGCCCACCATCACCCGTACAAGCCCGTCTTCACAATTTGTTTACAAAAAAGCCTTGCACTTTACCGTAGTATTGTGGTAAAATATTCCGGTAACCACAGGTGACACACGAAGGAGCTGATCCTATGAAATGTCCGTTCTGCGGCCAACCCGAAAGCAAGGTCATCGACTCTCGCCCCACCGACGAGGGCACGCGGATCCGCCGTCGGCGGGAATGTCTGGAATGTACCCGCCGCTTCACCACGTACGAGATCGTGGAAAGCCTGCCCATCGTGGTGGTCAAGAAGGATGCCTCCCGCGAGTTGTTCGACCGTCAGAAGCTGTTCAACGGTATGCTCCGCGCGTGCCAGAAGCGTCCGGTGCCGCTGGAGGTGCTCGAACGCGCGGTGGACGAGATCGAAGCCCAACTCCAGAACTCGCTGGAGCGTGAGATACCCGCCACCCGGATCGGCGAATACGCAATGGAAAAACTCCGCGTGATCGACGAGATCGCCTACGTGCGCTTCGCGTCGGTGTACCGCCAGTTCAAGGATATCAGCTCGTTCCACGACGAGATCAGCAAATTACTGGATAAATAACGAAAACGCAGCCGGAGAGACACTTCATAAGCAAGCTGTCTCTCCGGTTTTATTTAATAAAAATACCCCCCGCATATGGCACACTTCGTAAGGAAGGTGCCTCAGTTATATTCGCCTACGG
>CAYYDD010000035.1:0-16792 GCA_964470515.1 uncultured Eubacteriales bacterium | reverse complement strand
CACTCTCCCAAACACATCCTTGCTGCTTTCCCTAGTGTGTAACACTTCATTGACAGACCTACAATTTTAGAAAATGGAAAAGGCTGAACTCAATTTATACAAGCTCAGCCTTTTTTATTATTTATTGAGATACTTGGCGACCTCAGCCGCTACCAGACGGGTGATATAGTCCATATCCGTCTCGGTGGACACACGGGTAGTGTCCGCTTTACCGGTGCTGCTGAACAGCTTCATCTTCTTTATACTTTCCTGCTTGACAGCCTCGACAGCTGCGGGGATCAGGTCGATCAGACCCTTCTCCATACTGGAGAACTTCTTGAACTCCGCCTCGACAGCCGCCACGTTGATATCCGTGAAGATGTTGACCTTGCTGATGCCCTCTTGGATCGCCTGACGGAAATCGTTATCCGTTAGGCCCGAGCCGCCGTGCAACACCAGCGGAACATCCACCGTGCGGGCGATGGTGCGGATGCGCTCGAAATCCAGCTTCGGGGGCAACTTGTACGCACCGTGGGCGTTGCCTACCGCGATGGCCAGCGCGTCCACGCCGGTCTTGTCCACGAAATCCTTGGCCAGCTTGGGATCGGTGAAATACTTAGACGGATCGGCTAAGTGCGAGCTACCCTCAGCGGAGCCCTCGTTATCACCGACGTGACCCAGCTCACCCTCGATGGTGGCACCGTAGGAGTGGGCGATATCCGCCATCTCCTTGACCTTGCGCACGTTTTCCTCGTAGGAATCGGTGGAGCAGTCGTACATAATCGAGCTGAAGCCCAGCTCCAGTGCTTTGATGCAGGTGTCGTACGACAGACCGTGGTCTAGGTGCACCACAACCGGCACCGAGGCCTTTTTCGCCATCGGAAGCAGGTAGTAGGAGATCTCCTCCAGCGGGCCGTACGGCAACAGCACCTCGGCCGTGCCCATAATCACGGGCGACCGGGTGCACTCGGCGGCGTTGATTATGCCGCGAGCCAGCTCCAGATTGACTGCGTTGAACAGACCTACGGCATATTTATTGGCTTTTGCCGGCCGCAGGACTTCATTCATATTCACTAACATAGCGTGTTCCTCCTTGGATCAGCGATACCAACTTATTTCAGCGAGGGCAGGATTTTCTCCACGTCGCCGTGCGGTCTCGGGATCACGTGAGTTGCGACGATCTCGCCCAGCTTCGAAGCCGCAGAGCCGCCGGCCTCGACTGCGGACTTCACGGCGCCAACGTCGCCGCGCACCATCACGCTCACCAAACCGGAGCCGATCTTCTCGGTGCCGATGAGCTGAACGTTGGCAGCCTTTACCATTGCGTCGGCGGCTTCAATAGCGGCCACCAGACCTCTTGTTTCGATCATACCCAAAGCTTCCTGTGACATAGTTGTTTCCTCCTTGAAAAAATTACTGATTGAGATACTCAATCAATTCATTCACACCGTAACCGGTGACAGAATCAATACGAAAGACGCGCTTGCACCCGCTCAGACGCAACCAATTCTCGGCGCGGTCGGGGTTCGCATCCTCCTGCTCGGATTTGGTAACGATACCGATGACCTCACGGTTCACCATACAAGTCACACACGGCGGGAACAGCGAATACGGCTCGGTGGCGCTGATGAGCAGCCCCACAATATCCGCCTCATACGAATACAGTGCCAGCGCGCGACCCAGATGATGGGTTTGTGCGTATTCACCGGGCGTATCAATGAGATTGTTGTTAAACTTGATGTACTGGGTCTTATCATAGGCGATGGTTTCGCCGCGCAACACCTGTGTCAGCGTAGTCTTGCCGCTTTCGCTGCGCCCCATTAAAATGAGATTTTTCATTACGTTTTCGTGATAGGGCACACGGTAAAGCCCAGTACGTCACGGCAATACTCCACCAGTGCGTTTAGCGAGGAGGCGACATCGGAGATGCGACCGGTCACGATCAGCGTACCGCTGAAGCGATCCACAAAGCCAAGCTCCACGCCGGAGGATTTGATGGCGATATCGCCCGCGATGATCGCCGTTTCCGCCGGAGACATCGTAACGATCCCGATGGCGGTCTTGGAATAGTCCACGGCGGGATCGAGGCCCAGCTTCCGATACAGAATATCATCGGGATTGGCGATGATATGGGCAATGGTGATCTGCTTGCCGGGGACAAGCTCCTGCACGATACGCATTTTCTGCTGCAGGTCCAGCTCGTTTAGATCCATCGTGTTATCCTCCTATCTTACAGGTTAATCCGCAGCGCTCCGCCACGGCCTTGAGGGTTTGCATATGCTCATCTGTGGGGGAGGGCAGATCGCCCATCAGGTACTCCCGACCCAGCCCGTCGTACTTATCCTTGCCGAAGCGGTGGTACGGTAGCAGGTTGATCTCGGTGACGCCCTCCAGCGAGGCGGCGAAGCGCGCAATAGCTTCGATCTCGGCCGGGGTATCGTTGAAGGTGGGGATGACCGGCACACGGATGATAAGTTTTTTCGCGTTTTTCGCGATTTTTACGGCATTTTCCAGTATCAGCTCGTTCGGTTGTGTGGTGAAGGCCTTATGCTTTGCACTGTCGGTATGCTTGATATCCATTAGCACGGTGTCGATGTACGTCAGTAGCTTTTCGATGGTTTCCCACGAGGCAAAGCCGGTCGTTTCTACCGCAGTGTTGATGGCTGCTTCCTTTGCACTGCGCAGCAACGCGTAGGCAAAGTCGCTTTGGCACAGCATCTCGCCGCCCGACAAGGTCATCCCGCCGCCGGAGCGCCGATAGTACGGCATATCCTGCTTGACGGTCTGTAGCACCTCGGCCACCGTAACGTCACGGCCGATGATCTTTTCCTTGCCGTTTTGCATCATCGTCTGAATCTCAGACTTTTGCGATTCGGGGTTGCAGCACCATTTGCACCGCAGGGCGCAGCCCTTGAGAAAAACAATGGTGCGAATACCCGGACCGTCGTGCACAGAGAACTTCTGAATATCAAAGACCCTGCCGGATACGTTTAAATAATCAGACATGTTCGCTTAGAAGCCTCCCTGCTCGGTACGGTTGATGATATCATCCTGCAACGAGCGCGACAGCGTGGTGAACAGCGCGCTGTAGCCGGCCACGCGAACGACCAGGTTTTTGTAATTTTCGGGATGCTGCTGGGCATCACGCAGCGTTTCGCGGCTGACGACGTTAAACTGCATATGCATACCCTTCTGATCGAAGAACGCGCGGATGAGGGCGATGAAGCCTTCAATGCCCGACGCACCCTTGAGCGCGGAGGGATGGAATTTCATATTAAACAGCGTACCGTTGGAGGCGATGCCGTGGTCAAGCTTCGCGACAGAGTTTGCCGCCGCCGTGGGGCCGTTCACATCGCAGCCGGCCGCGGGGGAAACACCGTCCGCAATCGGCGTACCGGCCAGACGACCGTCCGGCGTGGCACCCGTCTGCAAGCCCAGCGGCACGTTGGCCGACACGGGGTACAGACCGGCGTGATAGCGACCGCCGCGCGGGTTGCTGTATTTTTCCACAGGCTTGGTGTAGGTGTAGGCGGCTTCGCGACCGAACAGGTCAACATCGTCAATGTCGTTACCGAACTTCGGCAGTGCCTTGATCTTTTCGAGCAACGCCTGATACTCGCTCTTCTTAGCGGCACCCACATCGTTTTCCTTGATCTGGGTGAAGATTTCGGTGACCTGCGCACCGGTGAGCTCGATGCCCTGCAGTGCGATGGCCTTGACGACCTCAACGGTGAGGTTCTTGGCGTATGCGTCGCTGTACGACATACCGAAGTTATTTTTCAGCGCATCGGCATACTGGGCGAGCGTGACGGTTTTGGTCTTGTATACCAGCTCGTTGATGGCATACAGCGCATCCGCCACGTTGGCGATACCGAAGCCCTGCGGGCCGGTGAAGTTGTATACCGCGCCGCCTTCCTGTGCCGATTTACCCTTGCCGATGCAATCGGTGACCATCGACGAGGCGAACGGCAGGGGACAGCGTTCCATATGCGCGGCATCCACCGCATTGTCGGCGTTGACCATCAGCTTGATGGCGTAATCCATCTGCTTCTTGTACGCCGCAAAGAATTTTTCGTACGTATCCAGCTCGGACAGCTGACCGGTGGGCAGACCCACCTGCACGCCGTTGTCCACGCCGTTCGAGAACACCAGCTCCAGCGGACGGCACATATTGAAGAACGCGGCATCGTGCCAGCCGTCGGTCTTGCCGGGGGTCTGCGGCTCAACGCAGCCGATGATGCAGTAGTTGCGCGCATCCTGCAGTGTCAGACCGCGGGAAATCAGTGCGGGAATGATGATCTCATCGTTGTAGTATGCCGGCAGACCAATACCGGTCTTGGTTAGCTCGGCCGCCTTGACCATCAGCTCGTGCGGGGTGCCGTTCCAGACACGCATCGACAGCGAGGGCTGCGGCAGGTTGACGTGCATCGAAGCCGTGATGCACATAAAGGACAGATCGTTGGTAGCGTCAACGCCGTTGATATCCTGACCGCCGACGATGAGGTTCTGGAACATACTGTAACCGGCAAAGCCCTCTGCCGACAGGGAGTCACGCACCTTATTGAGGCTGTTGAGCTTTACCCACACGCAGTCGATAAGCTCCTGCGCCTGCTCGCGGGTCAGCTTGCCGCTTTCAATATCCTTGATATAATACGGATACATATACTGATCAAAACGGCCGGGGGAGATGGAGTGCCCGCTGGCCTCCGTTTGGATGAGCAGCTGAACAAACCAGAACGCCTGACAGGCCTCGTGGAAGCCTTCAGCACCGTTCTCGGGCACCTTGTCGCAGATAGCGGCGACGGTCATCAGCTCTTCGCGGCGCTTGGCATCGGTGCAGGCGTTGGCCATCTCGCGTGCGGCAGCGGCGTAACGCTTCGCAAAAATGATGGCCGCCTCACAGCTTTCCATCACCGCGCTCAGGAAATTAAAGCGGGTGGCGTAATCGCTGTCGTACACCTGACACTTGTCGCGCTCGGACTTCGCATATTCGTAAATGCCCTTGAAGCCGATCTTCAGCACCTTGCCGTAGTCCACGCTGACATGACCGACACCGTTGTAATAGTAGTTACCGACGGTGAAGATATTGTGCTCGATGGCGGTCAGTGCCTCGGGCACCATATACGATGTGGCCAGCTCGCTGGTGGTGCGACCTTTCCAATACTTGTGGATCTCCTTCAGCTTGGCGGCAGACTCTTCTGAGATGTAGAACGGGTCCGCGCTGCGGTCGGCAATGGTATCGAATTCCTCTTCCAGCCACGCATTGGAAAACTCGGGGAAGGTGGGGCAGCCGCGGCGCGCCACACAGTTGCAACCGACGATCAGCTCATCGTCACGGATGACGACGGGCAATTTCTCCGCCAGCGCACGGAAGGCGTGTGATTTCCGCAGATGGATCGGCAGATCCTCTGTGCTCTTAAAACTCTCGGTAATGATCTCGGCGCGGGTGGACTCGATGGTCGGCGTGCCGGAATACAAATCGTCGATCAGCTTCTGAATGCGATCGGTTTTAGCGATGTCAGCAGTGTATACGTTTTTCATTTTCCAAACCTCCTGCTATGATGCTTCTATCATACACCATAAGATACGAAAAAGTCAACACTTTTCAAGCATAAAAAAACAAAAACACAGAAAAATTTTATAAAATACCACAGCAAGCCCGCAAAACAGTGCGAAAATATGTGGTTTTTCTTTGTTTTGAAGAGAACGATCGTTGCTTTCACACCAACAGTCGCTTGCATGTATTTATAAAAAGGGGTATAATACGGGAAAGAAAAAGCGGAAGGCACAGTACAAAGCGAAAATCCGCTCTCTAACGAGAACGGATTTTCGCTTTGGTGAACCATCGGGGATTCGAACCCCGGACACCCTGATTAAAAGTCAGGTGCTCTGCCAACTGAGCTAATGGTTCATATATCATTGTGTGCAGTTGCTATGCTATTATAGCCAACTGCGCGGGAATTGTCAAGAAAAAAATAAAAGGAATGATAAGGATGCGGCTATATTTGATCCGGCACGGTGAAAGTGAGACCAACCGCACCAAGCAATTTACAGGTCAAACGGATGTGGCGCTGACGGAGCTGGGGTTACGGCAGGCGGCTTGTGTGGCGGGATTTTTTCAAACCATCCCGCTGAACGCGGTATATGCATCCGATCTGTCACGTGCGATGGATACCGCCCGCCCGACGGCGCAGCAGCACGGTCTTGCGGTGCAACCGGAGCCGGACCTGCGTGAGGTGTACGCCGGCGAATGGGAGGGTCACACCTTTGAGGAATTGCCGGGGTTGTTCCCCGAGGGTTTCAGGCTGTGGCGCGACAACATCGGAACCTCCCGCTGCACCGGAGGCGAGTCGATGGCGGAGGCGGTTGAACGCGCGGACGCGGCACTGCGCCGCATTGCCGCGCAGCATCCGGATGACACAGTCGCTGTGGCTTCGCACGGCGGCATTATCCGCGGTCTGATCGCGCTGTGGACGCTCGGCAGCGTGGCGGCGATGCGCGATATCGAATGGTCGCCGAATGCCTCGGTCACCGAGGCCGTGTTTGAGAACGGGGAGTTCCGCGTGCTCCGCACCGGTATGACGGAGCACTTGGGCAAGCTGGTAACGGTGCTGCCGGGTACAGTATAATAACCTTCCGGATTGCAGCGAGGACGATCCGAGCGGTGATGAGGAGATCATCGTCGATATGACGACCCAGGAATTCTGGCACAACCACTGCACCGACGATTGGAGCGATCCCATCAAGATCATCTACGAGTACAACTATGTGTACATTGTCGAGGGTGCAACGTACTGGTTGCTGCTGAAAGCCGAGCGTTGGACGGAGATCAACGCTCGGCTTTCTAAAAACGGTCAGCCGAGATTTGAGGAGCCGATGAGTTTACGGAAGCGAGCGTTGCGAGGTGTTCGTCGATATGTTTCTGAAGGATGAGGAAGGCAATCTCATTATGTAAGCCACGGTCGACAACTTCGAACAGATCCTAACGAGCGAATCGGTCTTCGTTGAGTTGGGGTAGATTGCGATTCTCGAGCGGATACCCGAGCTGGGTCAGACCTTTTACGAGGATCTGCTGAAGCAGGCTATAGCTATTGCCGAGGAGAAGCGCTGGGCTGAACAAGACATCCGTGTTGTGGAGGTTCCCACAGTAGAGGATAGCCCGGAGATCGGCGTGACGACGGTGCTGCCGGTGGCATTAGCCACGGTGATGCTGCTCAGCGCAACGGGTCTGTGGATCCGCCGTAAGCGTAAGGCCACCAAACAATCAATAGCACACAGCGCCCCCGCGTGTATCACGCGGGGGCGCGTTTTTTAGATGTTAGACATAAAATGACAGACGTTAGACGATGTTCATTTCAGGTCGTAGGGGCGATTTACGAATCGTCCGCGGTGGATATGAACGCATGCCGTGAGCGCACCTTTACGGCGTGCGAGGAAATGCCCTTGGGGTAAAATGTGTTTCCTACAACGTTCATTGGGGTTCGCACGAACGGCGGATGTGCCCGTTTCGTCGTATTTTTGTTTACACCGGGGCTTTTTGCCCATACTCAGAGGGAAAGGATGTGGGCGGATGAAGCGGTGGACAAGGGCCGTTATCGGCGGGATCGTACTGTGCCTGCTGGTACAGGTGTTGGGGTTTGCGGGCAACAGTGAGGGTATCCGGCAGCGCGTGGTGCGTTTGCACGTGCTCGCACACGATGACAGCGACGCGGAGCAAGCACTCAAATTACAGGTGCGCGACGCGGTCAGCGACGAAGCAACACGGCTGCTGGACGGTGTGACCGATCGGTCCGCAATGCTGGGCGCGCTGCAAAGTGGGTTGCCACAGTTGCAGGCGGTCGCGCAGCAATGCGTCTATGATGCGGGTTATGCACATTCGGTGAGTGCCGAGCTGACCGATGAATATTTTACGACCCGCGAGTACGACAGCGGTACCTATCCGGCAGGAGTATACGATGCACTGCGTATCGTCATCGGGGACGGCGCGGGGCGCAACTGGTGGTGTGTACTGTATCCGCCTCTGTGTGTGTCGGCGGCGGTGGACGCACCTACCGCCGAGGAGGTGCTGACCGATAGTCAGATGGCAGTGGTGGAGTCGCCGCGATATGAGGTGCGATTCAAGCTCGTCGAGTGGTGGGAGAGCTTGTTTGCAGTGGAGTAACCAGAGGTGATATTAGGTAATCCTGATTTCAGGTTGTAGCGGGCGAATATCAGTCGCCCGTAACGTTTGTGCGGAAACGACAACCCTCCACTACCCGTTGCTCATTTCAATATTGAATGCTTAAATTCGCTCGGGGTCATCTTGGTATGTGCTTTAAAGCATTTCGAAAAATACTGGGGGCTGTCAAAGCACAGCATATCCGCGATCTGGGTCATATTGTACCGACCCTCGCGGATAAGCCGCCGCGCCTCCTTGATCTTCAGCGTATTATAATAGGTAATGATGCCGCACCCACGGTACTTGGCAAACTGCTGCTTGACACTGCTCTCGCTCTTTCCCAGTGCCGCTGCCACGTCCTTGACGGTCACGCGGGCGTAAATATGCGTTTTCAGATATTTGAGTATTTCCATTACGGCACGCGGCGTTTCCACGCCGTCGACCATCTCCATCTGCCGCATCGATTTCGTCAGGATCTCGGTATTGCGGTGCAGCTTGATGAGAAACGCCTCCAGCAGATTTTTTGTCATCTGACTGCTGCCGAGCGGTGCGTCCTTACGCTTTACCAGCTTTTGCAGCAGCGGATTGGCGTCATCCGCCAGTCGGAAGCAGGATAAGCCCTCCTCAAACAGCATCGACAGCAGTAGCTTTTCCTCCGGGCTCAGACGGAAGATGCGTCCTTCAAAATGCTTCATCGCCCGACTCTTGCACTCAAACGTCAGAATGCTCACGTTGGGGGACACGGTATTATTCCCCTCAAGATTGTGAAACTCATTGGGCTTGTGGAACGTCATTTCGCCGCTTTTGAGGATGAACCGTTTGTTATCGGCGGTACATATCATCTCGCCCTTGTCGATATACACTATTTCCCAGAAATCGTGCTGCTCGCCCTCGTAGCGAAAGCTTTTGGACAGCTCCATATAAAAAATGGTGATGATCTTCTCCACGTTGAACAGCCGTTCAAAACCTATTCGTGTAAAATTATCGCCCATAAAATCACCCCATTGTCTGATTTTATCCATATTATATCTGATTTTCCACTCCAATGCAAGTCCTAATGTGATATACTAAAATTGATCAAATAGGAAAAACCTCGGGGAGCCTTGCCGTTATATACCGTTTTATGTTTCTCTTGCCATCCGGACGATATGGAGATCGCGTGTGCCGGTACACTGCCGAAATGCAAGGAGTGTGGTGACCGTGTGGTCATTTGCCACCTGTCCAGCGGCAATCTGGGTCACGCGATCATTATGCCGGATGAGCTGACCGCTATGCGCACCAAAGAGGCGCAGAACAGCGGCGCTATCGCCGGATTTGAGGTGATATGGGGCGGCTTTAACGATCGGGAGATCTACGACAACAATCAGGAATCCCGTGACAAGGTCGTGGATATTATTAAGCAGGTTGATCCGGATGTCATCACGCATTCGCCCGACGATTATATGCCGGACCACACCGCCGTATCGCGTCTGGTGTTTGACGCGTGCTTCGCGGTCAGGCTGTCGCACTATGAAACCAAGGCACCGGGTAAGGCTCGCCTGACCCCCATCTATTATATGGATACACTGTGCGGAGTGGGCTTCAATCCCACACGGAATACATGGACGTGAGCGATCATATCGATACCAAGCTGGAAATGCTCAACTGCCGCGACTCCCAGATCGTCTGGATGCGTGACCACGATAATATTGATTTTCCGGATATGGTCAAGACCTGCCGTCGTTATCGCGGCTTCCAGTGCGGTGCGGATTACGCCGAGGGCTTCCGCCGGTGTTTGGTCTACTTAAAGGGTACCACAAGCGGCTGTTGCCGTAAAAAATAAAAAAGGAGAGTTATAGTTATGGATTTCAATTCGACCGTCAAGGGCTCCGCGTTAGAGGGCTTCTACCCCGCCGGGTGGGATTTCGAGAAGATCGACGCATGCATCGGCACGCCGGAGAGCATCACCGAGCATCAGGCTCACTGGAACCCGGATTTCACTCCCGTCCAGTGCGAGAGCCTGGGCGAGTTTGAGACCTATATGGGTCACGAGATCGCGTTGCAAATCAAGCAGGCGAAGGATCGCGGCGAGAAGATCGCGTTCATCCTGCCTGTCGGCCCGATGGGTATGTACAAGTGGGTCGTCTACTTCATCAAGGCGTGGGGCGTTTCCTGTGAGCACGTGTACACCTTCAATATGGATGAGTGGGCTGACAGCGAGGGCAACACGCTGGCCTCCGATAACCCGGGTGCGTTCCAGTATGCGATGGAGCAGGCACTGTTCGGCCCGCTCGGCGAGCTGACTGTTCCGAAGGATCAGCGCAACTTCGCCACCAAGGCGAATCTGCCCACCTATCCTGCGAAGATCGACGCGCTCAAGGCGGAGGGCGCCAAGCTGGTGCTGGTGTACGGTATCGGCCGTATGTGCCACATCGCGTTCTGGGAACCCACCTTCGCCGCGGAGTTCACGGCTGAGGAGTGGGAGAAGCAGCCCTACCGCATCGGCGCGAAGATCCATCCGCTGACGGTGGAGCAGAACGCGCTGACCAGCTTCAAGTCCCGCACGCCTCTGGTTCCCTGCCGCGCGAACACCATCGGTCCCGGTGTGTTCCTGAAGGCTGACTACGCTATCGGCGGTGCCGACGGTACGCTTGGTCGCGGTATGCAGTGGCAGGGTCTGTCGCTGTGGATGACGCTGCGCCACGAGAAGACACCGTGGATTACCTCCACCTACGTTCCGACGCTGGCCGGTAAGCTGTTCTTCCTGAAGGAGCTGGCGGGTCCGCTGGAGGCGGAATGCAACTGATGAACACGGAAAAGAACACCCGCGGCGGCATCGCCGTCGCGGGCACCGTACTGGTCGATACCATTTGTGAGATCGCGGCCTACCCCGCTTGCGGGGAGCTGACTCAGATCCGCAGCATCGAAAAAGCGGTGGGCGGCTGTGTGCCGAACGTCGGCGTGGATATGCGCCGTATGGACCCCAACCTGCCGGTATACGCCATCGGTAAGATCGGTAAGGATGCCGACGGCAAGCTCGTGCTGGATACGCTGACGGAAAACGGCTTGGACTGTACCGGGCTGCGTGAGACCGATGCCGAACGCACCAGCTTCACGGATGTGATGAGCATCGCGGGCGGTCAGCGCACGTTCTTCACCTATGCCGGTGCGTCTGCCGCATTTGGTGTGGACGATATGGATTTCGATGCGCTGAAGGCGGATATTCTGCATCTCGGATACTTCCTGCTGTTACGGAAGGTGGATAACGGTGACGGTCTGGCTATTCTGAAGGAAGCCAAGCGCCGCGGCATCAAGACCTCCATTGATCTGGTCAGCGAAAACTCCGACCGTTACTCGCTGGTGCTCCCCTGCCTGCCGTATACCGACTATCTCATCATCAATGAGATCGAGGCAGGCGCACTGGCCGGTATGGTGCCGGAGAACCGCAATCTGCGCGCTATCGCCGAGCGTCTGCGTGAGCTGGGTGTGCGCGAAAAGGTCATCATCCACAAGCGCGATTGCGCCGTCTGTCTGTCGGATGAGGGCTTTACCGCCGTGGGCTCACTGAACGTTCCGGCGGAGTACGTCCAAGGCTCCACCGGCGCTGGCGATGCGTTTTGCGCCGCCTCACTCATTGCATTGTACGAGGGTTTATCGGATGTGGAGGTGCTGGAATTTGCTTCGGCGGCCGCAGCCGTCTCGCTCGGCAGTGCCGATGCTACCAGTGGCTTGACAACCAAGGAAAAAATTGGTACAATAAGTAAGGGATGGGAGCGTTCCACCGTTATCTGGTAACTAACCACCAAGCCGCAGGAAAGCGGTAACCCGTCTTTCCTGCGGTTTTTGTTTCCACATTTTAAGGAGGTCAACTTTTATGGCTAAAAATGCAATTATCGGCCAAAGCGGTGGTCCCACGGCGGTTATCAACTCCAGCTTAGCGGGCGTTTTTCAGGTCTGCCAAAGCCGCGGAGCTGATCGGGTGTACGGTATGTGCAACGGCATTCAAGGCCTGCTGGAAAAGCGCGTAGTCGACCTGTCGCAAAAACTGCCCTCCTCACTGGAGATCGAGCTTCTCAAGCGCACCCCTTCCTCGTTTCTTGGCTCCTGCCGCTACAAGCTGCCGGATATGAACGCGGATACCGCCGTGTATGAGACGGTATTCCGTCTCCTCGGCGAACTGGAGATCGAATGGTTTTTCTATATCGGCGGTAACGACAGTATGGATACCATCTGTAAGCTGTCGGATTACGGTCGACGCATCGGCAGTCATATCAAATTTATGGGCGTGCCGAAAACCATTGATAACGATCTGATGGTCACCGACCACACGCCCGGCTACGGATCAGCGGCGAAGTACATCGGCGTGGTGATGAAAGAGCTGGTGCGTGATGCAAAGGTGTACGGTACACGCTCCGTCGCCATCGTGGAAATTATGGGTCGTAACGCCGGCTGGCTCACCGCCGCCGCCGCGCTCGCGCGGGGCGAAGACTGCGAAGGCGTGGATATGATCTGTCTGCCAGAGGTTCCGTTTGACGTGGAGAGCTTTATCACGAAGGTTGAGCACCTGCAAAAGGACAAAAAATCGCTGGTCATCGCGGTGTCGGAGGGCGTGAAATTAGCCGACGGACGGTATGTCTGCGAGCTGTCGGACGATGCCTCGTTCTTAGACCCGTTCGGTCATAAGAGTCTCACGGGTACGGCGCGGTATCTCAGTAACCGCGTGGCAGCGGAGCTCGGCGTCAAGGTGCGTTCCATTGAGCTGTCCACGCTGCAACGCTGTGCGGGGCATATGACCAGCCGTACCGATATTACGGAGGCGTATCAGGTGGGCGGTGCCGCCGCCAAGGCCGCGTTTGAGGGTCATACCGGCGAGATGATCGCACTGAAGCGGCTGTCCGATGACCCCTATCAGTGCACCACTGAGCCGCACGACGTTCACGAGGTGGCAAATTTCGAGAAAAAGGTCCCGATCAGCTGGATCAACGAAACCTACACCGATATGTTGCCGGCATTTCACCATTATGCCCGCCCGCTGATCCAAGCGGAGCTTACCCCCGTTTACATCGACGGCCTTCCCCGCCACATCTACTTAAAATAACGAAAAGCCGCCCGATGGGCGGCTTTTTCACTGACCAAAAATCTTGATATACAGGGGCTTTGCTTATTCCTCCGGGCGTTCCCAGTTGTGCCAGACGTTCTGCACGTCGTCGTTGTCCTCCAACGCGTCGAGCAGCTTTTCCATCCTGATGACGGAGTCCTCGTCCGGGATGGTGGCGTACACGTCCGGCACCATTTCCACCTCGGCCGATACGAACGTATAGCCCTTCTGCTCCAGTGCCTCGCGCACAGCGGAGAAATCGTCCGGCTCGGTGGTGATCTCAAACACGTCCTCGTCGGCGGCGAAATCTGCGGCGCCGGCCTCCAGCGCATCCTCCATCACCTGATCCTCGTGGCGATCCTCCGCTTCGATGACCAGCACGCCCTTTTGATTGAACATAAAGCCGACACAGCCGGTCTGACCGAGATTGCCGCCGTACTTATCAAAATAATGGCGGATATCGGCGGCGGTGCGGTTGCGGTTATCCGTCAGCGTTTCGACGATGACGGCGATACCGCAGGGGCCGTAGCCCTCATACCGCAATGCCTCGTAGTTGTCGGCGTTGCCCTCGCCGGCCGCCTTTTTGATAATACGCTCAATGTTATCGTTCGGCACGTTGTTGGCCTTGGCCTTGGCGATAGCATCCTTGAGCTTGGAGTTGGATGCGGGGTCGGCACTGCCGCCCTCCTTGACCGCCACGGCGATCTCACGGCCCATCTTGGTAAAGATCTTGGCCTTCTGGCCGTCGGTCTTTTCTTTTTTACGCTTGATATTGTTCCACTTGGAATGTCCGGACATGGGTATGACTTCCTTTCAATGCAGTGTTGCATAATAATACAGATTATAGTATAGCATAAATCTTCATTGTGCGCAAGACTTTCTCTTGACAATCTCGCAAAATACGATACAATTATAATGAAAGAATGGGGGCGGATGTCCCTGAATAAAGTAAAGGGTGAACAATATGCACGAGGTATTGAAAAAGATCGAAGCTATCGGTATCGTTCCCGTCGTGAAGATCGACCGGGCGGAGGACGCGGAGCCGCTGGCCCGCGCACTCATCAACGGCGGTCTGCCGTGCGCCGAGGTGACGTTCCGTACGGATGCGGCGGCGGAGGCCATCGCCGCGATGACCAAGGCGTTCCCGGATATGCTGGTGGGTGCCGGCACGGTTCTGACGCCGGAGCAGGCGGATGCCGCAGTAGCGGCAGGAGCCAAGTTTATCGTCAGCCCGGGTCTCAATCCTGCGGTGGTGAAGCATTGCGTGGAAAAGGGCTACCCCATCACGCCCGGCGTGGCCACACCCGGTGAGGTAGAGATCGCGCTGTCGTTCGGTCTGGAGGTCGTCAAATTCTTCCCGGCGGAGGCGGCGGGCGGTCTCGCGATGATTAAGGCAATGTCCGCGCCCTACGGCAAGCTGAAATTTATGCCGACGGGCGGCATCAGTGCAAAGAATCTGAACGAGTATCTCGCATTCCCGAAAATTCTCGCGTGCGGCGGCAGCTGGATGGTAACGGCTGACCTCATCAACGCCGGTAAGTTCGACGAGATCGAGCGTCTGACCCGTGAGGCCGTCAGCACAATGCTGGGCTTCGAGCTGGCGCACGTCGGCATCAATTCCGCCGATGCGGGCGAAGCAAACGGCGTGGCCAACGCGTTCAGTACGCTGTTTGATATGGCGAAGAAGGACGGCAACAGCTCCACCTTCGTCGGCGGCGTCATCGAGGTGATGAAGACCCCCGGCTACGGTGCCAAGGGTCACGTCGCCATCCGCACCAAGTCCATCGACCGCGCGGTACGGTATCTGGAGTCCAAGGGTATTCGGATGAATCCCGAGTCTGCCAAGACCGACGCGGCCGGCAAGCTCAAGGCTATCTACCTGCAAGATGAGATCGGCGGCTTCGCCGTGCATCTGGTGCAGGCGTAACGTAAAGGAGGATTCATACTTATGGCTAAGATCGTAACCTTCGGCGAGCTGATGCTTCGCCTTGCTCCCAACGGCTACTACCGCTTCTTCCAGAACGACCAGATGCAGGCAACGTTCGGCGGCGGCGAGGCCAACGTCGCGGTGTCGCTGGCTAACTACGGGATGGACAGCGTGTACGTCACCAAGCTACCCAAGCACGCCATCGGTCAGGCGGCGATCAACTCGCTGCGCGCCTTCGGCGTGGACGTCTCCAAGGTCGTCCGCGGCGGTGACCGTGTGGGTATCTACTATCTGGAAAAGGGCGCGTCGCAGCGCGGCTCCGTGTGCATCTATGACCGCGCCCATTCGGCCGTTCAGGAGGCTTCTCCCGAGGATTTCGACTGGGATGCCATCTTCGAGGGTGCCGATTGGTTCCACTTCACCGGCATCACGCCCGCGCTGGGCGGCCGGATGGTGGAAATTTGCCGTCAGGCCTGCAAGGCGGCCAAGGCGAAGGGCGTCAAGATTTCCTGTGACCTGAACTACCGCGGCAAGCTGTGGACGCGTGACGAAGCCCGTGCGGCGATGACGGATCTGTGTCAGTACGTCGACGTGTGCATCTCCAACGAGGAGGATGCGAAGGACGTGTTCGGTATCGAGGCCGAGGGCACCGATATCTACGGCGGCAAGCTGAATCACGAGGGCTACAAGTCCGTGGCGAAGCAACTGGCAGACAAGTTCGGCTTTGAGAAGGTCGCCATCACGTTGCGCACCTCCATCTCCGCGAGCGACAACGACTGGGCAGGTATGCTGTACGACGGTGAGAACTACTGCTTCTCCAAGTCCTACCACCTGCACGTCGTTGACCGCGTCGGCGGCGGTGACTCGTTCGGCGGCGGCCTGATCTATGCGCTGCTGAGCGGCAAGTCTACGCAGGAAGCCATCGAGTTTGCGGTGGCCGCCTCCGCGCTGAAGCACTCCGTCGAGGGTGACTACAACCGCGTCGGCGTGGCCGAGGTCGAGAAGCTCGCCGGCGGCGACGGCTCCGGCCGCGTGCAGAGATAAGACGGTATATCAGCCGTGAAACAGCGTCTCCTGCGGGAGGCGCTGTTTTTGTGCGATAACGTACCGTTGGAGCGACGATGAATCGCCCGTGGAATTTTTCACAAATGACAATCGGGCGTGTAGCGGCGATTCGTGAATCGCCTATGACAATAGTAATTCTCGTACCACGCCAAAAAAGTAATTCTCGTACCACGCCAAAAAAGTGTAGGTTTGTCAATGATGTGTTACACATTAGGGAAAGCGAACAAGATGTGTTTAGGTGAGCGCCAGTTGAGTGGACGCATAGGGAAATTGTTGTATTGACGTTGACGAACGGTTAATTGCTTTTTGAAATCATCAAAGGAATAAAATTTGTGAGAAGCATAAAATTCCTCATTGTCCTTACGATGGCTGCGTTCCACTTTCCCGTTATGTCGAGGTGTGTATGGTCGGATCAGTTTGTGTTGGATGCCGAGCTGCTCCAACGTGTTTTCAAATAAGGTCTTCTTGTTTGTTGGCTTTGGCGCAAAACGATTAGTAAATTCCATACCATTGTCTGTTTGAATACACTCGATAGCATAAGGAAAAGCAGCTACTACGTGCTTTAGGAATTGCGTGGACGAATATG
>CAYYDD010000034.1:0-17073 GCA_964470515.1 uncultured Eubacteriales bacterium | reverse complement strand
ACCGTATCGCTCATGCAGGGCGTTGTCAGCAAACTCCGTAAGCTGAAAGCGGAGGGTGAATAATGGCAAAGGTTGTTAAAACCCCGGACAAATATCCTGTTCCCTCTAACTGGGTATGGGTTAAATTAGGAGATCTCTCGGAAACCAAAAGCGGATATCCTTTTGACTCCAAACGATTCACCGTTAAAAACGAATCAGCAAAACCCCTTATCCGTATTCGTGATGTTGTCCGTGGATACACAGAAACATATACCGACGAGGAATGTCCCGATAGTTACGTTATAAAAAACGGGGATATTCTGATTGGTATGGATGGTGATTTTAATGTCAGCAAATGGCAAAGCGCCGATGCTTTGTTAAATCAGCGTGTATGTACCATTAAAAGCTCTTCTAAGCTATTGCTTGACGATTTCCTTTTTTATTTTCTGCCTCAACCGTTAAGACAAGTTAACGATGCAACGCCGAGTGTCACGGTCAAGCATCTTTCAACAAGTACAGTTTCAAAAATCTTAATACCAGTCCCGCCTCTCGCAGAACAAAAGCGCATTGTAGATACGATTACAGAGCTTTTTGCTGATTTAGATAAGGCAGCGGAGAATGCACAGAGTATTGTCGATGGATATGAGATCAGGAAAAACGCTATTCTATATCAGGCGTTCAGTGGTGACCTCACCGAAGAATGGAGAAAAGCAAACGATATTTCCGAGCAATGGAATAATTGTGTCCTTCTCGATGTTTTGAAGGACAAACCGAGAAACGGATATTCTCCACAACCAGTAAATTACCCAACCAAGTATAAAAGTATGACGCTCTCGGCAACTACTTCGGGAACATTTGCTCCCGAACACTTCAAGTATATTGACGAGGAAATACCGGAAAGCTCCCACCTGTGGATGGTACCAGGCGATATCCTTATTCAGAGAGCGAACTCACTTGAAAAAGTAGGCACAAGTGCCATTTATACTGGAGGATATCACGAGTTCATCTATCCCGACCTTATGATGAAATTGCAGGTAAAGGATGGCGTATCCGCAGAGTTTATAGCATACCAGTTAAAGACACAAACCGTCCTCTCATATTTCCGCAGCAATGCAACAGGCACAGCCGGAAATATGCCCAAGATCAATCAGCAGGTCGTGTCCTCTGCACCGATGAGAATCCCAACTCTCGACGAACAGCATGAGATCGTCCGTATCCTCGATGAACTGCTCGGCAACGAGCAGCGGATCAAAGAGGCCGCCGAGGAAATGCTGGACAAGATCGCCATGATGAAGAAATCCATCCTCGCCGATGCCTTCCGAGGAAAGCTCGGCACAAACGATCCTGCCGATGAGTCTGCCACCGAGCTGTTAAAACAAATACTTATATAGAAAGCACCCTCTATGCTGTGTTTATAGCATAGAGGGTGCTTTTGAGTTTAATTATAAAAAATTCTTGTAAATAGCGCTACAATACTCCGCTAAGGATAACGAGCTAATTGCTCTGCTTTGTTCTTTATGCGGGGTGCTCCCCAAGGGGCTTGACTTTATTCGTCGCCGAGCACGATATCGTAATAGTCCTTTTTCAGGATCAAATCGGCGTAGGTGAATTTGCGGCTGACGATGGAGGACACGGTCTTGACATAATCCTCGCTCACCGTCACGCCCTCGTTCGGGGTGAAAGTCTTGGTGGAGGAATCGTAGCGCCCCTTATCCGTGATCCAGCTGCGGTTGGAGAAGCACACCAGCGGCGTGGCATCCGACAGAAAATCGCGGCCCATCAATAAACGGGAATCGTAATCCAACCCGAACAGATTGCACAGCGTAGGCAGCAGATCGATGCTGTAGGTCGGTTCATCAATGACGATACTTTCCAGCCCTTCGTGCCACATAATCAGCGTGTTCTTGTATTTCTCGAAGGTCGAGCTGGTGTCATAGCCGGCCAGCTCGCTGTAATAGTCGGTTTCGTTCGGCATTTGCAGGCCATAGGGATAGTGATCGGCGGTAAGCACGATGACGGTATCGTCTGCGATGCCCTTCTCCTGCAACGTGGAGACCAGCTCCTGCAGCATCAGATCCAGCTCGATCTGGCACGCCAGATACGCCTTCACCTGCTCGGACTCGTATTGCAGCTGAGCGACCTTGTCCTTATGATACGATGCCATACTGTTGCCCATAAAGGTATACAACATATGCCCGCTCACCGTCAGATAATAGGTGTGGAACGGCTGCTGATTCATATACTGCTCTTCTGTGGCCAACGCCATCAGATAATCCGAATTCGGCCAGCGAGTGGTGTATTTCTTGGTATAATACTGCGAATAATCCAGCTCCAGACCGTTGCCGATGCCCTTGTACGTATAGCCCAGATTCGGGTGCGACTTATGCCGTCCGTAATACGTATAGGTGTGGTTGTGGAACGCGTAGGTGTTATAGCCCTGCGCCCCCAGCAGATTACCGAGGGAGAAATACATATTGCGGTCAGCGGAATACTCCATACTGTGCACACCGGTGGCCGGCATCAGGCTGAGCAGACTGGTGTATTCACCGTCTGATGTGGACACGCCCCAGCCGGGCGTATAATAGTCGGTGCACTGGATACCCTCGTGAGACAGCTTGTACAGCGTCGGCGTCAGCTCCTCACTGACGGCGTAGGGCGAGAAGCCCTCCGCCACGATAAAGATTAAGTTCTTCCCCTTGAATTTGCCCGTGTACTCGTTTTCCTTGGTAGGAGTCACCGAGCCGAAATACTCGTGCATCTTTTTGATATTCTTATCGGTTTCCGCTGCGGCAAGCGCCTCGAAATCCAGCGAATCGATCACGTTGTCGCCGTACACCACCGGGTCAGGCTCGGGCTCCGGCTCCACGGGCAGCGACGACGGCAGATCGGGGTCGTCGTCGATATTCGTGCCGAAAATCAGATATTTCAGATCCAATCGCACGGTGGTGAGCAAACCGAACTGTTCCATCGACTCATCCACAGCGAACTGCTTGGTGTACAGCGCACCGGGGCTGGTATCGCCCTCCTTGAAGCACAGCGCCGTCAGCATTGCGAGCAGGTGGAATATCACCATCACGACGAGCACCGCACCCTTGAGCAGACCGGGCGCACGGCGGGCAGGAAACAGCTTTTTGCCGAACAAAATATATACCGCCAGCGGAACGAACGTGCACAGAATGGCAAACAGATTACGCCATATCGACAGTAGCGTGTCCTTCCAGAACTGCGCCACCTGTCCCGCACGTCCCAGCGAATACAAAATGTAATAGGTATTAAACACGCCGTGATAAACGATCTGTGAGCTGAACACGACCGCCAGCACCGCCAATACCACAATCACGATGATACGGTTGACTTCCTTCTTAAACAGCGTGCACAGCACGTACAGCAGTGCCGCAGCCGCTACGGTAAACCCGAAGGTAAAAAACAACCCGCCCCCGAAAAAGCAATCCACCGTTGCGGCGCGGAACACCAGCTCCATCCATAGCAGAGACACTGGTAAAAATACCATAAAATGCCATGTCGGGGCTTTCTTAGCGGAAGCCGCTTGTTTTACGTGCTTCATCCTTACATCGCGATCCTTTCTTGTTGAAATCTGTCGAACTTATTTGCGTAAAAAGCGGTATAATCGGCCGCCGGGCAGCCCCATCACGGTATAGAAATCACCGTGAACGCTACGAATATACCGTGCGCCGCAGCCCTGCACCGCATAGGCACCGGCCTTATCCATCGGCTCACCGGATGCCACGTACGCGGCGATCTCTAGCTCGTTCATCGGGTAAAAGGTGACCTCCGCCACGTCGACAAAGCCGGTGTTGAACCCGTCACCGCACACCCACACCGCAGTAATGACCCGATGTGCACGACCGGATAGCTGGCGCAGCATTGCTTTGGCCTCCTCCGCGTCGTGCGGCTTGCCCAGGATCGTCTCGTCCACGACCACCGCCGTATCCGCGCCCAACACGAGCTCGTTCGGATACTGTGCCGCGACCTCCTCCGCCTTTCCGCGCGCCACACGCAATATCGCATCCTCCGCCGACAACGACGGGTCGGCAGGCAGCTCGGTGCGGGCAGGGCAGACCGTATAGTGAAAGCCCAGCAGCTCCAGTATCTCGCGGCGGCGCGGCGATGCCGATGCCAGCACGATGGGTCGATCCATAGCTCTTACTCTCCTTTGATATGTGCAAGCAACGCGCGGTATTCCTCTTCACTCAGCAACGCGTTGACGACCTCCAACAAACGGTTGGCCGACAACCGCCGCGGCAGGCCCAATTCGATCAGCAAAGCCTCACGCAGCCGTGCGCTGTGCACGCCGCCGGACAACCCATCCTCAAACATCCGCGCCTTAGTCAGATACGAGACAGGGCGGTCGGCGGGCGGTATATCCTCTATCGTGGCACCCGCGCGGATAAGTGCCTGTAACAGCCGCTCACCGTCAATGCCCTCCACGCCGAGCAGCCCCTCCTTTGACGGAGTACGCTTGCGGCGTTCCTTGCCGACGATCTCCGGTGCATAGGCGTGCAACACCTGTTCCGTGGGCAGTGCCCCGGCAATGCGGTCGCGGATGACAAAGCCTGCGGCATCGCTGTCGGTCAACACGATAAGCCCCTGCACCGCAGCCAACCTCCGCAGCAGCTCCAGCTTCTTCGGCTGCTTGAAAAGGCCGAAGCCGTCGGTCACCACTACCGTGGCGTTGACCACGGAGCGCAGGCGGATCGCGTCGTATTTTCCCTCGACCGCGATGGCCTCGCGTACGGTGGGGATCATTCCGTTCTCCCCAGCTTGGCCGTCACGATCAGCTTAGCCGCAGTCTCCTCCAAGATAGTGCGCTTATCACTGGTATAGGACTTCAGCCGACGGTCGGCCTGCGCCAGAATATCCAAGCTCTCTCGCAGTGATTCCAGCGATAAACGGCTACAATCGCGCTGGGCGTATCGCAAGCGGAACGCCTTGCCCTTATAGTCAAATTCCTCGATCAGCGTTTCCGCACGCTGACCTCCGATTGCCGCCAGCTTCGCACGGTACAGATCGGTGTACGCGCCGGACAGTGCGGCCAAGATCACCAGCGGCTCCAGCTTGGTGGCAAACAAGCGGTGAAGAATGGTATACGCACTTTCATAATTATGCTTTAAAATCGCATTGGACAGCTCGAACACCTGCGCGTTCAGGTTTTTGGTGGCCACCTCGGCCAGAATGGTCGAGGTGATCTCGCCCGTGCCCGCCACCGCGCACAGCTTATCCAATTCGTTGAGCAACAGATTCATATCGTTGCCGCACTGCTCCACCAGCTCCCGCGCGACAGTCGGCTGCAGCGTGCTGTGCCGCCGTCCCGCGCCTGCGCACAGAATACGCACGATCTCCTCGGTGGAGCGGCGGGGAAACTGCACGCAAACGCCGTTTTTGTCCACCGCGTCGATGAACTGCCGCCACTTCGCGTTGGGTTTACCCTCGGACAGCAGCGTTGTCATCCAGAATACCAGCACCGTGTCATCCGGCGGATCGGATACCAACGCCATCGCGCGGTCAAAGACCGCCGCAGCGGTCACGTCCATATTGCTGACAGCCACACATTTGCGGTCAGCCATCAGCGGCAGTGCCTCGGCCGCCTCCTCCACCGCGTCAAACGAGCATTCCTGCCCGTCAAACCGATGCATATTGAACTCAGCCAAGCTGTCATTCGGGCGTATACCCGCCAAGCGAATGACCTGCTCCGCGTAATGCGCGGTGAGATAGCTTTCCTCGCCGTACAGCAGGTAGACCCGCGCGGGCGCCCCTTGTTTCAGATGCAGTTTTAAGTCCTGTTCCGATCTCGGCATAGAAAACAACCCCTCTTATTTGATATGCAAGTCTCCGTCCCTTATCCACAACCACGGAAGCTCGCCGTTTTCCTCATTTATCGTATACGGCTCACCGTCACGGTACAGCGTTATTGCACCGCCGGTGAACACACAATCGGCCGTACTGTCGGCATCAAACGCGATGCTCACTTCACCAAACGTAAAGCACAGCCGATTGTCCTGCCACGCGGCAGAACCGACATCCCACAGCGCAACCGTTTCCTCCGTCGGCTCACACAGCGCAGCATCGGCCAGATACTCCTCCAGCACCGCAGGCACGTACGCAACAGCGTGATTATTGCCCGACGGCAGAAATACCGTGTCCAGCGCCGACACACCCTGCTCACGCAGCGATGAGCGGATCGCATACAGCGTTTCGGTATCCTCCGGTGCTGTCACCACCACCGCCTGCCCGTCATACAGAACGCAAACGGCAAGCTCCTCCTGCCCGGGAACCGCGTACATACGTACCGTGTCCCGTAGCATCGTGTGGTGCAATACCATACCGACACCGAGAACGACCACCGCACAGGTCGCTGCTATCGCGATACCGCGGCGGTAAAGCAAACGGTAGCCGAACAAGACAAGCAACGCACTGCCGAACAGCCACACGATCAGATAAACACTGCGCACCGTCACCGTGGACAGCGGCAACCCGGAAAGCAACTTCGCGATTCCAAGCAACAGCTTGGAGAGCCATCCGACAACGAGCAAAAGCGGCCGGTACAGCACGACAAGCCCCGCCAGCAACGACAGGATAGCCAGCCATCCGAGCACCAGCAACGCCGAGGCCGGAACAGTCATCAGCACGTTTGCGAGAATACCTACGAGCGACACCGACCCGAAATATATCACCGTGATCGGTAGCGTCGTCAGCGTAGCCGACAGCGTCACGCCGATCATCCCCGCGATGCTCTTCCACACCGTCAGTGCCCTGCCGTGAAGCGGCAAACGTAGTAGCATTTCCTGAATAGCGGGGGATAAAAACAGCACGCCGAAGGTCGCGAAGAACGACAGCAACAGACCGGCGTCGTACGCGGCAAACGGGTTTTCAAGCAACAGTAAAAACAACGCCAAGCCCAGTGAATTGCGTGCGTCCGCCTGCCGACGTGCGCAGTCCCCCAGCGTGACAAGCAGGCACAGCACACCGGCGCGTGTGACGGACGGTGTCCATCCCACAAGCACCGCAAAGAGCGTCACGACCGAAACCGTGATCGCCCCGCGCACACGGCGCGGTATACGCAACCGCTTTAACAGCCGCAAAAGCGCGGTTGTCAAAATGGAAAGATGTAACCCGGACACCGCAAACAGATGCGACACACCGCAGCTGCGGAACGCGGCGACCGCATCGTCGGACAACCATTCATCCGCACCCAGACAAATACCCGTGACCACGGCACCGATATCGCCTGCTATCATACGTTGGATACGCGCAGAGAGCACGTCACGCTGATCGGCGATCCGTTCGGTTAACGTCGGCGTACTGCTTTCGATCACCCAGCTTTCTGCAGACATATCCACCGGTGTCACCGCAAACCACACACCGCTCGCCTTCGTCTGAAGCAGGGACAAGCCCTCGACCTCATCGGTCTTCAGCACGAACACGGCCTCGACGATATCGTGATCGTCCAGAGCGGCATCGGTAGGCTCCGACCACAGTAGCAGCCGTGTTCCCGTCGGCAGATCGCCGGACAGCACACGGAGCTCGGTAACCGTACCGGTCGTATCCACCTCGGCACGGAGAACAATCTCCTCACCCACCCTTGCGGCAAGCGGCTGATACCGAACGAGCTCGCAGTAGGCCAGCAACAAGCACGCCGTGACCGCCGCTATCAAAGCGAGCAGCACGGTATGATACGCACGCACTTCTGGAATCAGCAGTGCGGCGACAAAGCACAGAAACAGTGCCGCCGCGATATACCACAGCCATTCCGCCGGTACCCAAACACCGATCAGGCACGCGATCAGCCACGCGATGCCGATGATCCACAGCGGGCGGACAAGCCGCCGTGTCACGCTTTCTTTTTAGCCGCGTCTTTCATACGTAGCTCGCGTGACAGAATACGCTTGCGCAAACGGATACTCAGCGGCGTGACTTCGACAAGCTCATCGTCATTGATAAATTCCAGCGATTGCTCCAACGACAGCACCGTCGGCGGTGTCAGCCGCAGAGCCTCATCTGAGCCGGCGGCACGCATATTGGTAACGTGCTTTTTCTTGCACACGTTGACAACGATATCCTCGTTTTTGGGGGATTGCCCCACGATCATACCTTCGTACACCGGCACCGCAGGTCCCACGAACAGTGCGCCGCGATCCTGCGCATTGAACAGACCGTAGCTGCTGGTCTCGCCCGCTTCAAATACCACGAGCGAGCCCTGAATACGCTGCGGAATGTCGCCCTTATACGGCTCATAGCCGTCAAACACGCTGTTCATAATACCGTTCCCGTTGGTATCCGTGAGAAATTGCTGACGGTAGCCCATCAAGCCGCGCGACGGGATACGGAACTCCAGATGGCTCGCACCCGTCTCGCGGGTGCCCATATTCACGATCTCCGCCTTGCGGGAGCCGAGCTTTTCCATCACGGCGCCGACGTAGTTTTCCGGCACCTCGATCATCAGCAGCTCCATCGGCTCCAGCAGCTCGCCGTTTTCGCCCCGCTTGTAAATGACCTGCGGGCGGCTGACGGCAAATTCGTAGCCCTGGCGGCGCATCGTTTCGATCAGAATAGAGAGATGCAGCTCGCCCCGACCGGATACCTCAAACGCATCGGTGGTATCGGTCTCACGCACCCGCATACTCACGTTGGTCTCTACCTCTTTGAACAGGCGATCCCGCAGGTTACGCGAGGTAACGTACTTGCCCTCGCGGCCGGCAAACGGGCTGTTGTTCACCATAAACAGCATCGAAATGGTCGGCTCGTCGATACGGACAAACGGAAGCGGCTCCACACACAGCGGATCACACACCGTTTCACCGATATTCAGATCGGTAATGCCGGTCACCGCGACAAGATCGCCCACCGAGGCAGACTCGTATTCCACACGGTGCAGCCCTTCAAACTGGTACAGCTTGCCGATGCGGCAACTCTGCGTGCTGCCGTCCGCACGGCACAGCGTTACCGTCTGTCCGTTGTGCACGGTGCCGCGCTCCACACGCCCCACGCCGACACGGCCGACGTATTCGTCATAATCGATATTGGAAAATAAGATCTGCAGCGGTGCTTCGGTATCGCCCTCGGGTGCGGGCACGTATTTCAGGATCGCCTCGAACAGCGGCTCCATCGTGCCCTCGCGCACCTCGGGATCCAGCGAAGAATAGCCGTCGCGTCCGGAGGCATACACCACCGGAAAATCCAGCTGATCCTCATCCGCACCCAGTTCGATAAACAGATCCAGTAGCTCGTCAATGACCTCAGCCGGACGCGCACCGTCACGGTCGATCTTGTTGATGACCACGACCGGACGCTTTCCCAGCCCCAGCGCCTTTTTCAGCACAAAGCGCGTTTGCGGCATACAGCCCTCAAACGCATCCACCAGTAGTAGCACACCGTCCACCATCATCAGGATGCGCTCCACCTCGCCGCCGAAATCGGCGTGGCCGGGCGTGTCCACGATGTTAATCTTAGTGTCGTGATACATCACCGCCGTGTTTTTGGAAAGGATGGTGATACCGCGCTCACGCTCCAGATCGTTGGAATCCATCACACGCTCGGAAACCTGCTCGTTGGCGCGGAAAATGCCGCTCTGCCGCAGCAGCTGGTCGACCAGCGTGGTCTTACCGTGGTCAACATGAGCGATGATGGCGATATTGCGTAATTGTTCTTGCTTGCCCATAGTGATTCTTCCTGTCTATATTTAAACTATCCTATAGTATATCACGAACTCCGCGCAACGGCAAGACTCAGCTTTCGATTTCTTCAAAACGCTGTCGGGTCGTGCCGTCACGCGTCACCGTGCCCAGAAATTCCGCGAGCGGACGCACCCACACGTCCCCTGTGCCGTACAATGCGCGGTACACCACCAGCGGCTCCAGCGTTTCGCTGTGACGCGCCAGTGCTAAGGCCTCGTAGGTGTTACCCTTGAAATGACGGTATATACCGCCGATATGCAGCTCGCGTTCCATACCGCGCCTCCGTGTTAATAATAGTTCAGCGGGTTGACGTTACGACCGTTGACGATAACCTCGTAGTGCAGATGCGGTGCCGTGCTGCGGCCGGTGTTACCGACCTTGGCGATAACCTGCCCCTTGGTCACGGTCTCGCCCTCTTCTACCAGCAGCTCACTACAGTGGGCGTACAAGGTCTGATACCCATCGCCGTGGTCGATAACGATATACATACCGTAGGACCAATACGAAGTACCCTTGCGGTATGCCGAGACGATGACGGTGCCGTTGTCCGCCGCCACGATATCCTTGCCCTCGATATCCCGACTCCAGATATCGATACCGCGGTGACGGTCACCGGAGGACATACTGTAATAATCCGTAATATAGCGTGAGGACGGCACCGGCCACTCCATATCGCGGCCCTTGGTCGCCTTTTTCTTGGTGCCGTAGGCGACCACCTGCGTCACCGGCTCCTGAAGTACCTCCTGCGCGGTGATGACGCTGGACTGCTCCTTGCCGTCCAGATACGTCACCGTCGCCGTAACAAGGCTTTTGCCGTTTTCGCCGTTGACACGGATCTTTTGTCGTCCCTCATACATCGACGCGTCGGCCACCCGCTCGACGGTATACGGTATCGCGGCCTCATACTGGATGGTGCCGGATACCAATACCCGCAAATGCGGCTCCGCACGGCGGATGAGCAGCGTTTGCCCCGCCTTGATACCGCCGCTTATCGCAGGATTCAAGCGGATCAGCTCCGCCACCGAAATGCCGCTCTTCGCGGCGATCTCCACCAGCGTATCCCCCGTTTGGAATACATAGGTCTCTTCCTCCACCGCCTCAGCCAACAGACTTTCCTTCATCGTTTGCGCCGCCACGATCTGATCCTCCGGATACAAGCCGTCCACCAGCTCCACCGTTTCCACAAACGACGCCTTGACTTCCGGCTGTCCCTCGCGGCTTTCCTCCAAAATTTCATTCAGCATATACTGCGCCGACCGTCGGCCGCTGAGCGCACCGTAAAACGCACCGTTTATGTACACACCGCAGGCCTCTGCGGTCTCCAGATCGGTCTGCGCCAGCAGATGATCGCACACCTGCTGCTCGTTCCATATCTCCGCCTGACGGATCACCTGCAGCGAGACGGACGGCGATACCGTCAGCGCGTTTGCCGACGTTATCCACCCCAAACGCTCATTGGCCATCGCCACACCATCCTGCAGCACGGATTCCTCGGCCACATAGCCCCATACCTCGCCGTCGTCATCGGCTAAGGCGAGCGCGTAGGTCGTGCGACCCCAATAGCTGAACGTTCCGAGCAGGATCGCCAGTGAGCAAGCGATAGCCGTACACGTCAGTGCGGCCCGCGTCAAGCCCTTATAATGCTTTGCCGCCGCAACCGGCAGATGCAGCGCCTGCAACACGCCCAACAACGGATGCCGCCGCCACGCGTCCTTTACGCGGGCGCCCGCCTGAGCCAAGCGTCGCCACAGCCCCGCCAGTCCCTCACGGATGCGTGTATCCCTCCGCCGCAGCAGAACCCGTACCGCACGCCAGATCAACAAACGCAGCGGCAAAAACAACAGAGTAAAAAACCGCCCGAGCCGATGCAACAGGCGCAGCGTCTGCACACCGGCATAGTACGACACCCGATATAGCATACCCATACGGTTTTCTCTCCTTTCAATTCATCATTTTTCCAGCAGAGGCCGCAGATACTGCCCGGTATACGACTCCGGCACCTGCACTAGCTTCTCCGGCGTTCCGGCCGCTACCAGTGTACCGCCGCGGTTACCACCCTCCGGCCCCAAGTCCAGAATATAGTCGGCGTTTTTGATAACGTCCAGATTGTGCTCGATGACCACCACGGTATTCCCGCCGTCCACCAGCTTTTGCAGCACCTCGATGAGCTGCGCCACATCCGCCGTGTGCAGGCCGGTCGTCGGCTCGTCCAGAATATACACTGTACGTCCCGTTGACCGTTTGGACAGCTCGGTCGCAAGCTTAACACGCTGTGCCTCACCGCCGGACAGCGTCGTCGCGGGCTGACCCAGCTTGATATAGCCGAGTCCCACGTCCGCGAGCGTTTGCAGCCGCCGCGCGATCTTCGGCATCGCTTCAAAAAAGAGCAGTGCTTCCTCCACGGTCATTTCCAGAATATCGTAAATATTCTTGCCCTTGTACCGCACTTCCAGTGTTTCGCGGTTGTAGCGTTGACCCTTGCACACCTCACACGGCACGTAGATGTCCGGCAAAAAGTGCATTTCGATCTTCAAAATACCGTCGCCCTGACACGCCTCACAGCGACCACCCTTGACGTTGAACGAAAACCGTCCTGCGGAATAGCCGCGCAGCTTCGCATCCGCCGTGGACGCAAACAGCTCACGGATATCGTTGAACACCCCCGTATACGTCGCGGGATTCGACCGCGGCGTGCGCCCGATGGGCGACTGGTCGATGGCGATGACCTTGTCCAGTGCCTCCAGACCCTCAATACGGCGGTGTGCCCCCGCACGGCAATGTGCACGGTTGAGCTTGTTCGCCAGCTGCTTGTACAGGATCTCGTTCACCAGTGACGATTTGCCCGAGCCGGACACACCGGTTACACAGTTAAACGCCCCCAAGCGGAACGATACGTCGATATTTTTCAGGTTGTTGGCCGCCGCCCCCAGCACCCTCAGCTCGTGCCCGTTGCCGGGACGCCGCGTTTTCGGTACGGGGATGCGCCTCTTGCCGCTGAGATACTGGCCGGTCACCGACCGCTCACACGCGCAGACCTCCTCCACCGTGCCCGAGCAGATGACCTCGCCGCCGTGTACGCCGGCACCCGGGCCAATATCCACGATCCAATCCGCCGCCAGCATCGTTTCCTCGTCGTGCTCCACGACGATCAGCGTGTTGCCGAGATCGCGCAGCCGCCGCAACGTATCCAGTAGCTTCTGGTTGTCCCGCTGATGCAAGCCTATGCTGGGCTCGTCCAGAATATACAAAACACCCATCAGCGACGAGCCGATCTGCGTCGCCAAACGGATACGCTGGCTCTCACCGCCCGACAGCGTTCCCGCCGTGCGGGACAGTGTCAGGTATTCCAGACCCACGCTGTTTAAGAAGCCCAGCCGCTCGCGGATCTCCTTGAGGATACGGTCGGCGATCTGATGCTCACGCGGGGTCAGCGACTCGTCCAGCTGCTTCATGAACGCCAGCAACTCTGTCACCGATTTGTCGCACAGATCGGCAACGTTGACACCGCCGACGGTCACCGCCAGACTTTCCGGCTTTAACCGCTTGCCGTGGCAATCCGGGCAGGGCACCTTGCTCATATACGTTTCCAGCTCAGCCCGCATCCACTCGCTGTTGGTCTCCTGATGCCGCCGTTGCAGGTTGTTGACAACGCCCTCCCACGAGGTAAAATATTCTCCCGTGCCGTACTCCATACGGCGCGTCATTTTTATCTTTTCACCGTTGTTGCCGTACAGAACGATGCGCTTCGCCTCGTCCGATAAATCCTTCCACGGCGTATCCAGCGAGAATCCGTAATGCGCCGAAAGCCCTTCGTAATACATCTGCGAAATGGTGCCACCGTCCAGAAAGCTCCACCCGCTCGCGCGGATGGCACCGTCCCGCAGCGACAGCTCCTCATCCGCCAGCACCAGATCGGGGTCGATAGACATAAAAATACCGATACCCGTACACTTCGGGCACGCACCGAACGGATTGTTGAACGAGAACATCCGCGGCGTCAGTTCTTCCATACTGAAGCCGTGATCGGGGCACGCGTAATTCTGCGAAAAGGTCAGCTCCTCACCGCTGTCCACCAGCTCCACCATCAGCAGCCCGCCGGACAGTGCCGTCGCGGTTTCCACCGAATCCGCCAACCGACCGCGGATATCCGGCCCGATGACCAAACGATCCACCACGATCTCCACGGTATGCTTCTTGTTTTTATCCAGCTTGATGGTCTCGGACAGCTCGTACAGCGACCCGTCCACCCGCACACGCACGTAACCGGACTTCCGCGCCGCGTCAAACTCCTTCTGACACTCGCCCTTGCGGGCGCGCACCACGGGTGCGAGCAACTGGATACGCGTGCGCTCCGGGAGCGCCAGCAGACGATCCACGATCTCGTCCACCGTCTGCTGACGGATCTCACGACCGCACTTCGGGCAGTGCGGGATACCGATGCGCGCATACAGCAAACGCAGATAATCGTAGATCTCCGTGACGGTACCCACCGTCGAACGCGGGTTTTGCGACGTGGTCTTCTGGTCGATGGAAATGGCGGGCGACAAGCCGTCAATGGACTCCACCTCCGGCTTTTCCATCTGTCCCAAAAACATCCGTGCATACGAGGATAGACTTTCCATATACCGCCGCTGTCCCTCGGCGTAGATGGTATCAAACGCGAGCGACGACTTACCCGACCCCGATACGCCGGTAAACACCACCAGCTTATCGCGCGGGATGGTCACGTCCACGTCCTTTAAGTTGTGCTCCTTGGCACCCTTGACGATCAAATTTTCCAGCATAGCTTTCCTCACTTGCCTTGTCTGAGCTTTTCGATCTCATCACGTAGCCACGCCGCGTGCTCGAATTCCAGCAGCTTCGCCGCGTGCTTCATTTCTTTTGTCAGTTGTTCGATGCGTAGCATCCGCTCCGCCTTCGACAGCTTCTTCCCCGTCTTTTCATCGCGCGAGGCCGACGGCGTGATCTGTAGCACGTCACGCACCTCTTTGATGATGGTCTGCGGCACGATACCGTGCTCTTCATTGTATTTTAACTGAATGGCACGGCGGCGCTCCGTCTCGCGGATGGCCTTTTCCATCGACGGCGTGACCTCGTCCGCGTACAGAATGACCCGCCCCCCGGCGTTACGCGCCGCACGGCCGATGGTCTGTATCAGCGCGGAGGCGGACCGCAAAAAGCCCTCTTTATCCGCATCCAGTATCGCCACCAGCGATACCTCGGGAATATCCAGACCCTCGCGTAGCAGGTTGATACCCACCAGCACGTCAAACTCACCAAGCCGCAGATCGCGAATAATCTCCATTCGTTCAATAGTATCAATATCGTGGTGCATATACCGCACACGGATACCCACGTTCTCAAAATACGTGGTCAGATCCTCCGCCATTTTCTTGGTCAGCGTCGTCACCAGCACGCGCTCCTGCCGCGCGGTACGGGCGCGGATCTCACCGATCAGATCGTCGATCTGCCCCTCCACCGGCCGCACCGTGATCTCGGGATCGGGCAGGCCCGTCGGACGGATGACCTGCTCCACCGGCGCGCCGCTGCGCTCCAGTTCAAAGTTACCCGGTGTCGCGCTCACGAACACCGCCTGATTGACGTGCCCGTAAAACTCATCGAAATTCAGCGGACGGTTATCGTACGCACTCGGCAAACGGAAGCCGTATTCCACCAGATTGGTCTTGCGCGCGCGGTCACCGCCGAACATCCCGCGCACCTGCGGGAGCGTCACATGCGACTCGTCCACAAACAGCAGATAATCCTCCGGGAAATAATCCAGCAGCGTAAACGGCGTGGAGCCCGGTACGCGACCGGATAACACCCGCGAATAGTTCTCGATGCCCTTGCAGATGCCGATCTCCCGCAGCATCTCGATATCGTACCGCGTGCGTTGCAAAATGCGCTGCGCCTCCAGTAGCTTGCCCTCGGCCTTGAACTGCTCGACACGCTCGTCCAGCTCACGCTCGATCTCGGCAATGGCATCCTCCAGCTTTTCCGGCGGCACGATGTAATGCGATGCCGGATAAATGGCAATATGTCCCAGCAAGCCCTTCAACTCACCCGTCAGCGGGTTGACCTCACTCAAGCGGTCAATCTCGTCCCCGAAAAATTCCACACGGATGACCGTATCGTTGGAATACGCCGGGAATATCTCCACTACATCTCCACGCACACGGAACCTGTTGCGCACAAAATTGATATCGTTGCGCTCGTATTGCAGATCAACCAATCGGGACAGCAACTCATCGCGGCTTTTCTGCATCCCCGGCCGCAACGAAATGATCATATTGCGGTAATCAATGGGGTTGCCCAAGCTGTAAATGCACGACACGCTCGCCACGATGATAACGTCCCGCCGCTCGGACAGTGCCGAGGTCGCGGAATGACGCAACTTATCGATCTCGTCGTTGATGGCAGAGTCCTTTTCGATGTACGTATCCGTGGACGGCACGTACGCCTCCGGCTGATAGTAATCGTAGTAGGATACAAAGAAATTGACGCTGTTTTCTGGAAAGAACTCCCGCATTTCGGAACAGGTCTGGGCTGCAAGGGTTTTATTGGGTTCCAAAATAAGTGTCGGACGGTTGACTTTTGCGATTACATTTGCCATCGTAAAAGTTTTACCGGAACCCGTAACTCCTAGTAAAACCTGCTCTTTTAAGCCATTTTCGATACCATTTGCAAGTGCTTCAATCGCTTCAGGTTGGTCTCCAGTTGGTTTGAAGGTCGATACCAATTTGAACTTGTCCATAGTAGCTGTAGCCCTCCTTTCCAAGTATTCATACCCGTTTCTTTTGACCGTAAAAATCAGACATGAAAATGCCCTTTTGACGAATCAAGTCATAATTGATTATTTATTATACCACAAACAAAGATGAAATAAAAGATATTACACGAAGTTTATTGATTTTCTATTTTAAACGGCGATAAGAGATGCTAAATCGTCTCCTATCGCCGTTGTTTTATTTATTCTTTGTAGTGAATTCAGGAACGTATGTTTTCACACCCCATATAAAATATACGATATGAAACACCCACACGCAGGCGAGGATGATACACGGGACGTAGACGGCTTTCAGGAACATCATTGTAAAGCCGAAGCTCATAAGCAGAGTCACCGTTATCATCACTCGGATTTTTGTTGCCCAGGTCATACCCTTGCCTGCAACATAGCTTTCAAGATTTTTCTTGTAAAGCTTGGTGTTGATAAACCAAGTATGTAGCCTCTCCGAGCTTCTTGCAAAGCTGAACGCCGCAAGCAGCAGAAATGGGAACGCAGGCAGCATAGGAACAACTGCACCGATAGCACCAAGCCCTACGCCAATACAACCAAGGATTATCCATAATATCTTTTTAATTTTCATTTTTTCTCTCCAATCGTTTCTTTTCCTTTTTGCTT
>CAYYDD010000033.1:0-17130 GCA_964470515.1 uncultured Eubacteriales bacterium | reverse complement strand
TACTACTGAGGATTTTCGTTCACAGACTAAAACCGATTTGGGTGAGGATAGCAAACGAGATATTGATGTATTTCCGCGCCAACCGCAAGTCGGCACAGGACGTGTCCATTATGGAGCCTATCGAGACGGATAAAGAGGGGCACACGCTGACGCTGATGGATGTGATCGCCTCAGAGGATACCATTGCGGACGATCTGGATATGAAGATAAACGCCGCGAAGCTGTATCGCTATATGGAGGAAACGCTCAACGACCGCGAAAAGGATATTTTGTGTCAGCGGTACGGGTTGACGCGTGACCCGCTGACGCAGCGAGAGGTGGCAAAAAAGCTGAATATTTCGCGCAGCTACGTGTCACGTATTGAGAAGAAGGCATTGGAGAAGCTGCGCCGCCGGTTTGAGCGGGGCGACGTGCGCCCGGCGGCCAACCGGCGACCGTAATATAAAACACCCGAACGGTTGATCGTTCGGGTGTTTTTACCAATTTATAACGTTTGCGGGAATCCCAGTAGCTGGCCGGCAATGCGGTGACTGCCGATGCCGTAACCGATACACGCGGCACCGCTTAAGCGACCGAGCACCTGCCAGTAGATCTTGCCCGCTCGCCGGTGCCTGTGCCGGCAGTGATGCTGTCGCCTAAAAAACGATCTTTTTACCTTTCGGTTCCATTGGGTCGCGACCTTTCGGGGGTAGTATAATAAAATCGGACGGATTTGTCAATCGGCTTTCTGTGCGGGCAGTTAAAATTTGCAATAAAGCATTTACAAGACTGTAAATTTGTGGTATACTTATCCCGTTTATATGGAAAACTGGGGAAGGAGGGTTGCCAATGATCTCGGTCATCACATCCGGCAAGGGCGGCGCGGGAAAATCCACCGTGTCGGCGGGGCTGGGCTGTGCGCTTGCACGGCGTGACCGCCGTGTGTTATTGGTAGACGGTGACGCGGGTCTGCGCAGTCTCGACGTGATGCTCGGCATTGCCGGCACGGCGGTGTACGATATGGCGGATGTCATTGCGGGAGATTGCTCCCCCGCGGACGCAGTATATCCCTCTCCCATTTGTCCGAACGTGTTCGTGATGCCGGCACCCGTCAGCTTGGAACGGCTGGCGCAGCCGGAGGATATGGTGCGGCTGTGCCGCGGCTTGACGAAGTATTACGATGAGGTCATTATTGACTGTCCCGCCGGGATCGGCCAAGGGTTTGAAACGGCTGTCGCCGGAGCGGATCGCGCCTTCGTCGTGTCCACGCCGGATATGGTCTGTGCGCGTGACGCACAGATAATGGCTCGTTTGCTGCGCGAACGGGATATTCCCGCACGGCTGGTCATCAACCGTCTGCGCATCCGTCCCATCCTTCGCGGAAAAATGCCGGATATCGACGAGCTGATCGACACCGCGAGCCTGCAGCTCATCGGTGTTCTGCCGGAGGATGAGGAGGTTGCGGTTGCCAACGCCTATGGTAAGCCGTTGCCTACGGAATGTCCCGCTGGCCAGTGCTTTGCGAATATTGCGGCACGGTATCTGGGGGAGAATGTGCCGCTGGCGGATCTGAAGAAGCTGTAAGTCCGGTGCTTTTACTCTGCGGCGGCGTTACGCTCGCTCGAAATACACGCGGTATTCCATCGCTCGCAAGCCTTGTCGCAAAGCAACATCACGGACTTACACAATAATTCGTGATGATGAAACGGTTATAAAAGAAAGGACGGATCAAATTGAACATCGCATTGATTGCTCATGACGCAAAAAAGGAACTGATGGTGCAGTTTTGCATTGCTTACTGCGGCATCCTGAGCCGACATACTCTGTGCGCGACCGGCACGACCGGCCGTTTGGTATCCGAAGCTACCGGCTTGCAGATCACCCGCTATCTCAGTGGCGAGCAGGGCGGCGCACAGCAGATATCTGCACGCATTTCCTGCGACGAGATCGATCTGGTGCTGCTGTTCCGCGATCCGCAGGGTGCGAAGGACAACGAGCCGAACGAGCTGGAGATGCTGCGCCTGTGCGATATCCGCAATATCCCCGTGGCGACCAATATCGCCACCGCCGAGGTGCTCATCCACGGTCTGGAGCGCGGCGATCTCGATTGGCGTACTATCGTCAATCCTTCGGTATTTTAAGAAGAAAGAAGTTTGTATATGGCACTCATTACCAAGGCGATCCGCGGCACGCAGGACGTTCTGCCGTCGGACAGTGCTGCCTGGCAGCACGTTGAGCGCACGGCGTTGCAGGTAGCCCGTGATTACGGCTTCCGCGAGGTGCGCACTCCCGTGTTTGAGCACACGGAGCTGTTTATCCGTTCGGTGGGTGAGACCACCGATGTGGTGCAAAAGGAAATGTATACCTTTGATGATAAGGGCGGCCGTTCCATTACGTTGCGACCGGAGGGTACCGCCGGCGCGATGCGTATGCTGCTCGAGCACGGTCTGCACAACGAGGTGCTACCCGTGAAGGTTGCGTATGTTACCTCCTGCTATCGCTATGAAAAGCCGCAGGCGGGTCGTCTGCGTGAGTTTCACCAGTTTGGTGTGGAAAGCTACGGCGCGGCCTCGCCGCTGGCGGACGCGGAGACCATCGCACTCGCGGACGCGGTGCTGAAGGCGTTGTCGGTCAAGGGCGTGACTCTGCGGCTGAATTCCATCGGCTGCCCGACCTGCCGTGCCGAGTACCACAAGGCACTCAAGGCATATTTTGAGAGTCGGCAGGACGAGCTGTGCGGCACGTGCCAGGCTCGGCTCGGTCGCAACCCGATGCGTATTCTGGATTGCAAATCCCCGGTGTGCAGTGCCATTGCGGCGGATGCCCCGGTCATTACCGATTATCTGTGTCACGATTGCGCCCACCATTTCCAGCAGGTGCAGAATTACCTCACGGCGGCGGAGATCCCGTTTGAGCTGGATCCGCACATTGTGCGCGGACTGGACTATTACACCCGCACGGTGTTTGAGTTTGTGTCCGACGCGCTCGGTGCGCAGGCTGTGCTGTGCGGCGGCGGTCGGTACGATGGTCTGTGCGAGGAAATGGGCGGTCCCAAGCTGCCTGCGCTTGGTTTTGCGATGGGCTTGGAGCGGTTGCTGATGGTGCTCAAAGCACAGGATGCAATGCCCGCCGAGCCGAACCGCTGTGACATCTACTTTGCGTCGCTTGGCGAAGCCGCAGCGGTGCATTGCTTTAAGCTGGCCAACACGCTACGTGAGGGCGGTGTTTCGGCGGAGTGCGATACCGTCGGGCGCGGTCTCAAAGCGCAGATGAAGTATGCCGACAAGCTCGGTGCGCTGTACGCCGTGGTGGTGGGCGATACCGAGATCGAGACCGGCACGGCCAAGCTCAAGGATATGCAGACCGGTGAGACGACGGATATCACGCTGGATGAGAGCTTGTATACCGTGCTGTATAACAAATCACTTGACCGTCATTTTGCGGCGGTGGCAGACCTGCTGGAGGGATAAGGCTATGGAAACCATTCAGGATATGAAGCGTACCCGCTACTGCGGCGAGTTCCGCCGCGAGCACGCGGGCGAGACGGTGACGGTCTTTGGCTGGGCACAGCGTCAGCGTGACCTCGGTCAGCTGATCTTCATCGACCTGCGTGATCGTACGGGTATCGTGCAGTTGGCGTTTGACGATGCGACTGACCGTGAGGTGTTTGATAAGGCGTTTACCGTCCGTGGCGAGTACGTGTTGGCCGCTACCGGTGAGGTGCGTGTGCGTTCGTCCATCAATAACGAGATCCCTACCGGTGAGGTGGAGATCGCGGTGCGTGACCTGCGCATCCTCAACAAGGCGGAGACCCCGCCGTTTGAGATTGCGGAGAACTCCACTACCTCCGAGGCGCTTCGTCTCAAATATCGGTATCTTGACCTGCGCCGCCCCGATCTGCAGCGCAATCTGCTACTGCGTCACCGCATTGCGAAGGCGACGCGTGATTATTTCGATTCGCAGGGCTTCGTTGAGATCGAGACCCCGATGCTCATTCGTTCCACGCCGGAGGGCGCACGTGATTTCCTTGTGCCGTCCCGCGTGCATAAGGGCGAGTTTTACGCACTGCCGCAGTCGCCGCAGCTGTATAAGCAGCTGTCAATGGTGGCGGGCTTTGACCGCTATTTCCAGTTAGCCCGCTGCTTCCGTGACGAGGATCTGCGTGCCGATCGTCAGCCGGAATTTACCCAGATCGACTTAGAGATGTCATTCGTGGACGTGGAGGATGTGCTCGCTGTCGGTGAGGGCTTTATGCAGCACGTGTTCAAGACGGTGCTGGACGTGGACGTTTCCACGCCGTTGCCGCGTATGACGTATACCGAGGCGATGGATCGTTTCGGATCGGATAAGCCGGATATCCGCTTCGGTATGGAGCTGTGCGATATCAGCGAGCAGGTAAAGGATTGCGGCTTCGGTGTGTTTACCGGTGCGCTGGAGGCGGGCGGCACGGTGCGTGCCATCAATGCGAAGGGCGCGGCGGGTGCGCTGTCGCGTAAGGAGATCGACAAGCTTACCGAGCACGCCCGAGGTATCGGTGCCAAGGGTCTGGCGTGGGTACGCTGGACACCCGACGGTGTGACCTCGTCGTTCGGCAAGTTTCTCACAGAGGAGAAATTCGCCGCGCTGCTTACTGCTACGGGTGCCGAACGGGGTGACGTGGTACTGATCGTTGCGGATGCGCGAAAGTCGCTGGTGTTGTCGGTGCTGGGCGCGCTGCGCTTGGTCGTGGCAGATAAATTGGAAGTCAGGCGCGAGGGTCTGGGACTTCTGTGGATTACCGAGTTTCCGTTCTTTGAGTGGGATGAGGAGAGCCAGACGTGGGTGGCGATGCATCATCCCTTCACCTCGCCGCTGGATGAGTGTATCCCGTATCTGGATAACGAGCCGTCCAAGGTGTTTGCCAAGGCGTATGACCTCGTACTCGGTGGTATTGAACTGGCGAGCGGCTCGATCCGTATCACCGATCCCGAGTTACAGCAGCGGATGTTCCGTGCGCTGGGGCTGTCGGATGAGGAGTCGCACGCGAAGTTCGGGTATCTCACCGATGCGTTCCGTTACGGTGCGCCGCCGCACGGCGGTATGGCACTCGGCCTCGACCGTCTGGTGATGCAGATGCTGGGTGCGGCGACGCTGCGCGACGTCGTCGCGTATCCGAAGGTGCAGAATATGACCGAACTGATGACCCAATGCCCGTCGGCGGTGGATGCCGACCAATTGACCGATCTCGGCATCGGATTATTGGAAGCTGAAGAATAAAACAAAAACCGAGTGGTCGCGCACTCGGTTTTATTTTTAATAGAAACAACCACCATATGACCGGTGGTTATGACTATATCGGTTAAAATCAACACCGTACGAGTGGGTGCCTTGACGGACAGCCTCAAATAGTGCACGAATCCCGCGGGCAACCAATAGTCGTTCCTACGATCTGAAGCCAACACCGTAGGTCAGGGCGACATTCCTCTTCTTGCTCCCCCTCTGGTGGCACTTATGCGTACAGAAGCGTCCAGATGCTGTCACAGCCTTGCCGTGACTGAAAGGATTCCGCCGCCATCGTGTGCACAAACTCTCTCCGTTTTTGCCAAATAAATTTCCGTAAGGGCTTCCATTTACAGTAGCGAATATGGTATAATCAAATAAACTGTCGAAAGACCGCGAAACGGAGTGATAACGATGAGAAGCCTCAAGCTGACGCTGTCTCCCGCACAGCCTCTGCGCCTGCCGTTCGCGCATTTTGAGATATTGCAGGGCGTATTTTACAAATTACTGTCCCGCGACGCGGCACTGGCCGCTGCGGTACACGATAAGCAGCCCGGTCCGGAGAAGCAGTTCAAATTTTTTTGCTTCACCGACCTGCACGGTCGCTACGCCATTGAGAACCGTACGTTGGTCTATACCGGCGAGGTGCGTTGGGAGCTCCGCTCAGCGGACGAGGCGATCATCCGCACCGTGGCGGAGGCGGTAACCGCCGTGCCGCATATCGAGATATACGGCACACCGTGTACAGTGCTGTCGTGCGACAGCCGCGAAACGCGTTTTCTGCACGACGTCATCGATTGGGAGATGGACACACCGCTTCTGTATTACCGCACGGATGACCGCGGTTTTTCCACCTACTACGCCCCTGCGGAGAGCTGTTTCACAGCTGGCATTGCCGGCAACGTCGTGCGCAAGTATACGGCATTTTACGGTGAGCCCCCGCGCGGCGTGGTGCGGTTTGAGGTGCTTGGCGGCGTGCGCAAATGCGTTACCCGCTATAAGCATTCGGCCATCACGGGTTATTACGGGCGCTATCGCCTGAGGGCACCCGCAACGGTGCTGGATTTTGTATACCATACCGGGTTGGGAGCCAAAAACTCTATGGGTTTCGGCGTGGTAAAATGAGAGGTGCGACGATGAACGATACAGCGGCGTACAGCTTTCGGAGACTCTATCATTTGTGCGCACAGACACCGCTGATCCATTTTCAGTACGATCAGAGCAACGCGACCCTGCGTGCTGCCGAGGTCAAGCCGCGGCTGGATCACTTTTTGTGGCAGCGCGCGGGGGAGAGAATCGAGGACTCGTGGCTGCTGCACCGCACCCGCAAGGCACTGCGGTACAAGCTCCGCATCGAGCGCGGTGGCTACACCCGGGTGATCGACCTAACCAAAAACCGCGATTACGACATCTATTACGGCCATCTCGGCGGGGGAGCCGATCTCAAAAAAGCCGTACTCGGTGATGCGAGACTGACGGTGCTGTGCACCATCCCCGCATTGCGGGATTTTATTGAGGAGCATCTGGCGGAGTTTTTCGCCGTGACGAATTTCGGTATGATGCAAAGCAAGGGCTTCGGGTCGTATATTTTGCAGGATGCGGAATATACACCTCCGTTTATTGCGGAAAGTCTCAAGCGCACCTACGGTGCCTCCACGTGCTACACATTTGACGGAGGGCAGCGCCCGTTTAAAGTCATAAAAATTATGTATAAGCTGATGAAATCGGGTGTCAACCTCGTGCGCTTTCGCGGGGAGGAGGCGTATGAGCGCTCGCTTCTGTTTCAGTTTATGCACGAGCAATACGGCATCGGCAACGAAAAGGCGTGGCTGAAGCAAAACGGGCTTGCTCCGTCGGATATCGGCTCGTACGACAACCGCTGGCACGCCAATCCCTCGGAGCATACTGCACAGTACGTGCGGGCGTTGCTCGGCCTCGGTGAGCATCTGGATTATACAGGCGACCGCGAGCAACACCGCGAGAAAACGGTGATACGCATCAAAAGTGTCAGCGGACTTGAGAGGCTGCCCTCACCGATTTTTTTCAAGGTGATCGGCGGCAACGTGTATTTTGTGGCCGCGCCGGTAGCACCGGCAATCCTTGGCGAGACGTTTGAATTTACCTCGCCGAACGGCAGCGGCACGCTGACCGTGCCCACCAAGGAACAGCTCGACGCGGATTTTACGGAACGATTCCTCGCGTATTGCAAGGATCGGTTCAACAACGGTGTGCTGGACAAGTTTAGGGAGACTCGCGGGGTCACCGTGCAGGAGGTCGGAGAATGAAAAAGGCGTACATCGGAGTGACCATCGGGCCGATCTACGACACGATGACCCTGGCCTCGTCGCCGGTATCGCTGTGGGCATCGAGCTATCTGTTTTCGTTGCTCGCACGATCGGTTTGTCGCCTGCTTACCGAGCACGGCGTGGCCGAGGAGGAGATCATTACCCCGTTCTACCGTAGCGACGAGCCGCTTCTGAATAAAAACGACGGTGTCGGTCTCTTTCACGACCGCATCGTATTCTCGGCGCAGCATTTTGATATCGCGGCATTTCCCGCAGTGCGTGCGGCGGCCATCCGCGAGGTGGCCGACAGCTACGGTATCGACGAAGCATACATGGCCGCCTATGTGCAGGTGGATGCCGCGCTGTTTGAGGCGGAAAACCCTGTGACCGAGGGCAACTGCATCCTCGATTCGTTCGAGTTGACCAAGCCGTTCGTGGCAAGTGAGGAGCAAAACCCCATCACGGCTCTGTTTTCGGGCGACCGCTACAGTCGTAATAGTGGTTTGCGCCGCACGGCGCTGGTGTCCTCCTTACAGGATTTCCAGCTCAAGGCCACCGAGGATTCGTTTAAATCGCTGCTGGATATCGTGTCCACCGGCATCGGTTGCCAGAAATATCGGTACTATGCCATCGTCCGCGCCGACGGCGACGATATGCACTGTATGGTTGATGAGTTGGTTGAGGAAGAGGCGATCTGCGCCTTTTCCCGCACGTGTCTGGAATACTGTGCGGCGGTGGCGGAGCTGGTCAAGCGTTACAGCGGCATCACGGTGTATTCCAGCGGTGACGATTTGCTGGCCATCCTGCCGTGCGAAAGCCGGGAGGGGCTGACACCGCTACACTTTGCCGCCGAGGCAAACAACCTGTTCGCGAGGTACTTCAGCGGATATCCGTCGGCCAAGTCGCTGTCCTTCGGCATCGCGATGGCGAATCATAAGTACCCGTTGTACAGTGCGCTGGAGGGCTCCTCCGCACTGTTATTCGGCGTGGCCAAGCGAGCCGAGAAGAGCCGAATCGCGCTCACTCTTCAGCGGGATGCCGGCCATTCGGCGTATCTGGTGCTGTCGAACGAGATGCTTCCCGGAGCACTGGCTCTGCTCGGTGAGATCGTCAGATGGGAAACGGGCGGCCGTTTCTGCCGCACCGCCGCTCAGATTCTCGCGTTGTTTGATACCGCGTTCAACGGTGCCGAAGACCGTGAACAGGTGCACCACCTGTTTTACAACCTTTTTCACGATACGGGCTACAGTGACAGTCCCCTTGTGCTTGAGCGCTTGCCGGCGCTGTTTCTGCGCTTGCAGGACGGCGCGGGCATTCACGCCATGGATGAGGAAAACGTCGAGCAGAACGACCCGGCACTCGCACTGAACTACCTGTTGCGTTTGTGTCGGTTTTTTGCGGAAAGGAGCGGTGACGAGGAATGACCGTGTACCGCGTGACCTTCACACCGCTCGAGCCGTACTTTTTCGGCAACGAGCAGGGGCAGTTGTCCACCAAAAAACGGTCGACCGAGGCGAGTGTGACGGTTAACCGCTATTATGTCCGCAGCGAATGTATCCCCTCGCAGTCCACGCTGTTCGGTGCATTGCGGTATCTTCTGATGCCCGTCAAGCGTACCGATTGGCAGTATACTGCGGAAGAGGCACGGCAAAACGCTGCGGCGGTGGGAGCGGCGAGCTTCGACCCGTCCGTGCCGCGCTCATTCGGCAAGCTACGCTGTCTGTCGCCGATGTTTTTGTACGACGGAGCCACCCCGCTGGTGGCGACTCCGTTCGATCACATCGTGGGCAACCATGTGTACACGCCGTTTTCACAGTACGAGCGGGTCACCACGCCCCAAGGCGAACGCTGGTTTACCCGCGAATACCGCGCGAAGGACGGCGTCACCCACGACTATATGCGGCTCAGCGATGGCGTGATCGTGCCGCGTAGTGAGCTGTTCTCACGTGTTATCCGTACGGGCGTCAATCACTCGGAGGAGGAACGCGGACTGTTCAAGCGTGAGCTTTGCCGCTTGGCCTCGGGGTACGCGTTCGGCGTGTATCTGACGGCAGAGAACGATCTCATCCCGCACGACGGTACGGTGTTTTTAGGGCAGGGAAAGGCCGCGTTCGCGGTGCGATTTGTGCCGGAGGAGGATTGTCTTGCCGCCCGGCTCGCGCACTTCCTGAGGGACGATGTGGTATACTGCATGGGCGATGTGTTCACCGACGCGTCGATCTACGCGCAAAGCCTGTTTGCCGTTACCGCGTTGCGTACCTATCGCGCCTATGCCGCGAGCGGAGAGCGGGTGAGCAAGGCGGCGGTGCTGCATCGACTGATCGCAGCGGGCAGCGTCTTTATCCCGCAGGATAAGACTGCGTTTATGCAGGCGACAGCGAACGAAGCCGTCAGCCGCGTGGGGTATAACATACTGGTAGATAATGGAGGAAAGCTGTTGTGAAAACCGCATTTTTTCGCATTGAATGTCTGACCAATCTGTATGTCGGAGCAGGTGATGTCAACTACAATATCGTGGATAACGAGGTGGAAAAGGATCCCATCACGGGATTCCCGATGATCCACGCCTCCGGCGTCAAGGGTGCCCTGCGCAACACCGTCAGTGACGAGGAGACCCGCGCACAGATATTCGGCGCCGCCGGCGGTGATACGTTCAGCCGTCCCGGCAGTCACAAATTTTTTGATGCCCATCTGCTGGCGCGGCCGATGCGCGTGGCCAATAGTGCCGCTGTCGCCTCCATTCCCGTGGTGACGGTCGCGTCGGTCAATCAGTTCCTGCGATTCCTCACGATGTTCGGCTGTAATCCCTATGGGATCAACGCGGTCACCGTTCCCCACTTCGGCGAATACGATTTTTTGACCAACGCGGAGGTGGCACTGGAGGTCGAGGGTGAGCCCACCGGCCGTCTCAGCGGTGAAACGTGCGAGCAGCTGCTTGCATTGCGTGACGTCATCGGCGATACCTTTGCGCTGGCAAAAAGCTTTGACGGTTACGATCTGCCTGTGTTGGCGCGCAATCACCTGAGCAACGGCCGACTCGCTAATCTGTGGTATGAGGAGATTGTCCCGCGCGGGAGTATCTTCTATTTTGCCGTGATGGTGCCGGACGATGTGACGATATTCGATATCCCCGAACTCGTACAGTTCGGAGGCCGCGCCTCTATCGGCTGCGGCTACACCAGAGTCACTAAACTGGGGAGGGAGGACTGTGAATAAAAAGCGCGTCAACGACTGGTTGCTGAAGGCCCGAGAAGCACTGGCCGTCACCGGCATCGCGCGGGACGGTACGGTGGAGAGCGGCTACCGCAGTCAGATCTCTATGTTCGGCGCAGCCGTGGTAACGGGCAGTCTGCCTGCGGCCGTCGCGTTCTTTGCCGAACGGGGCTCGTCCTCCATTGAGCGGCCGCGTCTGCTACAGGCGATGTACTATTGCATCTCGGATGAGGTGCTGTCGGCTAAGGAGATTATGGCCATCGTGTGTAAAAACCACAGCCTCAGTATGCGGGATCAGTTTATCGACGCATCCATCGCACTGAAGCTGGCGATGAATTTCTACGAGCTGGTACAGAGGAGTGGAACGGTTGAGGAATCTTAATCTGCTGTTTAATAAGCTGTACTACCGCCGTCTGGGGCACCCGGATTTTGAGGATAGCCTGAAAGAAAACAACCGCCTGCTGTTCGACGCGACCTTTGACCACGTGCGGGATTATGTCAAGCTGGAAGCGGCCACGCACATAGCCGTGATGAAAACGCTGTATCCCGGTCTGCTGGTCGGACGGGGCAATGTTCATATCAGCACCTTTGCCCAGCAGGATATCGATAACGGCTTTTCGTTCGATCACGTGTCCGGTCAGCCGTATATCCCGGGTTGTCTGGTTAAGGGCACGCTTCGTGGTCACTTCCGCGACCGTCCTGCCGTAATTGCCGAGATACTGGCCGACCCCGTGCTTGACGTGGCCGCGTTGGAAGCGGAGATCTTTGACGGTGCCGATGTGTTCTTCGATACCGTCGTGTACGACGGTAACGATCAAGGTCGGTTGCTCGGTCGCGAGTACGTGACACGGCACGGCTCTCTGACACATCATCCAAATCCCGTCACGATGCTAAAAATACTGCCCGAGGTGCGGCTGGAATTTCGCTTCGCGCTGACCGACGGTACGCTCACCGCCGATGAAAAGCTCACGCTATTCAAGACACTGCTGGAGCTGTTCGGTGTCGGTGCCCGTACGGCGGCGGGGTACGGCTATCTGCGGGAGACCGGCACGACGATTGTGGACAAAGCACTTTCAGAGCGTATTGTCTGTCCGCATTCCCGTTGTCACGTCTCGAATTATAAATTTTATCCAAATGGGGCCCTTCGTATGAAGTGCTACCGCTGTAAAAAGCCCTTATATCCCGAGTCAGGAGATGAGACCGATGAGTCAACAGACAACGCCCTATAGCTATCATACGTTTTTCTTCCCGTTCCTGTGGAACGACGGTCGCAATGTCACGCGTGAGCAATTTGTGAACTGTCTCAGCGACCGCTGGCATTTTACGTCGACCGCTGCAACCGAGTTGTCGGATGCCGAGCTGAGTGAGCGATATAATCAATACCACTATTTCAACGCCGCCGCTCGCAATGCGATCTACGCGGAAAAAACGGCCAACGCGGTCGTGTGGGAGTACCGCTGTGACCTATCCCCGAACGGTGGGTGGTGCGGCTGTGAGGACGGCGCGACTGCACGCTACGTTATCGAAAAGGGCGACCGCTGTGTCGCGCTGACGGTGAACGCCATCCGTCTGAAGCTGTACAACACCGGGATCGGTATCCTGATGTTTGAGCTGGAAAATGACAGCTGTGGCAAACTGGAGGATGTGCTGTGGATCAACGATTTCGGCCGCCGTATTTATATGCCGTTCAGCGACAACAGCGCGTGTAGCGGCTGTGCGGATGCCATCTCGCTGACCTACGGCGATTCCGTCGTGTGTGATGGTCGCTTTACCGGCAAGCCGACGGAGTTTTGCAGCACCTGTCTGGCGGAGCCTATCCTGTTTTTACTGCAAAACGGCCGGTATGCCGTCACCGCCGATGAGAGCCGAAAAAACGAGAGTACTTTTTTCATTGAGCCTATCATCGACGACCGGATGTTTGCGGCGTGCTACTATATTAACGCCGAGCTGGTCAGCCGTGTCACAGCGTGGGAGAACGGCGAGTATCGTTATTTGCGGGACGCGGCGGAAAAAGCCCCCGATGCCAAGGATAACTGTGCCAATGCGTTGTATCGCCTGATGTTTGTGGACGGCGGGGGAATGACCTGCCAGAGCCGCCCGATGGCGCACCGTTTGCTGGAGAAGCACCTGTATGACCGTTGGATCGAATACGGCACGCTCATCGGCATCACGGATTACAGTATGACCACGCTGACGAGCAGCGATGCCGACTACCTGGTGCGTAACTTCCGCACGGAATACGTGGAAATGATGGCCTTAACTCTGGCACAGCGCGCGTCGTTGCTGGGCTTTGAGCGTATGATAAGCGACAGTGCCCTCGGTAAGCGCGATATCCAACGTCTGCAACGGCGGTATCTGATGTTTCAGAGCCAGCTGCTTCTGAAAGAGGTCACGCCGCAGCAGCAGGGTATTGAGCTGTATCATAGGTTGCTGAACGCGATGTTCATCCCCGAGCAGACCGGTGAGATCGAAAACCAGATTCGCGCACTGTTCGAGCAGAAAACGGCACGTAACGAAGCGCGTGAAAACCTCATTCTGTTCATCCTGGCCATTCTTGGCGTATTTGAGGCCGTCGACCTGCTGGTCGGCTGGATATCCACGGATATCAGCCCGTGGCTCAAGCTTGCGGTATCGGCGGTCGCCTGCGTGGCGGCCGTATGCTGGTACCGTCCCCGCCGCAAACGCTGACCAATCTCCCTTTCCCAATCGGGAATTGATGCGGAGTGGTTGTGTTCATTGATTTTTCCTTTTTTTGACCTTTCCCATTCGGGAATGACTGTGCCTTATTCATCGGCAACACAAAAGCAGCGAGGTGAAGTTCACCTCGCTTTTTGCTTAATCAGAAACAATATCTTTCACGATCTCATCAAAATATTTGGATACGATATGCAAACAAAAATCTTTCATCATTTCCATATTTTCTTTTTTGCTGCCATAGATTTTGCCTGTAAGGAGGGATTCCAACAGCACTATAAAATCTTGTAAGATCGCCATGGTGTCGTTGCCGTTTGCAATGTCCTTATAACGTTTGATATATTGCAGTAATATACCAAATCGTTCATGCGAAATTAAGTCGTTCAGCAACTTAAGAGTTGCTTTTCCTTGTGCGGCATTATATTGAACGCTCTCTTTCTCATAAGCGAAACCGATGGCTTCATAATCCTTTTTCATAAAGTTAGTCTTTCCGGTTGCTAAAAGTTGTAAACCGGCAAAGAATTTCATCGTATCATCGGTAAGCCCAAATTGATCAGCCGTTAGATTAGCACTTTTGTCTTCTCGACTGTCGCTTAAGCCCACCAAATAGTCGCAGGAAACACCTAAATATGCCTCCATTTTTCCGGCAAGAGCAATGTCGGGATTGCGCTTGCCTAAGATATAAAAATTAATGCTTTGGCGTCGGGAGGATTTGAACTATACTTTTATGCTGAAGAATGGTATAATACGAAAGGAGAAGGGAGTTGAGTTTAGCGTTAGCAATTGTTGCGGCGGCTATAAAAGGGGACAGGTTATCACCTCAAATTACAACAAGCTCAAATTACAAGCATTGGATTAGCGTTGAGGATTGGAAGAGGTGCATTGAGTGCGCAAATAATCATAGAAAGATTTGGCTGGTTGCAGAGAGACCCTATCCAGAACCTCCGATACATCCGGATTGCCGTTGTACGATTGAATTGATGCAGGCGATTACAGCAGGAACGGCAACTATTAATGGAGTAGGCGGAACAGATTGGACATTAAAATATAATGGCAAGTTACCTAATTATTATATTGATAGTTACGAAGCCTCATTGGTTGGTTGGAAACACGGAAAATGGCCATCTAATTTTGTCCCCGGAAAAACAATTTCAACGGGGATTTACAAAAACTTTGATAATCATTTACCGTCTGTTCCCGGACGAATTTGGTATGAAGCGGATATTAATTATAAAACGGGGAAACGAAATTCTCAAAGAGTTTTATGGTCTAATGACGGATTGATATTTGTTACATACGACCATTACGAACCTTCCTACGAAATTATATAAGTAGGAAAATACCTATGAAAATAATTTAATTGGATTTGACGGGGTGCAAATATTTAGCCGAAGTTCATAAAAGAATACGTGTCGCATTTGGTTTCTCTGAATGGTTTGGGAAAAATTGGAGTGCGTTTTGGGATCTGCTTTGGAGCGAATGTGATGCTGATAAAGTAATTATCAAAGGTGAAAACAGTTTGCCGAGTGAATTCGACAAACCGCTCAGCAAAATGCATGAAATATTAGAACGAAACAAAAAGGAACGAGCAACAAGGTTCTCGGCACCTTTCCAAAATCTCTGATTTTGATGAAAGGTGAGGTTCTTATATATGAAAGCAGCAGGAATAGTTCGCAGAATTGAGGAATGCGTTATAATAGGGCAAACCGCCTGAAAGCCGCATAAACACTAGGGTTTTCGCAGGTTTGCCCCATTGAACGCATTGGCGTCAAAATTGGACTTTTGGGTGGTTTTATACATAGCAAAAGCGAGGTGAAAACACCTCGCTTTTGTGGTTTATTAGTGGTTTAATAAAACTTGATTTATGAATTTAATAACACCTTTATATCTGCTGATTTCGCCTAAATCGCATTCGCCATAAAGCGGTGGAATTATTATTTGATTGCCAATAATCGCAATATTTATAATTCCTTCTACTCTGGTTGAATTTCGATTGGCATTTTGAGAAATAAATTTATACAACAGGGATTGTGAGAAGAATAGATGAATGAGGTATAATAACACCAAGAGCTATAAAGCCGCATAAACACTGGTTTTTTCGCTGATCATGTCCAAACAATTATCGAGAAAACAGGCGGTTTTGAGCCTTAGTTTCTAAGGAATCGAGGTGTTATGAGCATAAAATGTGCCGGATGAGCAGCTCTGCTTGTCCGGTTTATAAATACATAAAACGTATGATTTTGGGAGACACTATCCCTTAGTCACAACCCTATTCCCTTAAATGAAGCTGGTTAATAAGGGAATACTTTCACTCAAATTATTGACTATTCCCTTATAATCAGTTATAATATAAGGGGAATAAAAGGAGGTTAGGGGAATGAGGCCTTTTAATTACGCAATTATTAAGGAACAAAAATGGGATTCTGAGATTTTAGGACTTATCGCTGCAATATATAAAGAAGCCGGAAAGCAAGATCTTTATCTCAAGCAACGTCCGGAAGAATTGGAGAAGTTGGTCGAGATTGCAAGGATTCAAAGTACCGAGGCGTCCAATGCAATTGAAGGTATCGTTACTACCAATACCCGCATTAAACAGCTGGTGGAGGAAAAAACCACACCTAAGAATCGTGACGAACAGGAAATTGCGGGTTATCGCGATGTTCTCTTTATTATCCACGAGAACTTTGATACACTACCGCTATCCAGGAATTACATCCTTCAGCTTCACAAAATTATGTACAGCCATATGAATAACCCTATGGCAGGTCAAACTAAAAATGTTCAGAATTATATCAGCGCCACCTATCCAGACGGACACACTGAAATTCTATTTACACCGCTTGCTCCGTTTGAAACATCCGAGGCTCTTGACAAGATTTGTGATGAATATAATCATATTATAGGAAATATGGAGTTAGAACCGCTGATTGCTATCCCTATTTTTATTCATGATTTCCTGTGCATCCACCCTTTCAATGATGGCAACGGAAGAATGAGCCGTTTACTCACCACGCTTCTTCTATATCGAAGCGGATTTTATGTAGGTAAATACATCTCCTTAGAAGCAAAGATTGCTAAGAATAAGGACTTATATTACGATGCACTTGGGCGTTCTCAGCATGGGTGGCACGAAGGAACAGAGGATGCTGTTCCGTTTATTAAATATCTGCTCGGCACGGTACTCGCAGCATACAAAGATTTTGGAGACAGATTCGCTCTTGTTGAAGAGAAACTTCCAGCTATTGAGATGGTTCGCAAAGCCACTATGAATAAGATAGGACGTTTTAATAAGCAAGATATACGCGAACTGTGTCCAACGCTTAGCCTCAGTTCAGTAGAAGGCTCTCTTCGTAAAATGGTAGCATCAGGCGAACTGAAACGCGAGGGCAAAGGAAAATCAACCTGTTATATTCGGTTGAAATAAATATAGAATTTCTCAAAATAAGAACCAATACGATCCCCACGTGTTTTAATTTTATTTGTCAAGTCAAAATTTAAAGATAAGTATAAATCTCCTTGTTTTACAGATACTAACAGTACAAATTTGTAAAACAAGGAGATTGATTTATATATGAAAGCAACAGGCATTGTTAGAAGGATAGAGGCGGATGTTATAATAACACAAAAGCCGCTTAAACCCGCATAAACACTGGGTTTTTCACTGCTCTGTTGCAGCTAAAACTAAATATTCAAACTGTCA
>CAYYDD010000032.1:0-17317 GCA_964470515.1 uncultured Eubacteriales bacterium | reverse complement strand
ACAAAGGAAAAGGCACTTTCCATTCGTGCGTTTACCGAGAATGAAAAGCGGACAATGTACGAAAGGCAAAAAGGTATCTGCCCGATGTGCAAGGCAGCAGGTAAAAGCAAAAAGTGGGATATTGAGGAAATGCACGCAGACCATAAAATACCGTGGAGCAAAGGCGGTCATACCACCCTTGATAATGGTCAAATGCTTTGCCGTGAACACAACCTCGAAAAGTCGGATATATAAATTCAGAGAGAACCAGCATCGCATTTGTATGCGTAAATACCGTTGGGAAGTAGCCCAAACCCACTATGGATATTACAAAGAGACCGTCAACGACTTTGTTGACGGTCTCTTTTTCTTGAAACTCCGTTAAGAACAACGGGCAAATGCCCACCGGCGTTTTTTTATTCGTGCTGCGGCATAACGCGGCGAAGCTTGGGGAACAGCTCCTCATACCGCCACAAGCGGTCATACAGCCTGGTAAACCAACCGATCAGCGTGCCGTTGACGAGGGCACAGACGATTGTGCCCCATCCCACGCCGACAAACTGACCGAAGCCGAAGAACGCAAACGACATCGCTACACTGACCGCGCAGCTGATCACATCGTAGATCGTTTTAAAATGATGAAAGGACATTTTGAATTTGCGGGAAACGGTCTCCACAAACAGCTCGTACACCTCGGGGGCGATGTAGGTGCGGCAAAAAAACGCGACACCCGCGGAGGTGAGGGTCATACCGCCGACGTACATACACAGCCGTGCGACCAAGGTGTGCGGGATCAGATGCACCAGCGCCACCGCGCCGTCCAGCACCATTCCGTAAAGCACGGCGGTGACAAACGAGAACAGATATGAGGCACGGAAGCGGCGCAGGATCAGGCACATCAGCACCAGCAGAAACGCCTGAAACACGTCCTCAGCCAGTCCAAAAGTAAAAAACGGCAGGAATTTGGCAACCTCCAAATGTAATAAATACGCCGGTGCGACTACCATCGACATACCGAAATCGGCGCGTTCCATAAACGCGGCTCCGAACGCCATCGTAAGGATACCGGCAACGTAGGCTATTTCTCTGTACAATATTCGTTGCTTCACAAAATCCCCCCCGCAATAAATATTGTCTATTATCATACCAAATGAGGGTGCGATTTGTCAAGAAAAGGAAACAAACGGGCTTGAAGAGGGTCTTCAAACCCGTTTGTTGTAATTTATTTGCGGGCGACACGGGAGTCCACAGCAGCGGCGCGGACAGCGTCCGCCACCGTCTTACCGATGCGCTCGTCGAACGCGGGGGGCAGGATGTAATTCTCCGCCAGCTCTTCATCCGATACCAGCGAGGCGATCGCGAGCGAGGCCGCCATCGTCATTTCACCGTTGATATCGCGGGCGCGGCAATCCAGCGCGCCACGGAAGATACCGGGGAACGCCATCACGTTGTTGATCTGGTTGGGGAAATCCGAACGACCGGTGCCCACCACGCGGGCACCCGCAGCCAGTGCCGCGTCCGGCATAATTTCCGGTGTGGGATTGGCCATCGGGAACACGATGGCATCCGCCGCCATCGAGCCGACCATCTCGGCCGTGACACAGCCGGGAGCCGACACACCGATGAACACATCCGCGCCGCGCATCGCATCCGCCAGCGTACCGCGCAGATGGCGGCGATTGGTTACCGTGCACAGCTCTGCCTGCGCGGGGTTTAGCTCATCCATTCCCTCATCCAGCACACCGACGCGGTCACACATCGTGAGATCGCGCACGCCGAGGCGCAGCAGATGCTTGGCGATAGCGATACCGGCCGAGCCGGCACCGTTGATGACACAGCGGGTCTCACCGATATCCTTTTTCACCAGACGCAGCGCATTCAGCAGCCCCGCGCCGACGACGACGGCCGTGCCGTGCTGGTCGTCGTGGAATACGGGAATATCGCACAGTGCCTTGAGCCGACGCTCGATCTCAAAGCAACGTGGCGCGGCGATATCCTCCAGATTGATGCCGCCGAAGCTGCCCGACAGCAAATAGATGGTGCGTACCAGCTCATCCACGTCCTTGGTGCGCAGGCACAGAGGGAACGCATCCACATCGGCAAATTCCTTGAACAGAGCACATTTGCCCTCCATCACCGGCATACCGGCTTCCGGACCGATATCGCCGAGTCCCAGCACCGCCGTACCGTCGGTAATAACGGCCACCATATTCCAGCGGCGGGTCAGCTCAAACGACTTTTCGTAATCGTCACGGATGGCCAGACACGGCTCAGCAACGCCAGGAGTATAGGCCAGTGACAGCTGTTCCCGCGTGCGGATCGGCGTGCGGGAAATGACCTCGATCTTCCCCTGCCAGTCGTAGTGTTTTTGCAACGCTTCTTCTTTGATACCCAAGTCTGTCATCCTTTCACAAAATCAAATCAAATTCAGCACGGGTTGGAAGCCCATCAACGCCAAGGCGAGCAGTCCCAGATACACCAACGTGCCGGGGAGACCGCGGAACGCGGCGGGTGTATCGGGGTTATCCAGCCGTTCCAGTGCCTCGGCACTCATCGACGAGATCAGCGAAAAGCCGAGAGCCGAGCCGGCAGCCATACCGACAGCGGGCAGGAACGACACGGAAAACTGATAGTTGGTCACCAACGCCACGCCGATAACGATGTTATTGAACGCCGCCAGCGGGATAAACCGCCGCACGCGGCGATACTGATCCGGAAAACGGCGGTCGGCGATCAGCACGGTCACGACGTACAGCACGGCGGTAAGCACTACCACGATCAGCGGGCGCAGCATACGGAGCTCCCACGTCGCGGGCAGCAGGCGATCTATCGGGTAGAACAGCGCGGTGGTCGCAACGGTAAAGCAGAGCAGCAGGCGGGAAAACGTGTGGCGCTGACGGGGGCGGCGTAGCATACGCGCCAGTGACGACGAGCCGAAGCCGGTGGTGAGCACCAGATTCTGCATCGTCGCGGTAATAAGCAGATAGACAATCATATCACCCAGCGTTTTCATACCGACTCATCCCCCTTTCGGGCGGTCAAGCGGTGGAACAGCTGACGCGCCCACTGCAAGGCCGCAGCCATAAAGCCGAGCAACACGTAGCCGATGAAGGGATGCTCCGCCTCCGGGAAACGTGCCTCAAAGCCCAGCGGGATATCCCAAATACGGCCGTAAATAGCTGCTTCACGCGCCGCACACGCCACGCACAGCACCAAGCCGAAGCCCAATGCCATACCCAGCGATTCCGCCAACGACGTGAGCGGATGCACCGCTACGGCCTGCTTACCCGCGGCACGCACGGTGAACAGCGAGTTGACCGCCATCAGCGGTAAAAAGAGGTACAGGGCGGCGTAGATATCCGCCGAGATGAACTGACGCAGCACCAGAGCCGCCGCCAGCAGCAATGCCGTGGTAAGCACCGCGTAGATCGGCGGGCGCAGCCATTGCGGCACGCGCTTGCCCAACAGCGACAGCAGCAGATTAGCCGGCAACAGCACGACAGCGGCACACACCGCCAGTGCGACACCGTATTTCAGGTCGTAGCCGACAGCGAGAATCGGGCAGATGCCCATCGCCTGCACCAGCACGACGTTTTCCGGCAAAAACGCATCCCAGAAGACCGAGAGTAGCGAACGGAGCGACGGACGTTTTTTCATACACGAGTCGCCTCCTTCCGATGCTTGACGCGGCGCAGCAATGACCAGCAGGTGCGATCCAGAAGCGGCGAGAATGAATTGACGAGCAGCACCGCAAAAAATTCGCAGCACTCAAAACGGCCGTACCAGCGCAGCACGATGACCAGAATGCCCGCTACGACACCGTACACGATACGTGCCAGCCAGAAGCGAGGCGCGGTGACGGGGTCGCTGAGCATAAACACACCGGCAAACAGCAGCAGACCGGTACACAGCTCGAGCTGAACACTGACCCCGGCTCCCACCGCCGCACGCGGAAACAGCGCGGCGCCCACGGCACACGCCGCCAGATACGGCAACAGAATGAGCGGTGATGCGGAGCGACAGCTGAACAGATACAGCGCAGCCGCCACCAGGATCAGCACGCCCGCCGAGCCAACCGGGCCCGGGAAATCGCCGCTGAGCAGTGCCAGCCATCCGACCGAGGTGCTGCCGCCGCTGTTGAGCTGCTCGGTCGGCGATATAGCGGTGATGACCGACGAGGTATCAAACAGCGGAAGCGCCGCGCTCTGCGCGGGATCGGGATACACAAACAAGCGGGTCGGGAAGCAGATGGCACAAAACGCCATACCCGCCGCTGCGGGGTTGAAAATGTTTTGGCCGATGCCGCCGAACGGCATTTTGGCCACGCCGATGGCAAACGCCGCACCCATCACCGGCACCCAAAACGGGGAGAGCGGTGACATCATCGCACCGATCAGTGCACCGGTAACTGCGGCCGTGCCGTCCGACAGCGTGGGACGGCGACGTGCGACCACACAGCACAGCAACTCGGTCAGCATCGCGGCGACCATTCCCACCACCACGAGAAGCAGCGGCCGGATACCGTAATACAGACACGAAAAAACAGTCAGCGGGATCATACACAGCAGTACCCCACCGGTATGATAAAACGGACGGCGAACGTCCCGCAGATGCGGGGCAACAGACGGTCTAAGCATCGGTATCATCCTCCAATTCCAGCAGGATGGGACTGTCGGTCTGGCGAGCCTCGGCGATCACAGATGCCAGATCGATGCCGCACGGACAGACATACGAGCAGGCGCCGCAGCCGTCACACGAGGCGGTCTCCAGCGAGCCCAAGCGTTCATAGTGCATATTACGGAAGCGCCGCACGATCTCATACGGCAGCAAGCCCTCGTGACAAACCTGCACACAGCGACCGCAGCCAATGCACGTGCGCGGCTGTATCGGACGGATCGCTCCCGCAGTAAAGGCAAGGATGCACGTCATACCCGGCAGGATGGGAATGTCCTGCGTGGAAGCGGTGGTGCCGGTCATCATTTCACCGAGGATAAGATAGGACGGATCCTCCGTCAAACCGCAACGGGACAGCACCTCCTGCACCGTAGTGCCGAACGGTACGGTGACATTTTGCGGCTCACGCACCGCATCCCCCGTCACGGTGATAGTGCAGCGGTCGTGCGGCTCGTGCAGATACAGTGCCCGGTACAAAGCCAGACACGCCTGCACACCGACACGGCAAACGCAGGGCACCCCGGCATCGCGTTGCCGGAAGCGACGGTGATTCGGTATAAGATCGATCACGGGATAGTAGGAATCCGTTTGATACAGCTTCGTTTTACCGATACGCAGCGCCAACGAACGGCGGCGACCACCGGATAAGCACACAGCGATATGGCTGCGCTTAGCTCCTGCCGCCGAAGCCGCGAGGGACAAGCCCTCCGCCACCTGCTCGGCATAGTCGCGCAGCACCGCCCAAGCACTGGATTCGTACGGCTGTACCTGCACGGCATCCGCCACCAGATAATCGCATTCATTCTTTTGCTGCTCACGCAACTTCATAGCCAGCGGGATACCGTCAAGCTCGTCGATGATATGCGCCTCCGCCGCCGCGGCACAAATCTCCTCAGCGGTAAACACATCGGTATGCGGAGCGGGCATTTCGGGATCGGGTTCCACGGGCAAACGGTCAATGATTGCACAGCGAAGCTCACCGTACAGCGGATGCGCCACCGTGCGTTCACCGCTGACCGCACCGGTCACGCTGGACAACACGGGAGCCAGCGGCTCCTCGTCCGATACGGACAACGGGGTACCGCGACGCACCGTATCGTACAGCGACACGGTAGACGACACGGAAATATCTGTGAAATAGGTATAGGGCAACACAACCTGTGCGACATCCATCCACACGCCGGTGGGGCGGTCGATCGCCGGGGATTTTTTAAACAGCAGACGCACACCTTGCTTAGTACGCACGGGCAGCACCACCTTTCCGTCGAAATTCTGCCAAAAATTGTTCCTTGCCAAGAGCTTGTCCTCATAATAAGATACAAGGAGGGGGGATCTGCGATGAAAATGGAACCGCTCAGAGGCGGCTGCTTGAAAATATGGATGACACACACCGATATGCAGCACTGGGGGCTGCGGTTCGACCGTATGGATGCCCGCGACGAAGCCACACGACGCGCGGTGCTACGGCTCATCACCGTTGCCAGAGAACGGCTGGCATTCGGTGCTGTCGGCGAGCTGACCGTGGAGGCACTGCCGATAGACGACGGCTGCCTGCTGCTGCTTACGCCGCTGGATGCCGCGCCGCTGTTTCGCCGTTCCGAGCCGGTGATATACACCATCCGCTCGACTGACGAGCTGCTGCGCTTCGGGCGCGGGCTGTGCCGCTTACCGGCATCGACCTTGCCGTCCTCTTCCCTATTCGGGTGGGAAAGCGGCTATCGGCTAATCGTGTATCCCGATGCCACCGCAGGCCCAGCCTGCCGACGGCTGCTTTCCGAGTTTACCGAAACGACCGCAAAGGGGCGAGCCGCTGCCGCCTACACCGAGGAGCACGGGAAACCGCTTATCATCGGTGACGCGCTGCAACGTTTACAAGTTTAATTTCGCGCACGAGTGCGGCAGGATCCTCCGCATTGAACAGCGCACTGCCGACCACGGCGATATCAGCACCTGCAGCAGCCGTTTCCGGGGCAGTGACAGCGGAGACACCGCCGTCCACCTGAATCCTGACGAACAGACCGCGACGGTCGATCTCGTCACGGATAGCGCGTACCTTGGGCATCTGGTCAGCCATAAATTCCTGACCGCCGAAGCCGGGCTCCACCGTCATCACCAGCACCATATCCAGCTGATCGAGGTATGGGAACACCGCTTCTGCCGGTGTCTTGGGCTTCAGCGTCAGCGCGACCTGTTTGCCGAGAGCTTTGATCTGCGCAATGGTCTCCGCGACGGGCGACGCGCTTTCGATATGAAAGTTGATGAGATCCGCGCCCGCCTCCGCAAACGCTTTGATAAGGCGGTCGGGATACTCCATCATCAGATGCACGTCAAAGAACAGCGACGTCAGCGGCCGCATCCGCGCAATGACGGGCGGACCGAAGCTCAGATTGGGGACGAATACCCCGTCCATCACATCGAGGTGCACCATATCGGCACCCGCGTTTTCGACAAATTCCAGTTCCTTTGCCAAATGCGCAAAATCGCACGTGAGAATGGACGGTGAGATCAGCATAGGTATCCCCTTTTCTTTGACAATATACGTACTTGATTTTATTTTACTTCATTTTCACCCAAAAGTCAATAAAAGCCGCCTTCTGCGGGTGCAGAGAGGCGGCTTTTACGTTACGATTTTTTATTTTGTGCCGAAAATACGGTCACCGGCATCACCCAGACCCGGTACGATATAGCATTTTTCGTTCAGATGATCGTCCAGCGCAGCGCAGTAGATCTGCACGTCGGGATGCGCTTCGGTAAGAGCCTTCAGACCCTCCGGTGCGGCGATGATGCACATAAATTTGATACTCTTGGGGCCGCGCTGCTTGATCTGGCCGATGGCATCCACCGCAGAGCCGCCGGTGGCGAGCATCGGATCAAGCACGATGACCTCACGCTCGTGAATGTCACCGGGGAGCTTGCAGTAGTATTCCACGGGCTTCATCGTTTCCTCGTCACGGTACAGACCGATGTGACCCACGCGGGCGGAGGGAACCAGCTCGATGGCACCGTCGACCATACCCAGACCGGCGCGCAAGATCGGCACGAACGCCAGCTTACGGCCGGCGATCTTCTTGCCAGTCATCACCGCCATCGGCGTTTCGACCCTGGTATCGCAAAGAGGAAGATCGCGGGTGGCCTCATACACCATCAACTGCGTGATCTCACGGATGAGCTCACGGAACAGCTTGGAACTGGTATTCTTATCGCGCAGGATCGAGACCTTGTGCTGGATCAACGGATGATCCGCAATGAACGGTTTACAAGACATACTATCGACCTCCGGTATTTTTGATATCCGCAGCGCGGACTACATACTTAGGTTGCCTCGGCCTGACGGCGACGCAGCTCACGCTCCGCCTGCGGCAGGCGCAGATAGATCGGCAGCAGCGTATCCCCCGATACGGCACCTCCCGACGCAAGTAGCGGCACGGCAGCCCGTGCCACACCGACGGCATTTTGATCGCACAGTCCGGTGGGAGCCATTTGAAGACCCGACAGTTCGGCACAGCACAGCACAGCACCGTCTCCCACCACCAGTACAGGACGCTGACGGGCGGCTAAGCGGGAAGCCAGCTCATCCAGTGTGATGGCTTCATCCGGTGTTTCGCGGGTAAGCACACCGTTTTCCAGCGAAAACAGCGCGGTGTACACCTGACGGCAGCGGGCATCCATCGCGGTGACGATATCGCAGGTCATCGGCAGACCGGCAAAGCGATAGGCCATCCCTTCCAGCGTGGAGACCGGCACACACGGCAGATTCTCCGGGAAAGCAAGACCCTTGACCGCCGCCACACCGATGCGCACACCGGTGAACGATCCGGGACCGACCGCCACGGCCAGTGCGTTGACGTCCGACAGCGACAGCCCCGCATTGCGGAGCATATCGTCCACCATCGGCATCAGGGTCTGGCTATGCGTCAGGCGGGTATTGACAGAGGCGGAGCTCAGCAGCGTCTGCCGCTCCTTCTCCACACGCAGCAGTGCGCAGGAGGCAGGCCCGGCAGAGGATTCTACGGCCAGCAGATGATAGGTTTCCGGCAAAGCTTTCACAGCTCGATTCCCTCCACGGTGATCTCGCGTTCGGTTTCGGACAAACGCTGAATGGTGACGCGCACAGCGTCCGGCGGCAGTGCCGCCTCAATGTTCTCGCTCCATTCCACGGCGAGTATGGCACCCGCGTCCTGATACTCGAAGAATCCGGTCGTGTCCAGATCCTCCCAGCCGGTGACGCGGTACATATCAAAATGAACCAGCGGCGGATCGCCGCCGTAATCGTTGACTAACGCAAAGGTAGGACTGGAGACCTCCGCCCCCGGGCACAATGCTTGAGCCATACCGCGCACGAAGGCGGTCTTACCCATACCGAGCCCCCCGAAGAACGCCACGACCGTACCGGCGGTGCAGTGTGCCGCTAAACGGCTGCCGGCGGCTTCGGTTTCCGCCGCGCTGTGAGTGATCACGCGGATCATTGGCACTCCTCCCTTTTGCTCTATTTTACCACAAAAAACGCAAAGTGCAACGGGTTTTCGCGGGTAATACTAGAAAAAAGGAGGCGAATACCGTGAAGCGAGCCCGAAAACGCACCGCCATACCGCTGTTTTTGCTTTGTGCGGTCGCCTCGGCGTACGGTGTGGTACTGGTATCGTCGGCGGCGGGCAGTGCGCTGACACAGATCATCTCGCTGCTCGGCGGGCTGACGGCCGCACTCCTCGTATCCGCCGCCGATTACCGAACCATCGCACAACGGTGGTATATCCCGACCGCTGTGGCACTGCTACTCATCGGTCTGACCTTTACCCCGCTCGGCTACACCGTGCCGGGCACGGACGACCGCAACTGGCTGTACCTGTCGATCGGAGGGCAGTCGCTGCTGTTTCAGCCATCGGAGCTACTCAAGATCGTATTCATCCTCACCTTTTGCGTACATCTGGCGCGGGTGGAGGACGATCTGCAGCATCCGCTCACGCTGCTTCCCGTTATCCTGCACGGAGCGGTACCCGCCGTGCTGGTCGCGGCGCAAGGCGACGACGGCAACGCCGCCGTGCTGCTCATCGTCTGTCTGTCTCTCCTGTTCGCTGCGGGTATGCGGCGACGGTATCTGATCCTCGGCTTCGGGCTGATCGCCGCAGCGGTGCCGCTGATCTGGAAGGTGATGCCCGAAGACAAGCGTGCACGGTTTTTATGCCTGATTTATGTGGACGCATACCGCGACACCGCCGGCTGGCAACAGGACGTGGCGGTGACCGCCATCGGTTCGGGGCGGCTGTGGGGTGTGGGACTCGGCGAGGGCGGTGTGCACGGGTTATATGCCCGACACAACGACTTTATCTTCACGGTTGCGGGCGAGGAACTCGGTTTCCCCGGTGCGCTGGCCGTGTTATTGTTGTTATTGCTGATATTACTGTGCTTATATCGCACGGCACAGCGCAGCACCGACCGACTGGGACGACTGCTCTGCCTCGGGATGCTTTCCCTCATCGGTGGGCAGACCGTCATTAATGTGGGGATGGCACTGCGCCTGTTTCCGGTGCTGGGTATCACGCTGCCGTTTTTCAGTGCAGGCGGCAGCTCACTGCTGACGCTGTTTTTCGGTGTCGGGCTGTGTATGAGCGTGCAACGGTCTACTCCTTAGCGTCGTACCAAGTTTTGCCGGTATGCACGTCGGCGCGCAGCCGCACCGACAGGCTCGCCGCAGCCTCCATCTCCTCCTGCAATATCTGCGCGGCGCGGGGCGCGTCTCGCTCCTCCGCCTCGACGATAAGCTCGTCGTGCACCTGCAAAACGAGCTGTGCATCCAACCCCTCACGGTGCAGGCGGTCGTGCACGCGGATCATCGCCAGCTTGATGATATCGGCGGCGGTGCCCTGAATGGGCATATTGCGGGCAACACGCTCGCCGAACGAACGGGTGGCGTGGTTGCTGACCTTGAGCTCGGGCAACGGGCGGCGGCGACCGAACAGCGTTTCGGCGTAGCCGGTGTCACGCGCCTGCGCGATTAGGCCGTCCATATAGCCCGCGACGGCACTGTAATGAGCCAGATAAGCTTCGATAAAGCGCTTCGCCTCGCCGTAGGTGACGTGGATATCCTCCGACAGCGAATGAGCACCGATACCGTAGACGATGCCGAAGTTGACGGCCTTGGCCTGCGAGCGCATCAGCGGCGTGACCAGCTCCTCAGGCACGCCGAACACCTGCGCGGCGGTGATGCGGTGGATATCCTCATCCTCATTAAAGGCGGTCACCATCGTTTCATCGCCCGACAGCGCGGCCAGCACACGCAGCTCGATCTGCGAATAGTCGGCATCGCACAGCACCGCGCCCTCCCGCGCGTGGAAGAAGCGGCGCAGCTCGCGTCCGAGCTCCTGACGCACGGGGATATTTTGCAGATTTGGCTCGGTGGACGAGATACGACCCGTGCGCGTTTCCGTCTGGTTAAAGCTGGTGTGGATACGGCCGTCGTCCGCGATCTCTTTATCCAAGCCGTCACAGTAGGTGGATTTCAGCTTGGACAGCGTACGGTAATCCAGGATCATTCCCACCACGGGATGCGCGTGGCGCAGGCTTTCCAGCACCTCGGCATTGGTGGAATATCCGGACTTGGTCTTCTTTTTAGCCGGCAGTCCCAGATCCTCAAACAAGGCCTTCGCGAGCTGTTTGGGCGAATTGAGGTTAAATTCATAGCCCACCGCCTCGGCGATACCGGCGGTCAGCTGCTCAAGCTGTGTGCCGAGCACGGCTCCAAACTGCCGCAAGCCCTCGCGATCCACGGCAAAGCCGACGCGCTCCATATCCGCCAGTACCAGTGCCAGCGGGATCTCCATCTCACGCAGCAGCTTGTCCTGCCCGGCGGCGATGATCTCCTCCTCCAGCGTATCCGCCAGAGGGACCAGTACCCGCAGCTCCTCCGGCTGCTCACCCTCCGCCGCGGCGACACCGTACCGCTGTGACAGACGCAGCAGCTCATACCCGGAGGCCAGCGGATCCAGCAGATAGGCCGCCAGCGAGGTGTCCATCGTCACTCCGGCGAGTGTCACGCCGAGCTCCAGTGCCAGCTTGGCCAGTGCCTTGGCATCGGCGGTGCGCTTTTGGGCGGTTTCATCGGCCAAAAGGGCCATAAACCGCAGATCCGACACGGGCAGCACCGTCGCCTTACCGTCACCCGCAATATAGGCGGTATCTCCCGACACCCAGATATCCACGCAGGAAGCGGCAAGCACCTCGGCAGCGTCGGCATCAACAAGCGTAACAGACGGCGCAGCGGCGGTATCGGCAGTGGCTGTGACGGGCGACAGACCCATCCGTTCCATCAGCTTGAACAGTTCCAGACGCGTCATCAAGGCCGCGAGCGACTGACGGTCAGGCTCGCGCAGCGCATAGTGCGACGGGGCGGTATTGTTCAGCGGCATCGTGCGGCAGATCTCACCGAGGCGACGGCTGAGATAGGCACTCTCGCGCCCCTCGGTCAGCTTGCGGCGCAGGCTGTCGCGCAGATCACCGTCGTCAAGGTGCTCGTACACACCGTCCAGCGTTTCGAAACGGTGAAGCAACTCCAGCGCGGTCTTTTCGCCCACGCCCGGTACGCCGGGAATGTTATCGCTGGAATCGCCCATCAGGGCTTTCAGATCGATGAGCTGATCGGGGGTAAGACCGTACTTCTCTTCAATAGCGGCGCGGTCATACACCAGTGTTTCCGGCTGACCCATACGGGTCGCGGCCAGCAGGACGGTAACACCGTCCCCCACCAGTTGCAGGGAATCGCGGTCGCCGGTAGCGATATAGCACATCTCCCCCTCGCGCACCGCGGCAACCGACAGCGTTCCCAAAATATCGTCAGCCTCGTAGCCGTCCTGCTCTAACACCGTGATCCCCATATGGGTCAGCAGGTCTTTGATGAGCGGCAACTGCACCGCCAGCTCCTCCGGCATCCCTTTGCGACCCGCCTTGTATTTGCTGTACATCGCGTGGCGGAACGTGGGAGCTTTGCGGTCAAACGCGACTGCTACCTTATCCGCGTGGGTCTGTTCCAGCAGGCGGTGATAGATGTTGAGAAAACCCACCAACGCATTGGTAGGCGTACCGTCGTGCGTGGTGAGCACCTTGATGCCGTAAAACGCACGGTTGAGGATGCTGTTACCGTCGATAATAAGTAGGGACATACCGTTCCGTCCTTTCTAAAGCAAGACCCCGCCAACCGAGATCAGCGGGGTCTTATATAGCAACAAATCAAGCTTTGTCAACGCTGCCGAGCACGTTCTGAATCTTGTGCTTGACGACCTCGGTGATGCAATCGCGACCCTCGCCGAGGTACTGGCGGGGATCGAAGTGCGTGGGATTCTCCGCCAGATGGCGGCGCACACCGGCGGTCATCGCCAGACGCAGGTCAGAGTCAACGTTGATCTTGCACACCGCGAGGGAGGCCGCCTCGCGCAGCATATCCTCGGGAATGCCGATGGCATCCGCCATCTGACCGCCGTACTGATTGACGGTGGCAACATACTCCGGCATCACGGAGGACGCACCGTGCAGTACGATCGGGAAGCCGGGCAGACGGTCCATCACCTCGCGCAGAATATCAAAGCGAAGCTGCGGCTTCTGGCTGGGCTTGAACTTGAACGCGCCGTGACTGGTGCCGATGGCGATAGCCAATGAATCCACGCCGGTGCGGGTCACGAAATCCTGCACCTGATCGGGATCGGTGTAGTTGGCCTTATCCGCCTTGACGCTGACCTCGTCCTCCACACCGGCAAGCTGGCCCAGCTCACCCTCAACGGTGACACCACGGGCGTGGGCGTATTCCACGACCTTGCGGGTGACCTCGACGTTCTCCTCGTACGGGAGATGCGAGCCGTCGATCATCACGGAGGTGAAGCCGCCGTCAATAACATCCTTGCACAGCTCAAAGCTGGAGCCGTGGTCAAGATGCAGTGCGATAGGCAGACCCGTCTCCTCTACAGCGGCCTGTACCATATGGTACAGATACGGATGGCGGGCATACTTGCGCGCCGAGGCGGACACCTGCAGAATGACGGGAGAATTGAGCTGCTTGCAGGCATCAACAATACCCTGCATAATCTCCATATTGTTCACGTTAAAAGCACCGATGGCGTAGCCGCCCTCATACGCTTTCCGGAACATTTCTTTTGTATTGATCAAAGGCATAGCGCGACCTCCTACATCATTATAGAATTATTATACACCACTTTTCTTCAATTTTAAAGAGGTTTGTCAAAAAAAATAACGCAGCTTCTGACAAAAAACTTGTCTATCAGGTGGGATGTTGGTATACTGGTAAGGTAAAGGAGTGATTTCAATGCGTGAGGATATTACCAGCATCCCCGTAAGCGAGGTATTTGAACCGAGGGATGGCTGTCCCGTTTGCCGTATGCGCGACCTGCTGGAAAAGCGGGTCGCGGAGTACATCACAGGTGCGGCGATGATGGAACCGGACGTGCGTATCGAGACCAATCGGCTGGGCTTTTGCATCGACCATTATCGGTTGATCCTAAAGCAGCGCAACCGTTTGGGTGTGGCTCTGATGCTGGAAAGCCATCTGGCGGAGATGGAAAAAACGGTGTTCCATGGCGCACCCCTCATCGGTAAGAGCGGTCGCAAGCAGGCGAAAAGCGCTTCCGAGCGCACCGAGACCTGCTTCCTTTGCCGTCAGGTGGACTGGGCTATGGAGCGTATGCTGGCGACCGTGTGTCGCCTGTGGGAGAACGAGGCGGATTTCCGAAAGCTGTTCTCCGAGCAGCCGAGTTTATGTCTCCCCCACTTCACGGCACTGGTATCCGCCGCAGAAGGCGGGATGAGCAAAAAACGAGTGCCGGAGTTTGCGAAAGCTGCCGCAGATCTATCCCGCAAGACCCTGAGTGAGCTGCACGGCGACGTAGCACATTTTTGCAAAATGTTTGACTATCGCAGCAGCAGTGAAGGAGCCGATTGGGGCAATTCGCGGGACGCTGTCGAGCGTGCGGTGCAGTATTTAACTACGCGGATGCCGTGATGGATTTTTATTCGCTCAAAAATTCAACAATCTGTATCTAAAAAAATTCAAAAAAATTAAAAATGGGGGATTTTTCGACGGCAAGCGCGTGGAAAAACCCCGTTAATACCGCGATTTGTTCACATTTTCCACAGAGTTTTCCACAAAAACGGTGGAAACCCAAATATTACAAAGAGTTATATCGCCTTGTCCGACACCCGATTTCGGCACGATTTTTACACAGATTTTGTGCATAAGCGGCCGTCTTTGACCCATACTTACGGCAAAGGGAGGGGCGCGAATGATAAAGGGTGTCAGCCGTCAGATTCTGGAGATCACCAACACCGACAATCCGTATTTTGAACGGGCTTTTTTGGTAGTAAGCCCGCCGTTTACCGACCGGCCCGACGATAGCCTGCAACGTGAGGCGTTGCGGGTATTGCAGGCGCAAAAAGGCTATTCGGGGCTGCGCCGCGCACGGCGGTGGCGGCGATGCGGGCAGGCGGCACTGCTGCTGCTCGGCGGAATGCTTGGCGTCGTCATAGAAAGAATAATGCTCACCCTGTTCGGGTGAGCATTTTTGTTATTCTTGTTCGGTGATAAAGCGGTAGAATTTGGCGGCCGCCGAGGAGCGCGGGCGGGATTTGTTGAAATACGCATAGGTGACACGGCGGTATTTGAAGTCCACCACGTCCAGAAACGCAACGCGGTCGCTGAGCTCACCCTCCCACGACCGTTCGGGAATGAGCGCGATACCGAGATCCATTTCGATGTACTTACGCAGGTAATACGGGTCGTCACTTTCGATGATGATATGCGGATGGAAGCCGGCTTTTTGACAAACCTCCTGCACCAGCTCTTTCAGCGAGCTACCCTCACCCATCGTGACAAAGGGCTGGTCGCGCAGGTCACTCATAGTCAAACGGCGGCGACAAAGCGGATTGTCCCGGAACGCGGCAAAATGCAGTTCTTCACTAAGCATCGGGATACGGTCAAAGCCTTGATACTGCTCCGAGGGCGCGTCGATGATGATATCGTATTTTTCAATATCCCGCGCGGAAAACTCGTGCGACAAATGAAACACCACCCGCGGATAGCGCTGCTTAAACTCCAGCAGGTGTTCACCGACGATGCGGCGTTCACTGCGGATGAGCAGCGAGATATCGCCCGTTTCCTCCTCCGGAATATCGGTGATGCCGGCGACGGCGGAGTCGATCTCATCCAGCGCGTGGCGCAGGGCCCGACGCAGCACACGGCCGCGGGCATTTAATTGTATCTTATTTTTGTGCCGCGTGAACAGTGAGCAACCAAGCTCGATTTCCAGCTTCTTGACCGCAATGGACACGCTGGACGGCGGTACGCGGTATTTCTCCGCAGTTTTTGAAAAGTTTTCGTTGTCGGCGCTATCCAGAAAATAGCGCAGCTGTAATAATTCCATAGCCTCACCCGCAGACATTATAGCATATATTCAAATATATAGCAACTATAAATTATCACATACTTTACGAAATACATATTTTTTGATATACTGACAAAAAACGAGTGGAGGTAATTACTATGCTGTCTGAAATTCTGGAGATCATTATGGTGGTCAGCTTCGGTGCTTCCTGGCCGCTGAACGTGATGAAGTCGTACCGTGCCCGCACCACCAAGGGCAAGAGCCTGGCGTTTCTGGTGCTGATCTTCTTCGGCTACATCGCGGGTATCGTGTCCAAGCTGACGGCGGAGAGCTTCAAGTGGTATGTACTGTTCTTCTACGTGCTTAACCTCATTATGGTGGGCCTCGACCTGATCCTGTACTACCGCAACTATCAGTTGGATAAGAAAGCGGGGAATCTGTAATGCCGACTTTATTGGACGTTCCCTACGTGCAGCCGGAAAACGACGCACAGAAGCTGGATATGCATCTGCCGGAGAGTGAGGGCTTTGATACGGTGCTGTGGTTTCACGGCGGCGGTATTGAAAGCGGCAGCCGTAAGAGCAGCGAGATCCCTCTCGGCTTGGTGAAAAAGGGCTGTGCGGTCGTTTCGGCGGAGTATCGGATGTACCCGAACGCCAAGTACCCGGAGTTCATCGAGGACGCGGCGTCGGCCGTGGCGTTCACGCTGAAAAAGGTGAAGGAGCTCGGCGGCAACGGTCGTTTGTTTGTGGGCGGCTCGTCGGCGGGTGCCTACCTGACGATGATGCTGTGTATGAATCCCGCGTTCTTGAACGAGGTCGGTGTACAGCTTGACGAGATCGCCGGCTTTATCTCGGATGCATCGCAGATGTTCACGCATTTTAATGTGCTACGCGAGATGGGGATGGACACGCGCTTGCAGTATCTTGACGAGAAGGCGCCGATGTATTACATCAACGCCGACTTAAAGTTGCGTCCGTTGCTCCTCATCTACTACACCAACGATATCCCTTGCCGTCCCGAGGAGAACGAGCTGTTCTACGTGTCGGTCAAGCGTTTTCTTTCGCACGCGGATATCACCAAGGTACAACTGACAGGCGGGCACTGCTCCGGCAAAAATCCCGAGCCGGACGGTGAGACCCGAACCGAAAAGCTGGTCGACGCGTTCCGTATCAGTCACTAAGTTAACAACAAAAACGCCGCTCACCCGATGGTGAGCGGCGTTTTTGTTGTTCAGTCTGTCAAAGAAGCCCTGTTTTCGTTAGGCGAAAACAGGGGCTTTGGTA
>CAYYDD010000031.1:0-17448 GCA_964470515.1 uncultured Eubacteriales bacterium | reverse complement strand
TTCCTTTATTATACCAGAAACGGGGGCGTATTGGAAGTTCTTTGACAGACTGAGCCGTCCGTCTTTCCGACTGGAAAGACGGACGGCTTGGTTTTTCAGCTGATTATACGTTTTTTGCGTCGCGAAAGTCCATACATAAATACCAATCTACCGCGCGGATGCCGTGGAAACCCGTTTTTACGTGACGGTACCGCCGCCACTGCTCCTCGGTGGTGACCTGCTCACCGTTTACCATCTTTAAAAGCTTGGAATACTGTACCATATCCTCTCCCCTTTGTGCAAAAAAATTGAAAATCGGCACATAGAAAAACCGACGGGATATCCCGCCGGTTTTTACTGTCTCAAATCACGCGGTGCGGCCGTCGCCCCAGAAAAACAGAGCAACCGTGCCGGGGCCGGTGTGGCTGCCGATGGTGGTGCCGATATCGTTGATCTCGACCTTGCCTTTCAGGTTGGGAAATTCCTTTTCCACCAGATCGGCCACGGCACGGGCATCCTCATAGCAGGCAGAATGGCTCATATAGCACTTACCGTCATACGCTGTGCCCTTGTCGGCGTGCTCGACCATACGATCCACAATAGCGCGGACGACCTGACGCTTACCGCGGATCTTGCTCCGGGGCACGAGCTGACCCTTATCGTTGACGTTCAGCAGCGGGCAGATACCCAGAATACCGCCGAACAGACCCGCCGCCTTGGAGATACGGCCGCCCTTGACGAAGAAGGTCAGATCGGTAGCGAAGAACCAGTGATGCAACTCGCCCTTGTGCGCCTCGACCCAGTCACGCACCTCCTCGATGGTCGCACCGGCATCGCGCATATCGGCGAGCGTATCCATCAAGAGACCAAAGCCGGCAGACGCGGCCAGCGAATCGACGACGTAGATCTTGCGGTCGGGATACCGTTCGGACGCAATAGCTGCCGCATTACGGGCAGAGTTGACCGAACCGGAAATCCCAGAGGACAGTGCCAAGTGGAGCACGTCCTTGCCCTCCTCCAGCAACGCACAGAAATACTCGAGGTACTCAGACACGTTGACCTGCGAGGTAGCGGTTTCGGCGCCCTCCGTCATCATCCGGTAAAAATCGGGGAACGCGATGGTCTGACCCAGATCATCCGGGTACTCGGTGCCGTTGAGGCGGTAGTGAAAGCAGATGTAGCGCAGGTCGCGCTGTTCAAAATGCTCCTTCGACAGATCGGCCGTGGAGCAGCAACTGAGAACGTACGAACTCATAGACGGTTTTCCTCCTGATGTCACCCGAAGCGGGCGTTGATTACTTGCCCAGTATATCACGCGTGCTTGTATTTCGCACTCTCTTTATCTCTATTGTATCCTCTACAAAATAAATGACCGCAGTAGAGTGGCGTTTTTTCACTCTACCGCGGCGAGAATTTGCGAAAAATAAGACGTATTTTGTTAGCCTTCGGTTACTGCACAGCCGTCAGGCAACCATTCTCCAACCGCCAGACGTGATCGCTGCCGGCGACGGTGGTATCCTTATGTGAAATAAGTAGCACCGCCTTATCCCGAAGAGAGCGCAGATTGCTCAACAGACGCTCCTCGGTGTCGGCATCCAGTGCGGACGTACATTCGTCAAGTAGCAGCACAGGCGCGTCGTGTAGTAGCGCACGCGCCACGGCGATACGCTGTGCCTGCCCTTCAGAAACGCCCAGCCCGTGCTCACCGAGCATTGTATCTAAGCCCTCGGGCAGTGAGGCGACAAATTCCTCCAAGCACGAAAGCCGCACAGCAGCTTGCAACTCTTCGTCGGACACAGAGCGGAAAAATGCTATGTTTTCGCGGATCGTGCCGGAGATCAGCGCATTGCCCTGCGGAACATACGCCATCAATCGGCGGGCAGCCGTACCGACTGGTACCGGCACCTCACCGTCCAGTGTGATAGTGCCTTCATCGCAGGGATGGATAGCCAGCACTAGCTTCATTAGCGTGCTTTTGCCGATGCCGGACGCACCAACCAGCGCCACACACTCGCCGCGGCGCACCGTGAGATCAATGCCGTGCAGGACAGGCGTATCGTCATCGTACGCGAAGGACACTCCCGACAACGTGAGCGCACGGAAGCCGTTGATCACAGCCTCACGCGGTGCAGGAAGCGCGGCGGACGACTCCATAGGCAGGCTGTCGGCTTGCTGCAGACGCTCGGCCGAGGCCAGCATCGCATAATACTGCGGTAGCAGCCCCGACGCGTTGCGCAGCGGGGCTTGCATCTGCTCAAAGATCTGTAGCAGTGCGGTCAGCGTGCCGACCGTCATCGTCCCGACGGCCAGACAAAACACACACCACAGCAGTATAACGTAATAGGCAGCAGTCATCAGCAGATACATGCCGGTGCTACCAAGCACCTGCACGCTGTTACGGCGCAGCTTCAAGCGAAAATGCTCAGCCTGACGGTCGTTCATCCCCTCCGTCACCGCCGTCTCCCTCGCAAAGGCCTTGACCGACAATAGATGGGCAAATGTCTCCTGCATAAACGACCGTGTTTTTCCGTAGGCCTCCTGACAGGCCTTGTGCAGCCTTTTCAGCCGCGCGCCGTACAAGCGACTGCCAATGGCGGCCACAATCCCCACGCCCACAATGACGAGCGCGAGGTCGGGAGCGAGTGTTGCCAATACCGCGATACCGCCGACCAATTTGGCAATCAGCGAGGCGGCGGTAGGCACCAGTCCCGTCACGCTCTGTGCCACCACTGTCACGTCGCTGGTCAGGCGCGTGATGAACTCACCGGAATGGTAGGTATTTACCGCAGTATGATCCGCGCACAGCAACGAAGAAAACACCTGCTCACGCAGGCGCATCTCCAATTTGCCTGCTGCGTACACCTTGAGACGGCTGGTAAGCGCGTGCAACAGCACCTGACCGATCACCACGGCGACCACCGTGAGTGCCGGCACGTACAACGCCGAGTCGGCAAGGCACTCCCACACCGTACGGGGGGTATCGCTCGTCAGCAGAATCTGCGCTGCCTCGATCAGATCTTTAGACAGCCAAGCCAGCCACAGGTATGCGAGTGCTGTCAGCACATTCAGCACCGACAACAGCAACACACTCGGTAGCTGGCGCCGCGTATTCTCAAACAGCCACGCTCCGGCTGCTTTGTTCACCTTCACGATCTCCACCTCCGTAGCCGGGATCCCACCCGAAACAGAAAGGGTCGCACAGGACGCAGCAGCATCCACGCAGTGCTGTACAAGCGGTACAGCGGATGGCGGCAGCTAATCGTCTTGCCCTTGCGGATAAAGCCGGTCATCACCGCCAGTACACAGTCCATCGGCAACCCGATCTCCAACTCGTTCTGTGCATCCCCCGCCAGCGTATAGGTATCCCGCTCGACTTTGAGGATGCGGTGCAGGATGAACCGCCCATCCGGGCGGCGATACAGCGGGACGTCGCCCCGCCGCAAGGTCTTGGGATCGCAGGCCGACAGAATAACGCTGTCCCGCTGATGACGGAACAGCGGTAGCATACTGTTGCCGGTAACGCCGAGCGTCACAGTCATTCCCTGACGGAACGACTCCTCGATCATCGGCAACAGCTCGGCCATCGCGACCTGCGACTGTGTGGTTTTCATACCAGCAGATCCGCTTCCTTCAGCGACGTAAGGAACGCCGCGACATCGGCTTTGGCCGTCGCCTCATCCACCGCGTACTCGGCAAGCAGTGCTTGGAGTAGGTCGTCCTCCGTGCGATCCGCTTTCAACTGCTCCCACAGAAACGCACCACTCTCGTTCAGCTTGATAAGACCCTTGAAATCCAGCGTCTGCCGACCCACGGCCACGACGATGAACTCGTTACAGATATTCCGCAGCACAAATCCGTCTTTGATCTTCATATACCTCTCTCCTTATAAACCAATCGCTTCGCGCACCAGCGAGACCGCTTCACTACTGATAGTACAGCTGAGCAAAAACACCGGCACCGCCTGTACCAGACGCGCCGCAGTATCCCACAGCAATTCGCACAGCGCTTCGTCGTAATACGGGAGTGCCAGCTCGCGCCCCATATACAGCAGCGCCTCGGTGGATGAGAGCCCCCGAATGGCGTTCTGCGGTTTTCTCTCCAAAAATACGATAGCTCGCAACGGCACCGAGGTATTGGTGTTCAGCTCGGTCTTGCCGCTCCACGGCGTACCGTACACGATGGGCCGCCCCGCCGCGTCAAAGCGGATAGCGGGCTTATCGTCGTTGATGGTCACGATGCGCTCACCGTACTGCTCGCGCCACAGACCGGCGTGTGTGGATTTACCCGTGCCGGACGGCGCGGAAAACACGATGCCGTTGCCGTCAAAGGCCAGCGCCGAGCCGTGCAACACCATACCGCCGAGCGAGGTCAGCCGATCTGAAAACACAAGGCCGGTAAACATATATTCAAAATCGGTGAGTGTCAGTGTCGGGTGCTGACGGCCGCGCGGCACACAGATCGCCGCCTCGGCATAATCCGGCGTGCAGGTGATGGTCTGTAACAGACGACCCGTTTTCGTACCGTACAGGCAACGGCAGCGGCGGCCGTCCGCCAGTTCGGTGATACGCAGCCGCTCATTGCAGGCTATCGTTGACCCGACGGGCTCGGGAATGACCTCCGGCGTGGTAAAGGTAATGCGCAGATCGGGGACCCGTTCACCCGGGTCAAGATATGCCTGCAGGCGATGCTCAAAAAAAGCCGTATCGGTGTTGGTCATATCGATCGCCAGATCGGCAATAGTCACCTGCTGCAATATGATATCTCCCCTCTTATTATCGATGCTCCAATAAATACGACAGCGTCATCAGGCTGTCACCCAAATGGACGTTTTCCACCACGACCTCCGGATGCTCCACCGCGATATCGTAGTGACTGAAGTTCCAGAAAGCCTGAATACCGGCGGCGATGAGCCGCTCCGACAACTGCTGCGCCGCATCCTTCGGGATACACAACGCGGCCACCGCCGGGTGTTCACGCTCACAGAACGTCTCAAGCTCCTCGGTGGAACGGATGGTGATACCGCGCATCTGGGTACCGACAAGTGCCGACGCGTCGTCAAAAATACCGATGAGGGGCAGACCCTTGCCTTCAAAATCCATATGATTGGCCACCGCGTGACCCAGATTACCGGCACCGATCAGAATGGTACCATAGGCTCTGTTGAAGCCGAGAATACTTCTCAGCTCCTCACACAGACGCTCGACCGGGTAACCGTAGCCCTGCTGGCCAAATTCGCCGAAGCAGTTGAGATCCTGACGGATCTGCGAGGCCGTCACGCCCATACGCTCCGCCAAGCTCCGCGACGAGATGCGGGTGACCCCGCTGTCTCTCAACTCGCAGAAAAAGCGGTAATAGCGCGGCAGGCGGCGCACCACCGACATCGAGATCGCCGTTTCCCTTTCGTTCATACTGTGTCCTCTTACTGCTGCTCGCGAGTATAGTCCAGCAGACCGCCCGCCAGCAAAATGGCCGTTTGACGCTCGGAGAAGGTAGCGTTCAGCGCATATTCTTCGCCCGTCGTTTCGTTTTTCAGCACCAACGGCTCACCGTTCTGTACGCGACTGCGCACATCCGGCAGCGACAGCGTATCATACAACGAGATGCGGTCGTAATCCGCCTCGTTCGCAAAGGTCAGCGGCAAAATGCCCGCATTGATAAGGTTGGCAGCGTGGATACGCGCAAACGACTTCACCACCACAGCGCGGATGCCGAGGTGCAACGGTGCCAGTGCCGCGTGCTCACGCGAGCTACCCTGCCCGTAGTTGGAGCCACCCACGACGATACCCGCACCCTCTGCGCGGCAGCGCGCCGGAAATTCGGGATCGCAGCGCACGAAGCAATGCTCCGAGATCGCGGGAATGTTCGAACGCAACGGCAGGATCTTGGCACCCGCCGGCATAATATGATCGGTTGTGATGTTATCCTCCACCTTGAGCAGCACCTTGGCACGGATGGTCTCCTCCAGCGGCTGTGTGCGGGGGAAAGGCTTGATGTTGGGACCGCGCACGACGTCCACGGCATCCATCTCGCTTTCAGGTGCCGGCGGCACGATCATATTATCGTCGATGCGGAACGCCTCCGGCATCGTGATCAATGCCGGCTCACCCAACGTGCGGGGATCGGTCAGCACACCGGTAAGTGCGGAAGCCGCCGCCACCTCGGGGCTGACCAGATAGACCTGACCGTCGGCGGTGCCGGAACGGCCTTCAAAGTTACGGTTAAATGTACGCAACGATACACCCGCAGAATTGGGTGACTGACCCATACCGATGCAGGGACCGCAGGCACATTCCAGAATACGCGCACCGGCGGCGATGAGATCGGCCAATGCGCCGTTCTCCGCCAGCATCGTGAACACCTGCTTAGAGCCGGGCGCAATGGACAGACTAACGTTGGGATGCACGGTGCGGCCCTTCAGAATGGCTGCCACCTTGAGCATATCCATCAGCGAGGAATTGGTGCAGGAGCCGATGCAGCACTGATCGACCTTGATACCGGCCAACTCCGACACGGGACGCACCGCATCCGGCGAATGAGGACACGCCGCCAGCGGTGTGAGCGCACTGAGATCAATATCTATGACCTCGTCGTACACCGCGTCGGCATCGGGCTGCAGCGAGATCCAATCCGTCTCACGGCCCTGCGCCTTCATAAACGCACGGGTCACGTCATCCGATGGGAAGATGGAGGTGGAGGCACCGAGCTCCGCTCCCATATTGGTAATGGTGGCACGCTCGGGCACCGACAGCGTAAGCACACCCTCGCCGCCGTATTCCACGATCTTACCCACGCCGCCCTTCACGGTCATACGGCGCAACACTTCCAGAATAACATCCTTCGCGGCGACCCACGGCTGCAAGCGACCGGTCAGGTTGACTCGCACCATCTTCGGCATCGTGATATAATACGTACCGCCGCCCATCGCCACGGCCACGTCCAGACCGCCGGCACCGAACGCCAGCATACCGATGCCGCCACCCGTGGGGGTGTGGCTGTCCGATCCGATAAGGGTCTTGCCCGGGATACCGAACCGCTCCAGATGCACCTGATGACAAATGCCGTTACCGGGACGGGAGAAATACAAGCCGTGCTTTTTGCACACCGTTTGGATATAGCGGTGATCATCGGCATTTTCAAAGCCGGTCTGCAAGGTGTTGTGATCGATATACGCCACCGAGCACTCGGTGCGTACACGCGGAACGCCCATCGCCTCAAATTCCAGATAGGCCATTGTACCGGTCGCGTCCTGCGTGAGGGTCTGATCTATTTTAAGCCCAATCTCCTCGCCGACTTTCATCTCGCCGGAGACCAGGTGCGAACGGATCAATTTCTGTGCTAACGTGTCTGCCATAATATGAGTCACTCCTTTTCTAGAGTATTATAGAATATTTTATAGGCACTTGTCAATGATTTATCAAATTTACTGTTCTTTCCGATTTCCTCTTGATTATCCGAAAAAAATGCGCTATAATAAACGTGAATGTTCAGCGGAGAGACTCCGCTGCCCTCAAGAATTTCTTGCACAGAAAGGTGTGTTGACTGTATGATCCGTATCGAAAACCATCTGGGTACCATCGAGATCTCGCAGGAATACTTTGCCTACCTCATCGGTAATGCGGTTTCCTCGTGCTACGGTGTGGCCGGTATGGTAAAAAGCGGTACGCGGCAGGGGCTGCGTTCCATTTTCTACCGTCGTACTTTTGCTGACGAGGGCATCCGTGTCCGCAGCGAAAACGGCAAGCTGGTCGTAGATCTGCACATCTGCGTCATTTACGGTATGAACATTGCTGAAATTTCCAAGAGCATCGTCAACAAGGTACGCTACACCGTGGAGGAAGCCACCGGCCTGACGGTCAAACGGGTAAACGTGTATATCGACGGAATGAAATCCGAATAACGTCTGCGGCAAGCGGGCGGGTATGCCCGTACGTCCCGAAAAGGAGTGCTACGCTTGATACAAGGTAAACAGTTACGTGACGCGATGATCTCTGCGTCCAACGCGCTTTCCCTGCAAAAGCAACAGGTCGATGAGCTCAACATCTTCCCCGTCCCCGACGGTGACACCGGCACCAATATGTCGATGACCATCTCGGCGGCGGCGCGGGAGCTGGCTCGTCTGCAGGAACCCACCGTCAGCGAAACGGCGGATACCGCCTCGGCGGCACTGCTACGCGGTGCCCGCGGCAACTCCGGCGTTATTTTATCACTGCTGTTCCGCGGCTTTTCCAAAGGCCTCAAGGACAAAACCGAAGCGAACGGTGCCGATCTGGCCGCCGCGCTAAAGCTCGGCGTGGAAGCGGCGTATAAAGCCGTTATGAAACCCACCGAGGGCACCATTCTCACCGTCGCGCGTGAAGCGGCGGAGAAGGGCATCGCCGCCGGCGAGTCCGATCCCTCCGTGGAAAACGTATGGGCAGCCATCTGCGCCGAGGCGGATGCCTCGTTACAGCGCACCCCCGAGCTGTTGCCCGTGCTGAAAAAGGCCGGCGTGGTGGACGCGGGCGGTCAAGGGCTGTACATCATCCTGCGCGCGATGCAGGCGGTATTCCGCGGCGAGCCCATTGTCGAGGGCGACACACCGGCCACCGCCCCTGCCTTCGAGCGCAAGGTCAGTGCCGCCGGCTCGTTCGAGACCGAGATCACCTTCACCTATTGCACCGAGTTTATCGTCGCACGCGATAAGGATTGCACCAAGGATCCGCTGAAGTTGCGCGCGTATCTGGAATCCATCGGCGATTGCGTCGTGGTGGTGGACGATGAGGAAATCATCAAGGTTCACGTTCACACGAACGATCCCGGCAAAGCCCTTTCCAAAGGCGTCGAATACGGTCAGTTCGAGACCGTCAAGGTCGAAAATATGCGCATCCAGCACGAAAACGCCGGCTGGGTCGGCGATGAGGGAGCGGCGCAGCCCGTCGCCCCCGTCCGTGCGGAGCCGGAAGAAGAGTTTGGCTTTGTCGCGGTAGCGGCCGGTGACGGTCTGACCGCGCTGTTTGCCGATCTCGGTTGCCAGCAGGTAGTGTCCGGCGGCCAGACGATGAACCCCTCGACGGACGATATTCTGAACGCCATTGAGGCCACTCCCGCCAAGGTGGTGTACGTGTTGCCGAACAACAAGAACATCATCCTCGCCGCCGAGCAGGCCATCCCGCTTGCCGACCGTGAGGTGCACGTGCTTCCCACCCGCACCATCCCGCAGGGTATCGCAGCGATGCTGGGCTTTGACCCCGACGCTGAGGTGGAGCAGAACCTCACCGCGATGATGAAAGCGGCGGATAACGTGTCCACCGGTTCTGTTACGTTTGCCGCGCGCGACAGCGATTTTGAAAACCGCGCCATCCACGAGGGTGATATCCTTGCGCTGGATAACGGCAAGCTGACCTTTACCGATACCGACATCACCCATGCGGCTGTGAAGCTTACCCGCAATATGGCGACCGCGCGTCGTCTGTCCGGCAAGGACGTTTCGTTCATCACTCTGCTGTTCGGTGAGGGCGTCACCGAGGCAGAGGCGGAAACCGTACGTGCGACCTTGGCGGCGAAGCTCGGCAACGAGGTGGATGTCACCGTCGTTTGCGGCGGCCAGCCTGTGTATTACTACTTCATTTCCATCGAATAAGCAGAACACTCAAAAAGCCGATAACGCCCGTGCGTTATCGGCTTTTATTAACCACAACTGACGCACTCGAACCCGATTTGCTTTGAGGAAATGCTGCGTCTGCTACATTAAAGTAAATCCGAAAGGATAACCTGCGTTTTCGCCTTGCATCCCACACCATTGCCTCAAAGTAAATTCTCCGACCTATAAACGGACGGCTTTGGGATGATTTGGGGTATGGCAGAAGAAGTAAGACTCCCGCCTTGCAATGATAACAAGCCGCAAATCCGCCGTTTTAGGCAGGCTTGAGTGCGTCAGTTGTGATGATACGAGAGGAGGATGGCAATGCTCACGTGGAATACTTCGGTACAATATCTCAAGGGCGTAGGCGAAAAGCGCGCCGAGCTGCTAGCCAAGCTGGGGATCACCACCGTCGGCGAGCTGCTGACGCATTATCCCCGCCAGTACGAGGACTGGTCGGCCGTCCTCTCCATCGCCGAGGCACCGCGCGGTCAAAGCTGCTGCGTGCGCGGCACGGCACTGGCCCCTCCCGTAGAGCGGCGTATCCGCAAAGGGCTGACACTATATACCTTTTCGGTGTCCGATGCCACCTCACTGATGCGTGTCACGCTGTTCAACAATCCGTACGCCGCGCAAAAGATCAGGTCCGGGCAGGCGTATCTGTTCTTCGGCACGCTCACCGGCGGCAACGTGCCGGAAATGTCCTCCCCGCTCATCGAATCGGCAGAGAACGGGGCGCGTATCCGCCCCATCTACCCACTGACCGCCGGGCTAAACTCCAAATATCTTGAAAAGCTCGTATCGTCTGCGTTGCTGGCACTGTCCGAGCAACTCGACCGCGACCTAATGCCCGATGCCCTGCGCCGCAAGTATCAGCTATGCACGCGGCGGTACGCGTTGGATAACGTCCACTTCCCCGCCGACCGTGATGCCCTGGAGACCGCCCGCCGCCGCTTGGTGTTCGAGGAGCTGTTGCTGTTGCAGTTAGGGCTACTCGGCATCAAGGGACGCAGCTTGGCGGAGACCGCCGTGCGCATCCACCGCGATTACACCGCGGAATTTTGCGAGTCTCTCCCCTTTACGCTTACCGGTGCCCAAAGCCGTGCTGTGGCGGATTGTGTGGAGGACATGCGCCGCCCTGCCCCGATGAATCGTCTGTTGCAGGGCGACGTGGGCAGCGGCAAGACCGCCGTGGCGGCGTGTGTGGCATATACCGCCATCCGCAACGGCTGGCAGTGCGTCATTATGGCCCCCACCGAGATATTAGCAAGGCAACATCAAGAGTCGCTGAAAAAGCTGTTTGCGGATAAATCCAACGTCCGCGTCGGGTTGCTCACCGGCTCGCTCACTAAAGCGCAGAAGCGCACGGTGCTGGAACAGGTGGAAAGCGGCGAATGTCAGCTATTGGTCGGCACACACGCCGTGCTGTCGGAGTCGGTACAGTTTGCCGCGCTGGGACTTGTCATTACCGATGAACAGCACCGCTTCGGTGTTCGTCAGCGCGCCGCGCTGGCCGCTAAGGGCATGCACCCGCATCTGCTGGTGATGTCCGCCACCCCCATCCCCCGCACGTTGGCGCTGATGGTGTACGGTGACTTGGACGTATCGGTGCTTAACGAGCTGCCGCCCGGTCGCACACCAATTGCGACCTATGCCATCGACACGGCAAAGCGTGAACGCGCCTACGGCTATATCCGTAAATTCCTGGATGAGGGACGGCAGGCCTACTTCGTCTGTCCCTTGGTAGAGGAGGGCGAGACCGATCTCGTCTCCGCCGAGGCCTATGCCAAACAGCTCGCCAACGGCCCGTTCAAGGGCTATTCCGTCGGGCTGCTGCACGGCAAAATGAAAGCCACGGATAAAGACCAAACGATGCGCGATTTTGCCGAAAACCGCTTGTCGCTACTCGTCTCCACCACGGTGGTCGAGGTGGGTATGGACGTGCCCAACGCGGTGCTGATGGTGGTGGAAAACGCCGACCGCTTCGGACTGGCACAGCTGCACCAGCTACGCGGACGCGTCGGGCGCGGCAAATACGCCTCTACCTGCATCCTCATTTCGGATGCCAAAAATGCCGAGGCAGTGCGCCGCTTAAAGGTGATGTGCGAGACCACCGACGGTTTTAAAATCGCTGATGCCGATCTGCAACTGCGCGGTCCGGGCGATTTCTTTGGTAACCGTCAACACGGCCTGCCGGATCTCAGGATCGCCGACCTGCTCGGCGATATGACACTGCTACACGAGGCTCAGGCCGCCGCCCGCTCGCTGCACGAGCGCGACGCCGCCTTGGAGCAGCCGGAGCATCGCCTGCTGCGCGATGCCGTTTCCGCTCTGTTCACCCGAACAGGTGAGCAGGGCTTGAATTAAAAAAGCTCCCTCTCTGAGGGAGCTGTCGAGCGCTAGCGAGACGGAGAGAGTTAACGACAAGCATTGTGACCCATTGAAACTCTCTCCGTCTTTCGCCTGCGGCGAAACACATCTCCCTCATTGAGGGAGACTTTTTTATAATTCATCCAACGTCAGTTCATACGCCGGGAGAAATTCCTCCAAAAAGCACTCCGCTGCGGGCAGATGCAGCTCACGGATGGCGTTCTCAACCGAGTGCCGCGCCGTTTCAAACTCGCGGTTGCCCTGCTTCACTTCCTCAATGCATTTGATAAGCGCCGCCAGCTTGTCCGCAGCCTTTACGAGCCGCTGCTCCTCGCTGTCCTCCGGGAGCAGCAGAGCACGGTAATCCGGTTGCAGATCCTCCGGTAGCTTGGATACCAGCTTGTTGGCCGCCACCGTCTCCAGTTGTTTGTACGCGGCCTGCAATTCGGGGTTGTCGTACTTCACCGGTGTAGGCATATCGCCTGTCAATATCTCGGTCGCATCGTGGTACAACGCCAGCAACACACAGTGTTCCACGTCGACGTTCCCGCAAAAACGGCGGTTGTGCAAGAGAGCCAACGCGTGAACGAGCACCGCCACATCGTGCGAATGCTCACAAATATTTTCCCGCTTGGTATTGCGCATCAGCACCCAGCGGTCGATATGCTTCATCCGCGATAACATCGCAAAGAAAGAATGCATAGATATCAACTCCTATATTTTATTATATCAGTTTCCCCCATATTTTGCAATAGCTAACGGGCGCAGGGAATCAATCCCCGCACCCGTTGCTTCTTAAAACCTCGAATAGGAGACTTGATTACCAAAACTGAAGGTTCCGTAACCTCAACAATATATGCAAAAGCCGCCGGACAGCTTGTCCGACGGCTTTCTTATTCTTTTTTACACCTGCACGAAGCCAAGCTTTTTCATCGCCTTGGCAAGCGTGCGACCGGCAACGCGGGACGCGTTTTCCGCCCCCTGCTTCATCAGTACCTCCAACTGCGCTTTATCCTGCATCAACACGGCGAATCGCTCCTGAATAGGAGCCAGCTCTGCGGCGACAGCCTCGCCGACAGCCGTCTTAAAATCGCCGTAGCCGCGGCCGTCAAACTCCTGTTCGATGGCCTCCATCGTCTTGCCGGTCACGGCGGAGTAAATCTCCATCAGGTTATTGATGCCGTCCTTGCCCTGGGCGTAACGCACCTTGGCCTCGCTGTCCGTCACGGCGCGGCGGAACTTGCGGAGAATGGTGTCGGTATCGTCCTTGAGCGAGATAAACGAATTCTGGTTTTCATCCGACTTGGACATCTTTTTAGTGGGATCCTGCAACGAACGCACCCGCGCGCCCGTCTTCATAATGTACGGCTCCGGCACCACGAAGGTATTGGCGTACAGATTATTGAAGCGCTGCGCGAGATCACGCGTCAGCTCGCAATGCTGCTTCTGATCCTCACCCACCGGAACATACTGCGGCTGATACAGGAGGATATCCGCCGCCATCAGCGCGGGATAGGTGAACAGACCGGCATTGATATTATCGGCGTGCTTGGCCGATTTGTCCTTAAATTGGGTCATACGGGACAGCTCACCGAATTGCGTATGGCAGGATAAGAGCCACGCCATCTGTGCGTGCTCCGGCACCTGCGACTGCACAAACAACAGCGATTTATCGGGATCCAGACCGATGGCAAGCAGCAACGCGAACATCTCGCGGATCTGCTGGCGTAGCTTGGTCGGCTCCTGACGGACGGTGATGGCGTGAAGATCCGCCACCGCGTAAAAGCATTCAAACGAATCCTGCATCGACACCCAGTTGCGCAGTGCCCCCAGATAGTTGCCCAAGGTGGGCGTACCGGTGGGCTGAATACAACTGAGAGCACGTGGCAGGTACTCGGTTTCCACGGGTTTTGCCAGTTCTTGCATCAAAAATCATCCTCAGCACAAAATCTTTTTCTTATAATACCATACTTACATTGACTTTTTCAACCAAAAATTGTAATATATATAATATATGTCTGAAATTTAGGAGGATCCCTATGAGCGCCCTGCAAGAATTAGCCGATCTGCTGTTCCCGGATGTAACCGAAACGCCCGAGGATCTGGAACAACGCTACCCCACACGGCATCTGCCCGACGGTGCGCGTGTGGTGCGTATCGCCCCCTCGCCCACGGGCTACCTGCATCTGGGGGTGCTGTTTACCGCCACCGTCAACTTCCTGACCGCGCAAGCGTCGAAGGGTGTGTTCTACTTCCGTTTGGAGGATACAGATAAGAAGCGCGAGGTCGACGGCGGCGCGGCGGATATTCTGGCAGGCCTGCGCCAATACGGTCTCACCATCGACGAGGGCTACGAGGCTCCCGGTAAGGAAACCGGCGATTACGGTCCCTACCGCCAGAGCGACCGCGCCCCACTGTACCACGTCTTTGCAAAATCCCTGCTGTTGCAGGGCCTCGCCTACCCGTGCTTCTGCACCGCTGAGGACCTAGAGGCCGTGCGTGCCGGGCAGGAGGAGAAAAAGCTGCGCACCGGCTATTACGGTGAGTACGCATCCTGCCGTTCGCTGACACCCGAGCAAGCCATCGAAAAGGTACGCGCGGGGCTGCCGTACGTGCTGCGTCTGCGCTCGCCCGGCGACGAATCGCACCGCGTGAGGTTTGATGACGTTATCAAGGGCACCATCGAGATGCCGGAGAACGATCAAGATATCGTGCTGCTGAAGTCCGACGGTATCCCCACCTATCACTTCGCCCACGCGGTGGACGATCACCTGATGCGTACCACCCACGTCATCCGCGGTGATGAGTGGATCGCCTCGGTGCCGATCCATCTGCAGCTGTTCCGTGTGCTGGGTGTCAAGCCGCCCAAATATGCGCATGTCAGCCCCATTATGAAAGAGGATAACGGCGGCAAGCGAAAGCTGTCCAAGCGCAAGGATCCCGAAGCGGCGGTGCATTTCTACGCCGAGCAGGGCTATCCGGCCGACAGCGTGCAGGAATACCTGCTAACCATCGCGAACAGCGATTACGAGGAATGGCGCCGCTGTAATGCGGACAAGCCGCGCAGCGCGTTCCCATTCAATCTCAAGAAAATGAGCGTATCGGGTGCGCTGTTCGACCTGAATAAGCTCAACGACGTGAGCAAAAACGTCATTGCGGGTATGGATGCCGACACGGTCCTCACGGCCGTGCTCGCGTGGGCCAGGGAGCAGGATGCCGCCTTCTACGACAAGCTGACGGCTGATCCCGATTTTGCGCGCGGCATTTTCGCCATCGACCGCGGCGGTCCGAAACCGCGTAAGGATATCGCCCACTGGAGCGAGGTGCCCGCCTACACGGCCTACTTTTTCGAGCGCCCCACGGAATACCCGTGGCCGGAGCAGCTGGCAGCAGAGGATATCCGTGCCATTCTGGCAGCGTACCCTGCCGTGTACGATCCGACGCAGGAGAAGCAGACGTGGTTTGATACCATCAAGGCACTGTGCCCGCAGCTCGGCTTCTGCCCCGAGATCAAGGAATACAAAAAGCAACCGGAGACCTACAAGGGTCACGCCGGCGATGTGAGCACTGTCATCCGTGTGGCGGTGACGGGACGGCGCAACACGCCGGATCTGTGCGGTATTATGAGCCTACTCGGCACGGACGAGATCACAGCGCGGCTGAAGGCAGCCGCCAAGGCTCTGTGAGGAGGAAGCATTATGGCTGAAGAACGTATCCCCGCCACCGAAATGGGCGGCAACTTTATTCACGACATTATCGACGAGGAGATCAAGCCCGGCGGCCGCTGCGGCGGTATGCAGGTGCACACCCGTTTCCCGCCCGAGCCGAACGGCTATCTGCACATCGGCCACGCCAAGGCGATCTGCATCGACTTCGGCACAGCAGTCAAGTACGGCGGTATCTGTAATCTGCGTATGGACGATACCAACCCCACCAAGGAAGACGAGGAGTATGTGGATGCCATTCAGGAGGATATCCACTGGCTTGGCTACGATTGGGATGACCGTTTCTACTTCGCTTCCGATTACTTTGAAACGATGTACGATATCGCGGTGTCGCTCATCAAAAAGGGACTGGCCTACGTGTGCGAGCTGTCCCCCGATGAGATGCGTGCCAATCGCGGTGATCTGACACACCCCGCCGTCAGCCCCTACCGCGACCGTCCCGTCGAGGAAAGCCTCGATCTGTTCGCGCGTATGCGCACGGGCGAATTTGCGGACGGTGCGATGACGTTGCGTGCTAAGATCGATCTTGCCAGCGGCAACTTCAATATGCGTGACCCGGTCATTTACCGTATTAACCACGCACGGCATCACCGTCAGGGTGACCGCTGGTGCATCTATCCGATGTACGATTTCGCGCACCCCTTGGAGGATGCCATTGAGGGCATCACCCACTCTCTCTGCTCACTGGAATTTGAGGATCACCGCCCACTGTACAACTGGGTGGTCGAGAACGCCCATCTGCCCGGCAAGCCGCGTCAGATCGAGTTTGCGCGTTTGAATATCAACTACACGGTGATGTCCAAGCGAAAGCTCCGCCAGCTGGTAGAGGAGGGCTACGTATCGGGTTGGGACGATCCGCGTATGCCCACGCTGCGGGGACTGCGCCGCCGCGGATACACACCGGCAGCAGTACGCGGCTTTATCGAGCGCGTCGGCGTTGCCAAGGTGCCGAGCACCGTGGAGGTCGCGTTGCTGGAGCATTGCCTGCGCGAAGACCTGAACGAGAATGCCACCCGTGCTATGGCGGTGCTACGTCCCGTCAAACTCACCATCACGAACTATCCCGAGGGTGAGAGCGAGACCTTTGCGATGGAAAATCACCCCTCCTACCCCGAGCGCGGCACGCATCCCGTGTCGTTCTCGCGTTCGCTGTGGGTGGAGCAGGATGACTTTATGGAAGAGCCGGTCAAGGGCTATTTCCGCTTGTTCCCCGGCAACGAGGTGCGTCTGAAATCCGCGTACATCGTGCGCTGCACGGGCTGCGTTAAGGACGAGCAGGGCAACGTGGTGGAAATTCTGGCCACCTACGACCCCGAGACCCGAGGCGGCAACACGCCGGACGGTCGCAAGGTACGCGGCACCATTCATTGGGTAGACGCGGCGACGGCCAAGGAGGCCGAGGTGCGGCTGTACAGCTCGCTGTTTAACGACGTGGAGCCCGAGGGCGGCGACAAGAGCTTCCTCGATTGCCTAAGCGAGACCTCACTGGAAACGCTGACAAGCTGCAAGGTGGAGGCCTCGATTCTCCCTGCCGAAGCGCCTGCCGCGTTCCAGTTCCTGCGGCTCGGCTACTTCTGCATCGACAGCGTGGACAGCACCGCCGAGCATCCTGTGTTTAACCGCTCGGTATCGCTGAAGGACAGCTTCAATAAGAAGTAATCATCACAAAAAACGGAGCGTGTGCAAAATGCACACGCTCCGTTCAGTCTGTCAAAGAAGCCCTGTTTTCGTTAGGCGAAAACAGGGGCTTTGGTA